>VGXU01000025.1 GCA_016873215.1 Planctomycetota bacterium
CAAGTGACAGTAAAATATCACTGTAGGATAATAGCCAGTTCAAATCGATAACAGTTGTTTTTTGCTGTAATATCATGCAATTAAAATAGTTATATCATAACAGTCTCAAGTTAATGGGACAGTATTGATTCTGCATTCTCAATTCCCCACCCATAAGCCCCATTAGACCCATTAGTCCTATCCCGCCTGAAATTTTCTTGTTTATTCTTTATTTTCTCAATTCTAAATTCTGCATTCTCAATTCGCAATACGTTTTATCCAGATAAAACGTATTGCGATTGCACTATCCTGCTATCTTCTAAAATTCCATAAATTTTTAACCCCTTTTCCCATAAAGACTTACATCTTTTCCGCCCTCCAAAAATCACGACTTTTCGACACGGCTGTGCAAGTAGCGGGTAATTACAGTGGGCCGTTTTTCCGCCCTTGTGGTTCTTTGAAAAGTAAATGCGGCCAGCCTTCACAAAACTGCGGAAACTCCGTGTAAAAATAAAAAATCTGAGTCCTGTTTGTCCTGTAAATCCCGTCCAAAAAGTTTTTTTGGAAAAACAAACCCAATTCAAAAATCGACAACTCATTATACGCAAAGGACTAATCTCAAAAACGCAAAATCAAAGCAAACCCAAACAAACCCATTTGTGGATAACTTTACCTGTACGCTGAACGCTGTCCGCTGGACACTAAATTTTGTGCGGGACGGCCTGGCCGCGAAACTTGATGAGGTGGACGCAATTGCCGAGCGTGTTGTATTCGACGACGTCCATATAGGCGCGGATGAGCAGTACGCCCCGGCCTTCGGTCTTGTAGAGGTTCTCGCCCTGCCGGGGGTCGGGCACGCTCTCGATGTCGAAGCCGCTGCCCTGGTCGGTGATGGAGATGTCGAATTTTTCGGGCGTAATAAAGCAATCAATCGCGACGGTCTTTTCGGGGTCGCCGTGGTTGCCGTGATCGACGGCGTTGGTCAGGGCTTCTTCAAGCGCCAGATGAATGGCGAAGATGTCCTGTTCGCCGAAGCGATGACGCTTGACTTCACCGAGCAACTCCCGGCATATCTGCGCCGCCGCCTTTTTTGTGTTCGGCAGTACGCACGATTTGGTATAGACAGTCCCGGACTGCATTGTTTGCGATACCTTTCGCGGAACAGAGGCGGGCCCAGCAGATAAAGATAATGCCGTGGTTTCTTACAACCCTTCGAGGGCCTGTTCCCTGTCCTTATAAATTTCAAATACCTTATCGAGTCGAGTGATTTTGAAAATCTCGAGGATTTTCGGGTCAATCGCACAGAGTCGCAGATGGCCTTCGGACTGAAGAATCCGGCGGTTGAAACGAATCAGCAGGCCCAGCACCGAGCTGGTCAAAAACTGCACATTCGAAAAATCAATCAGCAGGCGCATTCCGGCGGTCTGCTCAATCAAAGGCATCAGCGTCTTTTCGAGCGACTGAATTTGTTCTTCGTCGAGAATTTTAGAATCGGTCGGGACCGCGACGGCCACGCCGTTAATATATTCCACACTTAAACTTGCATTTGTCTCCATAATGAGTCTCCTGTTCCAATTATCATCGAAGTCGAAATCCTACGGGCAAGGCGGCCTGCTGTCAAGGCGGAAGTCCGGGAAAAAAGAGCAAAAATAACGCCTTTGCGCCCTCTGCCGCATTGCCGGGGCGTGATAACGAGGTATA
The DNA here is from genome assembly GCA_016873215.1 of Planctomycetota bacterium. Classification (GTDB taxonomy): domain Bacteria; phylum Planctomycetota; class Phycisphaerae; order Sedimentisphaerales; family Anaerohalosphaeraceae; genus Anaeroglomus. The sequence continues at coordinate 1,681 of VGXU01000025.1, forward strand.
ATTATTCGGCGGCGCCGGGGCGGTGCGAATGGCGTGCCGGGTGTCCCGTAAAAATATCGGCAGACTAATGATTCGAGCGATTGAATGATTTCTTTTCTGGTGCAGGTGATTTTGATTTCGCTGACGGGGGTGATGGCTCCGGGGGCGGTGACGGCGGCGACGCTGGCGCAGGGCAGCCGCGACCGCTGGGCGGGGGTGTGGCTGGCCGTGGGACACGGGATTGTGGAAATACCGCTGATATTCATACTGATATTGGGGCTGGGGACGGTATTGAAGACCGACGCGGCGAAAATCGGCATTGGGGTTGTCGGCGGGGCGTTTCTGGTTTATCTGGGGGCGATGACGTTTCGTGAGCCGGCGGCGTCGGGGCCGGGGGCGGAAAAGAGCCGGTCGGCCGGGCCGCTGCTGACGGGGCTTGTGCTGTCGGCGACGAATCCGTATTTTTTGTTCTGGTGGGCGACGGTGGGGCTGAATCTGGCTTTGCAGGCGAAGGGGTTCGGCCTATATGCGATAGTTATTTTCGCGGCGGTTCACTGGACGTGCGATTTAATCTGGCTGACGATTTTATCGCTGACGGCGTTTGGCGGTATGGCGATTTTGAGCGTGAAGAATCAGAAGTGGATTCTGGGCTTTTGCGGCATAGCCATGGCCGCCTTCGGTTTAAAATTTCTTTATGGCGCTATCGCGTTGATGGCCGAATAAATTATAAAATGTCTTTGAGATTAAATTTTGCCAGCTCCGCGCGAACCTGTTCCATTACCTGCCGCAATTTCGGGTTTTGGGTCTGAAAAGACGACTTTTCCACGGCGATACTGATATCGGCCAGTGTAATATTGGCACCATCAGTTGAAGGTACAAAACCCACAATCGGTTCGGTTGTTTTGCACAATAGATCCGCCCGGGTCAGATTTTCGAGAATATGTTCGATAAAATCGGCAGGCAGCGCCGTGGCGTCGGCGATTTCAGAAGGCATAATGGGCTTGCGGCCTTTGTCGTTGAAAGCCTGAAGAACTTCCCGCATAATCTGGATAGTTGTCTGTTCAGTCGCGATGAAATTAGTCTGTTTGGCCCGCAGCCGAGCCATTTTTTCGGCTTTTTCGAGCGAATGCACATGCTGCGTCGCATAGGTCAACTGCAAGCCCATCAGCACAACCCACCAGATAATATAAATCCACAACACCGCCAGCGGGATTAAACCCATAATCCCATAAACCGACTGGTAAGATGCCTTGGTGACATAAATCCCAAAACCATACTTGGCCGCGGTCCAGAAAATGGCTGCAAACACGGCCCCCAGCAAAGCAGACCGGGGTTTTACTTTGGCGTTGGGAATGAACATGTACAGAAAAAACATCAATATCATACTCAGCGCAAAGCTGAAAACAGGCTTGATGTACTTAAAAACGCTTTGTAGCAGCGTCTGTGAAAACGCATATTGTGAACCGTTGGGATCGGAGCTGCTGATGGGACTCCTTACATCAGATTCCTGATGGCTTGGTGGAAACGCATATTGTAAACCGTTGGGACCGGAGCTACTGATAGGACTCCTTACATCAGATTCCTGATGCGTATGTGGAAACGCATATTGCATGCTTTTTGCGCTCAAATATACGCCCACTCCTATCAGTAATGGACCCAGTGTCAGCAGTGCCCAGTAGTTGATGGTGCGATGCAGAATGTCGCGAGACTTTGGAACGCCCCAGATGGAGTTAAACGCCTTTTCAATCGTCGTCAGCAGACTGATCGCTGCCCAGATGGTGAGCAGGCCGCCGATAAATGTTATAGCGCCCGTATTTAGATTGGAAATATAGCTGCCTGTAATTTCATCTATTTTTGCCGCCAGTGAAATCTCTTTGCCGCCGGGGGTATCCGAAGGATAACTAATTTTGGTCAGATTGGACTGTTCATAAATAAGCTGCCTGACTTTATCACCCATATTCTTCGAGGCCGGAAACATCTGAAACACCATCAATATTACAATCGCCAGAGGTACGATACCAAACATCGTGTGATACGCCAGCGCGGCGGCCTGTGTGCCGCAGCGATTTAGAACCAGCAGGCGGCCGCACTGCCGCAAAACTCGAAAAACCAAAACCGCCTTGTTTGTTTCCGCGTCGTCCGAGCGAAATTTATCGAACATAAGTAACTCCTTATTTTTGATTACACCAGCAGTTATTTCAAAATATTTTTGAGTTGGTCCTGGATGATATCTTTGATTACCTCTTCACCTTGTCTTTGCAGTGTTTTCGATATATCGAGGTGCGGTTTATCGAGCGTTCCACTCAATGGCAGCATTAATTTTGTTTCCTTATAGGGTATCTGAACTTCCATATCCAATTGTTTATCCAGTCCAATCGCCCCGCGGAAATGAATAGCATAGTTCTGACCGAAATACATCGCCATATCGTCATATCGCACAATACCTTTTTTGACGGTGAACGGCGTCGCCGGGATGGAAAATAAATCCATTCCACCTCCGGCAGCCTGACCGATAATCTGCAGCAGCGGACTTTGCAGCCTGACATCGGTCAGTCCGACGGAACCATCCAGCAGAATATCATTCGGCGTGCCTTCGGCCAGCGGAATGACCAGTGTCTGGCACGTCAGATTGGCCGTGCCGCTGACATTGCTGCCGCGTGCGAACATCGGATTGAGATATTGCAGGAGAGTGGCGCTGATGACGTCATCGATTTTGACGTTTTCCACCACCTGCATCGGTTTTCGCAGCGTCAGGGCCATGGGCTTTGCCGCGAAATCCACATTCCCCGCGAAGCGCACCTTGCCGCCGCTGACGTTGGCGTCGGGGAGATCAATGGCCGCTTTACCCTGTTTGATATCCAGTTTCATTTCCGTCGGGCCGAATTTCAATCCCATGAAGTCGGCCTTATCAAAACCGACGGCGGCGGCGGCGTTGAGATTGGCAGCCATTTTTTCCGGCTGCGCCGTCGGGTATGCCGATGAGAACGATATCTTGTCGCTGCGTTTGCCTTCCATTGAAAGCCTCTGCGGCAGGAACGGTTTTGCCATCGCGGTTAAATCGCGCCAGTCATAGTCGGCCTGAACTTTGCCGTTTATTGCGGCCTGTTCATTTCGGGCCTTTTGAGCGATATTCCCCTGAAAGTGCATCAGTGACTGGGCCTTTTTGCCCTGAAGGTCGAAGTTGGCCGCGTAGTTTTTCATGTCGGGACTGGCCGTACCATCGGCGGTCAGCGTCAGTGTATCCTGCGTAAAAGGTGTCTGGCCGACCTGACCGATAACGAGATTCTGGATTGTGGTGTTGTCGGTACGAAACTGAATTTGGCCGTCTTTGGGCTGTATGTTCATCTTTGAACGCAATGCGCCGGCCAGCAGCAAATCCTTCGGCAACGCATCGGCGGCAAAGGCTTTGACCAGGGTCAATGTCTTTTGCAAATCCATCGCGATATCCGCCTGCGCCGAAAGCTGTGTCATTTTCCGCTCGTCCAGCGGGAGAGAAAGGTCTTTCAAGTCAATCGTTCCGGCGTCGGCGACGACGGAAATAGAAGCAGCCTTGAGCATCTGGGCCGCGGAATCCTGAGTCAGGTCATAATTGACCTTCAATGCCGTGGCGGGCATTCGGTCGGCGCCTTTGGCGACGACCAGATTCTGAAAATCAGCAAGTCCGGCGGCGGAAATGGTTTCCTCTTTTATACTCACGGTGCCGGACGCATTCAAAGACCCGGCCAGCGTATAGCCGGCAAAATCGGTGAACTGCGAAGCGAACGACTGGACGCCGGCCAGATCCGCCTTGGCCTGATAGGCCAGCGACGTCATATCACCCTTGCACGTTGCGGTACAAAAAGAGGAATCCACGTTCAGATTATCCACCCGCAATCCCTTGTCGGTCATTGCGGCCTGTGCCTGGATTTTGACAGGCTTATCCAAAGACGTCGTTTTACCGCCGAGGGTCTGTTTGAAATTTTCAACGGTCGCGTCAGCCTGAATTTTTTCAAATTGTCCGTCGGTCAGTTTGACCTCCGCCTGGGCGTTGACTAATCCCGCGATGTCTATCTTTTGTCCGGCCAGAGCCAGCAGCGGCTTGAAATCCTCCAGGTTCAGGTTGACCAATTCCATCCGCATATCGCCGGAAGCGCCTTCGAGCATCATTGTTTTTTTTGGCGTGATATTGGCGCCGGCCTTGATATTGCCCTCCTTTCCCGTTCGGGCCACCGCCAAAGCCAGCGATACTATTGACGCCTGGCCGGCGGGATTGATATTGACTTGTGTAGAGATGTTTTTGAATTCGAGGGTCTGCGGAGGCTGTTCAGTTTTAATGACCGCATTGCCCTGGCGCAATTCAAGCGTCAGTTTATCCAGCGGCAGCATAACCGTCGAACCGCCGGAAGAACCGGATGATTCAGACATTTTCGGAGCCGCCGCGGCGGACGACGGCGAAGACGACGACAAGGAAGAAGAAGGCGTTTCTGTTTTGGCGGTAAGGAGCAGTTTCATTGACGGCTTATCAATCAAGCCATCGGTCAACCCAATTCGGCCCCGCAGCAGAGAACCGAGACTCAGTTTGCCGCTGACTTCATCGACGGTAAAACTCGCTGTTCCCGCGTTGTCTTTGAAATTCACGCCAGAGAGCTTCATGCCGGAAAACCAGCCGAGGGACAGGTCTTTAATCTCGACCGTGCCGTCCGCAGATTTATTAATCTGCGCGATAAGGATTTGTTTGCCGAATGACGTTGACAGCAACGTCGGCAGCAGCAGCACCGTCAGCAAAAACAGCGCGAAAACGCCGGCAAGACTCCAGAGAATCCATTTTATTTTTGAACGTTTTCGGGGCTTTTTATTTTCATTATCTTCCCCGGGTTCGGTTTGTGTAGTCATACGCGAACCGTCCTTTCCATACAATCCGTTTTTTTGACGGGTATTTTAGTATAAATAAATGCAGTGCGGCGAAATCCCCGCCGCGTGGTGCTTAATTCGTCATCACTTCGTCCGATTTGGCTTTAACGATATGATCCACCTGGTCGGCGTATTTTTTGGTCATATCGTCGGCTTCTTTTTTGCCCTTGTCGCGGTCATCTTCGGTGATGCGTTTTGCGTCTTCCTCATCGTCGAGCTGCTTGATGGCGTCGCGGCGAATGTTTCGGATGCTGACCTTGGACCGCTCGCCAAGCTGTTTGACCTGATTGACGATTTGCTTTCTGCGTTCCTCGCTCAGCGGGGGGATATTGAGGCGAATCATTTTGCTTTCGACAACCGGCGCCAGGCTCAGTTCGCTGGCGCGGATAGCTTTCTCGATGTCCTTGATACAGCTGACGTCAAACGGCTTAATGACCAGTGAGGCCGGTTCGGGACAGGCAATTGTCGCAAGCTGCCTCAGCGGCGTGGGCGTGCCGTAGTATTCCACCATCAGATGTTCCACCAGCCCCGGCGAGGCCCTGCCTCCGCGAAGGCTGCGAAGTTCATTACGAAGAACCTCAACCGTTCTTTCCATATTTTTATCATGCTGTGCCAAAATCGCCTTCGAAGACATAATCTTCACTCCATCAAAGAATTTCTCTATATCCAGCGGGTCTGCGGTTCAGACCCGTTATTCAGAAATCATCGTGCCGACCTTTTCGCCGCGAAAGGCCCGTGTGATATTGCCGTCGATAAAGATATTCAGCACTACAATCGGGATTTTATTTTCCCGGCACAGGCTGATAGCGGCCGGGTCCATTACCTTGAGGTTCTGCTCCAGGACTTCCTGATAGGTGATTTTCTCCATCATTTTAGCCTTCGGGTTTTTCTTCGGGTCGTCGGTATAAACGCCATCGACCTTGGTGGCCTTAATCATCAAATCAGCCCCCAGTTCCGAGGCCCGCAGCGCCGCGCATGTATCGGTGGAGAAAAATGGATTTCCCGTTCCGCCGGCCAGAATAATAACGCGTCCTTTTTCAAGATGACGTATGGCTCTGCGGCGTATAAAGGGTTCACAAATGGACGAGACCTCAATGGCGCTCAAGACCCGTGTGGGCTGTCCCATGCTTTCGAGCGTTTCCTGGAGCGCACAGGCGTTGATGACAGTGGCCAGCATTCCCATATAATCGGCGGTAGTGCGCGGGATATGACTGGCCTGTGAGAAATTGGCGCCGCGGAGGAAATTTCCGCCGCCGACGACAATGGCCACCTGCGGGCCGAGTTTGCAGATGCGGGTGATGCGCTCGGCGATGGAGGCCAGCGTCTCGCCTTCGATGCCGAAGCCGCCGGGCCTGCAGAAACTTTCGCCTGATAATTTCAGTAATATCCGCTTGTACTTATTCGATTTAGTCATAAACATTATCCATGCAAATAAAAAAGGCAACCCGTTTTTGGGTTGCCTTATTATATCAGAATCTTAGCCGATTTCAAACCGGACAATTCGTTTTATTTTTGCCGTTCCGCCGGCGGTCTTGGCCGCCTGTGTCAGGGCTTCCGAAATGGTCTTGCTGTCGTCTTTGACAAACGGCTGATCCACAAGGCAGTTTTCCTTGAAAAACTTTGCCATTTTGCCGTCCACGATTTTTTCGATCATATTGGCGGGTTTGCCTTTGACCTGCTCGGCGGCGATTTCGCGTTCGCGGGCGATGACGGCCGGGTCCACGGAACTGCGGTCCATGGCCACGGGGTTCATCGCGGTGACGTGCATCGCGATTCCATCGGCGACGGTTTTGACGGCGGCGGCGGTGTTGTCGTTGGAGGTTTCGATTTCGACCATCGCGCCGACTTTGTCATTAAAGTGCACATACGAACCGATGACGCCGGGGCCGAAAAGCCGGTAGCGAATATAGTCGCCGATCTGTGTTTTTTCGCCGGTTTTGCTGACCAGTTCGGTAACCATGTCGCTGATTTTTTTGCCGTTGACTACCTCATTCAGCAGCGCCTCTTCGCCCTGATCGGCGGCGGCATTCAACGCCGCCTGAGCCAGTGTTCCACAGGCCGCGACAAAATCGTCGTTACGAGACACAAAATCCGTTTCGCAGCACAATGTCGCCAGTATCGCCGTTTTGCCATCAGGACTGAGGGCTTTTACCACTTTGCCTTCCGAGGTGTCCCTGTCGGCGCGCTTGGCCATTGTCGCCAGGCCTTTCTTGCGAAGCATGTCCAGCGCTTTTTCCATGTCGCCGCCGGCATCTTCGAGGGCCTTCTTACAGTCCATCATGCCCTGTCCACTGATTTTTCGCAACTTCATTACAACTGAAGCAGATATTTCCGCCATTGTTAATTACTCCCAAATCATTTCCGATTTATCGTGCCGCTTGCGCTGCACGTTTTTGTTCGATTGTTTTATTCCCGGTAAAACTTACTGCGGCGTCTGGGTTTCGGTCGGCTCTGCGGAAGCTCCGGCTTCCTGACCGGCCGGTTCGGCATCCGTGGCGCTGGCCAGAACCCGGCGACGGGAACGCGGCCGGGCGTGATGCGGCTGCGGCGAGCTTTCTTCCGGTTTAACCATCGTCTTGCCTTCCTGACAGCCGAGGGCCAGTTCATATAAAATAATCTCGATGGCCTTGAGCGAGTCGTCATTGCCGGGGATAACGACATCCACTGTATCGGGGTCGGCATCCGTATCAATCAGACCGATAGTGACAACGCCGAGTTTGCGGGCTTCACGCAGTGCAATATATTCCTTGCGAACGTCCACCACCACCACCGCGCCGGGGAGACGATTCATTTTTCGGATACCGTTGAGGTTTTCGGTGATTTTCTTGAGTTCGCGTTTGAGACGGGAGCCTTGTTTTTTGCTCTCCGCTTCCATCCGCCCATCGGCCAGCATTCCTTCCAGTTCTTCGAGCCGCTGAACGCGGGAACGAATCGTGCGGAAATTGGTGAGCGTGCCGCCCAGCCAGCGCTGGGAGACATAGTGCATCCCGCAGGCGGCTGCGGCCCGCTGCACGGATTTCTGGGCCTGCCGCTTGGTGCCGACAAAAACCACGTCTTTGCCGGAGGCGACGATATTGGCCACGAGTTTTCTGGCGACAATCAGACCTTTGAGCGTTTCTTTGACATCAATGACATGAATCATGCCGCGCTTGCCGAAGATGTAAGGCTTCATTTTGGGATTCCAGCGACTGACGGCATGACCGAAATGTACGCCCGCACTAATGAGTTCACGGGCCAGTTCTTTATCCACTGATACGTACCTCCACAATTTGTAAAAACATTTTTTTATGATCCAGCGTGAAAATTTCGACTTCCGCAAGATTACTGCGCCACAATTACGCTTATGGCTAAACCTTGCCAGCCGAACCAAACCCGCTGGATACCCGCCCACGCCGGCGGATAAGAGCTTTGTAAAGTACTCAATACTTTTATCTATGTCAAGATTTTTTCAGTGGATTACAGCACAATAGCCGAATAAAAAGCATAATCATAGTCGATATTGAAGATGTATTTTTGTTCATACAGAAAGAAATTTCTTGCCTAAATTTATTAAGAGTGCTTGAATGTACCCCATATAAATTTTATTCGGCGCAGCAATCGAGATTTAAGTCGTTTAATGTAAAGGTCTTAAGAAATACGATGTCACTTAAAACAGTATCTCTGACTTTTGTACTGACCCTCGCTTTAATAACGGGGTTTGCTTTTGAAGGCACTCGAGGACTCTACGAGAGTTCCGAGGGCCGATATGCAGAGTGTGCGCGGGAGATGGTCGAAACCGGCAACTATGTGGAGCCGCAGGTGGGGTATAGACCTCATCTCACCAAGCCACCGCTGACCTACTGGGCCATCGCGGGCGGTCTGGAACTGCTGAGGGACAATGAATGGGGCGCGCGTCTTTATAATGCTATCGCTTTTGTTTTAACCGTATTCGTGGCGACGGCTATTGGTTCCATACTGTGGGATAAGACCTGCGGCCTGATTGCGGGATTGATTTACGCATCATCGCCGTTTCCGGTGATCGGCGCTTATTTTGTGACTACCGATACGCTACTGACACTATGGGTGGCCACGGCGGTTTTGTGCTATCTGAAAGCATGCAAAGAAATGCCGGGCAACTTACAGCGGATTTGGATTTGGGGGATGTGGTTGTTTTTCGGGATAGCGGTTCTCACCAAAGGCTCCGCGGGTCTGGTTTTTCTCTTCCCGGTTCTGGTGTGGCACATCCTTCAAAAAAAACCGGCGAAAATCATCCTGTCACCGATAGGTATCCTGTTGTTTTTGGCGGTTGGATTCTCGTGGTACATCACGTTGTGTCTTCGCCGGTCGGGAACATTCGCCTTTCTGCTCAACGAACAATTCACGGGGCGGTTCACCGGAAATCTGAGAGGACATGAGGCTCCGAATTCAGAGTGGTATAAAGCATTCCTGATGTACCTGCCGGCGTTGACTGTTGGCGCCGGGCCATGGTTGTATTTTCTGGTCCGTGATTTAAGGATGAGTCGGATATTGGACATTCTTAAATTTCGCCATTATAGAGACGCCAATCGCATCGAAAATCTGCTGCTTCTGCTGTTAATGCCGGCGGTCCTGTTTTTTATCGCCAAAAGCAAGCTGATTTTTTACGTGCTGCCGTTTTACACAGTTATCTCGCTGGTTACGGCAAGAAGAATCCGGCAAAGCAACTATAAAATCAGCCCTATTGTCAGGATGGCTTTAATCAGCGGTCTTATACTTATCGCGGTCAAAGGCGTTCTGGCGTATCTGCCTATCAGAAGTGATATGAAACCGGTTTGTGCGATTTGTCGCGAGGTTCAAACGCCGGCTACGCGATTTGTCGCTTTTGACGAACCCAAACTTTTCGGCCTGCAGTTTTATCTTCACGGCAATCTTAAACACGTCTTTTCACCGGGCAAAGACGATGAGCATAACGGAGATGAGTCTTTGGAAGAAATGATTCGGGATATTCAACAATCGCACGGCCCTCAATCCTGGGCTATAATCGCGAATCAGAAGCATTTTCAGATTCTTGAAAGCCGGTTGAAAGAGGCCGGTCTGCCGTATAAGACGCGAGCCACGAAGTACTGGATTTTATGTCTGACTGGGCCGGCGTAATAATTTTTCGCTTGTTTATTGACCGTCAAGCCAGCCGCCGGTTTTTAGCCAGTCGGCATAGAGATTAATCCATCCCTCGGCCGGGCCGACGCCTTTTTTCATTCCGAAGCCGTGGCCGCCTTTGAGATAAATGTGCATTTCCGCGGGGACGCGGGCCTTGCGAAGGGCTTCATAAAACATAATGCTGTTTTCCGCCGGCACCCCTTTGTCATCATTGGCGTGAATCAAAAATGTCGGCGGGGTATCTTTTGTCACCCGAAGGTGGTTGGAAAATTGCCTGATTTGTTCAGCGGAGGCGTTTTTGCCAAGCAAGTTGTTGCGCGAGCCTGTATGCGCAAACGGCGTTTCCAGTGTAATCACCGGGTAAATAAGCGCCATAAAATCCGGCCGGCAGCGGATTTTGTCAATTTCATCCTGCGGCTCATATGCCGGGGTTTGAAAATGCGTCCCGGCCGTCGAGGCCAGATGTCCGCCGGCGGAAAAACCGATAATGCCGATGCGATTGGGGTCGATGGCCCACTCTTTGGCGCGATAGCGAACCAGCCGGATGGCCCGCTGGGCGTCGGATAGCGGGGCCGGGTGCTGGTAGCCTTTGCCGTTGTGGCGGTAATCCAGAATAAAGGCCGAAACACCGAGGCCATTGAGCCACTGGGCGGTCGGCGTCCCTTCCTTTTCTATTGCCACCCCTGAATACCCGCCGCCGGGACAAATGATGACGGCGCAACCGGTATTTCTGCCTTTGGCCGGAAAACTCATCAGCGAAGGTCTGTCTTTTTCATCTGTACCTTTGGCCCATGGCGCCTGCTCGGACCACAGATATATCTTGTCTCGTGTAAGAGACCGCTGTTTGGCGGCACAGGAACACAACAAACCGAGCAGCGACATAAAAATAACTCCTCTGGCAATAATCTTCATCGTTTTGGCTTTCCTAAATTGTCCGTTTTAATCATTTTCTAACCGCAGCCTCATTATCTTCTAATTGCAGCAAACCATAATATCTTTGTGACGTATAGAATACAAGAGTGGATTATATGGCAGGGAACAGCTATGGAAAACAAAAAAACATTAGATCGCAAGACGCTGGTTTCGGAGCGGGTGGAGAATTTGATGCTGATGGCGGTGCTGGGTCAGGAGCCGTATCGCGGGCAGGCCCGGCGGGAACTGCGGCGGCGCTGGCTGGTCGCCAGCTTTGCGAAGGGCCTCATAAAACAGAATGCTGTTTTCCGGCGGCATGGCCTTGTCATCATTGGCGTGAATCAAAAATGTCGGCGGGGTATCTTTTGTCACCCGCAGGTGGTTGGAAAATTGCCTGATCTGTTCGGGGGATGAATTTTTGCCCAGCAAGTTGTTGCGTGAACCTAAATGGTCCGCCTGCGGCGGATCGACTACGAGCACTATAAATCGCTGTTTTAAGCCAGTCCAGCCTTGCGTAAAACGTCGATGGGCCTGCCGGGAAAGCCTTTTTCCCGTGTATCCTGCGGAAAGCTTTTATCCGGATAACAATAATATTTTTCAATCTCTTCGACCGGCAGCCCGGGGTCGCCAAAGTGTTTCTGCCATTGTTGCGTCAGGGCTTCCATCTTTTCCTGAAGCGCAGCGGCCTTTTTTTTGCCGAACAGATTATTCAGTTGATGCGGGTCATTTCGACGGTCGTAAAGAGCGGCCAGGGTAGTTTTGAAAAGCTCGCGTTTGCCGTCCGGCAAAACACGAAAATGATTAATATGCCCGCGTCCATAGGTAAAATCTTTCGTACGAACGCCTGCCCAGTGCGGATAATAGAAAAACATCGGCAGCGAATCCACTGCATCGTCATCCCCTTTTTGAATTGCATCAGACAGGTCTTTGCCCTGCACTTCTTTTGGAATATCCAGGCCCATCAGGCCCAGAACCGTCGGCATCATATCCATCGAGCCAATCAGCAGATCGGACTTGCGATGGATTTTCAATCCCGCCGGCCATCGCATCAAAAACGGAATTCGCGACGAGGTGTCTTCGGGATGGCCTTTGGCAATCGCATATCCGTAAGACGACAGGTTATCCCCGTGGTCGGAAGTAAAGACCACCAGCGTATTATCATCCATACCCTTTTGGCGCAGTTTATCCATCAGCTCGCCAAACGCCTTATCCACGCCGCTGCACATCGCATAATAGCCATGATAGGCTTTGCGTACCTGGGGACTGTCTTTGACATTCGGACGCAGCTGGATTTTTTCAGGATCATACATCGCCATTAATTCCGGCATCGAATCATACCGATAGACCGTAGAGTTGGGCTGTTGACCCCAGTCATGCGGCGGATGCCAGGAGACAAATAACGCAAACGGCTCGTCATCTTTGCACTGGTCAAGAAATTCCAGAGCCTGACGGGTCTGTCCGTAAACTTCCCATTCGTTGAAAAAAACCTTTTCGCCCTGGTCATTCCAGTAGTAACATTTGCCCGGACGATAATCCACATGGCAATTATTGCTTAAAAATGTCCCGTCGAATCCATATCGCATCGGGCCCGGCGGAATGGGACGTTTTCGATCCCCGCCATACAAATGCCATTTACCGATATAACCCATTTTATACCCCGCATCTCGCAGGCATTCACCGAAAGTTTTGCCGTTATTGGCCAGCATGGGCCAGTCGTTGGTCAAAGCGCCATTATACAGCAGATGCTGACCGCTCATTAGCATCGCACGGAACGGCGTACATACCGGGCTGATGGATACGCAATTCTCAAACTGCAATCCATCCTGCGCCAGTTGATCCAGATTGGGCGTGATAATCTGCTTATTGCCGTAACAGCCGAGCGCATCCCGTGACTGCTGATCTGAAAACACAAACAGCAGATTGGGACGTTTTTTCATCGCAGGCATTTGATCCGCAACCTGACAACCGTTCATCAATCCAAATCCCGCCGCGGTGATTGCAGCCGAATGCAAAAAATCTCTTCGTGTCCAATTTTTAGTCATGAGCCACCTGCAAAACCTTCCGAAACGCGACAGAACCGCTCTGACGCTAACCTTTCGGCAAACCTCATTATTCATACATTAACACAGCGACATTTCCGTAGATTGTCAAGTCTAAAATTCGTTTTTTTGAAAAACTCACAAACTCTTTATTTATCTTGTCAATTTTGTGCCGTCCCGATGACGAGCACATGGGGACTATTATAACCTGTTCGTCCCCAGAGTATCTGGCTTTCATAGTTTCTTATACTTGACACCTTATACTTAACCCAAAACCAGCCAAATCCGGATCGGGTTTTTGAGTTTACGTGCCCGGGGTAGGCGTAATTGCCTGCCAGTTATTCGGGTCGTTGCCATATAATGCCGTATTTTTGCGGCCCAGCGATTTTCTGCCGCCGTCGGCGTCTATGGGCCACAAGTCAGGCTCAACGGAGTCCTCGCCGGGGTGCGAACCGTCGCTGTAGCCGACCCGTTCAACACGGATGTATTGGCGGTCGCCGAATTCATCCGTATCACCCGGTTTGCTCAGTTCAAGCTGTTCGCCGTCATTTGCCAGCCCGCCGCTGTATGGTCCGTAGATGATGCCGATGCGATTGGGGTCGATGGCCCACTCTTTGGCGCGATAGCGAACCAGCCGGATGGCCCGCTGGGCGTCGGATAGCGGGGCCGGGTGCTGGTAGCCTTTGCCGTTGTGGCGGTAATCCAGAGTAAAGGCCGAAACACCGAGGCCATTGAGCCACTGGGCGGTCGGCGTCCCTTCCTTTTCTATTGCCACCCCTGAATACCCGCCGCCGGGACAAATGATGACGGCGCAACCGGTATTTCTGCCTTTGGCCGGAAAACTCATCAGCGAAGGTCTGTCTTTTTCATCTGTACCTTTGGCCCATGGCGCCTGCTCGGGCCACAGATATATCCTGTCTCGTTTGAGAGATTGCTGTCTGGCGACACAGGAACTCAACAAACCGAGCAGCGACACAAAAATAACTCCTCTGGCAATAATCTTCGTCGTTTTGGCTTTCATAACTCGTCCGTTTTAATCATTTCCTAACCGCCGCCTCATTATTCTTTAATTGCAACAAACCAAAATACCCTTGTGACGTATAGAGTATGTGTGTGGATTAAATGGCAAGGAACAGCTATGGAAAACAAAAAAACATTAGACCGTAAGACGCTGGCTTTGGAGAGAGTGGAGAATCTGATGCTGATGGCAGTATTGGGTCAGGAGCCGTATCGTGGGCAGGCCCGGCGGGAACTGCAGCGACGTCGGCTGGTCGCCAATTTCGACCGTCTGGGCGACTGCATCCAGACCAACCTGGGTATGGCATATTGAGAGGTCAGCAACAGATGCACCGCTCTTAAAAAACGGCGCGTTCATCTTTGGCTGAAATGACGTTAATTTCGTGTTTTACATATTTTTCGAGAGGAAACTCCCGTCTAAAAGAAATCTTGAAGGATTGAGTTGCTCCGGCAGGGATAATATAAGAATAGTTCTCCTCCTGCGCCATATCCACAAGATTTCCCTCTGCGTCAAAAATATCGGCGTGAAATACAACTTCTTTCCAGCCGAGAGGACTGAGGTTATGCACTTTCCCGAGAATCACCACTGTGGGGCCGCATTGGTTTTCCCCAAACTGAATTTTCGATTCCACCACTTGTATGGAATCGGAATAATTGGCAAATGACTCGCCTTTATTAAACATGTTGTTGAACACATATCCCAGAAGAAATCCGTAAACAAGCAACGCAACAAAAATTCCTGTTGCCGGATGGCACAAGAAACCCAAAAACGATTTTTGCCAGTGCTGACAGTATGGACATTTTTTTGCCCCGGCGGGAATCTCCATACAGCACATCTTGCACAGCTTCTTTGTCGGCAGTTCCATAATCACTCCTTTTGTGTTATTTCACCTTCATATCAAGCATAGAACCACCATCTGTTTCTGTCAAACGCAATTTTGGCCGCCCAAAAAACCAACCTAATCAGGGCTTGGTTTCTGCGTTTATGTGCCCGGCGTAGGTGTGATTGCCTGCCAATTATTCGGGTCGTTGCCATATAATGCCGTATTTTTGCGGCCCAGCGATTTTCCGCCGCCGTCGGCGTCTATGGGCCACAAGTCAGGCTCAACGGGGTCCTCGCCGGGGTGCGAACCGTCGCTGTAGCCGACCCGTTCAACACGGATGTATTGGCGGGCGCCGAATTCATCCGTATCACCCGGCTTGCTCAGTTCAAGCTGTTCGCCGTCATTTGCCAGCCAGCCGCTGTATGGTCCGTAGATGATGCCGACAGGAACACTGGGGTATCGCCAGCGAAATGCCGTCGGATTTTTGACAACCAGAATCTTGCCCCCGGCCGGTATCGCAACCACATTCGGCGGGCCTGCGAATGTATAGTCAATGCCATTTGTAAATTTCCACGGCTGCTTTTCCGCAGCATCGTAAAGAGTCACAGGTGAACCACCGGCATTATAAAGTTCAATATATTCGTACTCGTTATTGACATACGCTCCGCCCGCTGGCCAATTTGGGTGATACATTATTTCCGTAATGACAATCGGTCCAACCTTTGGATACGCATTTGCCGCTCCTGAGGTATTGTGGTCCATTGACACGAAATTATACGTATTGGTGCTGGCCTTGTAATGACGTCCCAATGACACACCTCTATCAGACGCTCCGAAATCCTCTTTTGCCCGATAACCGGTAAGTACATCATTGGAGTCTAATGCCGAAGCCAGGCAGACCATCTCGCCGTTCTCGCTGAGTGCGAAAGGAATAAGCCGGCCGGGGTCGGTTGCCAATTGGCCGAAATTCGCGGTTTCGGTAACAATCCAATACCCATGTCCTGCGATAACAGTTCCTGCCGCGAAGCGATATTTCAGCGGGTTTGTCTCGTTGTCGCTCAGATACCAGCCGCTGATATCAATCGTATTAGCCGTCGTATTATAAAGCTCAATCCAGTCGGGCGCGCTGTCATCTGAATGAGCCAGAACTTCATTAATCACAATCGAACCAGGATTGGGAATAATGCCGGAGTCGTCGGTGTCGGGAGAACCGTTCACGTAAGCGCTTGCCCGCCAAGACTCTTTTTCGCCCCAGCTGTTCACGTCCGGATTGGTCGGCTCTATAATCGTAAGAGAGTAACCATCACCGTCAACAATAGAACGCCAGCCGTCTTTGTATTCAAAATCCAGTATTGGATTGCCCAGGGCGTCGTCTAATCGGATTCTTTCGCCGCCGTTGTCTAAGGAGCCGGTATATTGGCCCGCGATGTATTTACCCGTTCCGTATTTTGCTTCGAACGCATTTTTGTTCTTTACGACAAGGATATACTGATCCGCCGTAAGTATATTGGAGCCGAATGTGAAATCGATGCCTTTGTTAAACTTCACGCGGTTCAGGTTGATTGTACCAGTGCCGGTGTTCTTCAACTCGACATACTCAGTGCCGGGGTCATTGGGGTCGTTGGGATCATTTGGATGATACATAATCTCTGTGATGCGGAGAGAATCTCTGATGTTGCCCACTTCATAGACCGCCTCGATGACTGTGCTCCACTCACTGGTGCTGCTCTTATAAATCCGGGATTTAAGTTTTGTGCTTTGATTTATGTTGAAGCCTCCGGAATAAGCAATAGCAGTGGAGGAAACGGCCCCTGTAAATTGGGTGCGAGGGTCATTGCCGTCGATTGTGTAGTAGATAGTTCCTCCGGATGCGCCGGGGTCTGTGATGGTGAACGTGTCGCTTGCAGAGACGTAGCCGCCGAATTTATAAGTGCCGTTTACGTTGAAAACGGGGGCGTCGATACTGGGGAAAAGTTTCGGATTCTTGCTGCGCAAAACTTTGATAATGGCGGATGAGTTAGCCATATTATGAATTTCCGGGATATAGTGATTAACAACACAATCCCGCTCCGGAACCCAGGAATCCTCACGTGTGAAATAATAGTTGGGGCCGTGCGGAGGCGTTGGGTAATACGGATCGTCGAGGTTGTTCGGATTACTCGGTATCGGGAGGGCATTGCTGTAAGGCGTTTTCATCTTTGTATCGCCCCAGCGGGCAGATTCGGCAACGATGGCCTTGTCGATCCTATTGGCTGCTTCGAGGTAGCGGTTCTGCGAGTTGGGGATATTGAGGGCTCCATCGTTAAAACAATGTTTCTGGACACGGTCGGCGAAAAGAAGGCGAAACTCAGCGCTTTTTCGCAGGTTCTGAAAGATTTTGCCGACACCGCTGGTGTTATCTATTCTGGAGGAGGCAAGGGTTTGATTGTCGAGGACTATTTCCTGGTCCCAGACGAAAAATCGCAACTTGCCATCGCCGCTGACCGGATTAGCGGCAGCAGAGCCGTTGTGGCTGGGCCAGTCCTCAGCGTCGGCGTAAAAGTGCAGGAACATATAGTCTGCAAAATTTTCAACGTCGATATAATTTTGGATTTCCAGATAACCGGCCTGGGAGGTTGGGTCAATCTGGCTGGCCACTTTGTTCCAGATGGGGCCCATACTGCCGGAGGAACCAAAATCCTTGTCAATTTCCCAATCCTCAGGCTGGCCTCCGAAATGCTCTGAAAGAAAATCATTGTCACCAACCATCTCCGTGAGATTGTAGAGGCCAAAGTAAAGCCCGTTGACATAAAGTTGCACGAAATTACCATAGCTTGAGGGTTGCCCCATATCGTGGAAACTTTCCTTCATCCAGAAATCGCGGAGATACTGTGAATCATTGGGACGATAGCGGCTCGCCATCCAGGAAACAAGCCCCCATGAATCGGTGAAACTAGCGCGAAGGAGCAGTTTGTTGAAGTTCTCTACGGAAGATTCCGGGAAGAGCGGATAATTCAACTTGGCCGGACCGTATTGACTGGTGAACGTAAGCCTCAGGCTGTGTTTCTGCATACGCCAGGGTCGTCGGCTGGAACCGCCATGATTTTCGATTTTGCAGTCGTACTGAAAACCATGGGTACCGTTAATCGGAATGTATTCTATTGAGCACTTGTACTCGGTGAGTATGCTTGGGTTGGCCCAGAGTCCACTGGCATCACTGATAAAGTCGTCAGGCTTCATCGAGATACAGAACGTGGGGATGTCGAGCAGGGCATCTCGAATGGAGTATCCCGGCAGCGTGCTGGTGACGACCCGCTGGTCCATCTCGTAGTCGGATGGGACAATTCCGTTTCCACTGCCGTCATTGTTGTTGACCTCTGCATTGTAACCCCAATTGCTCGGCCAGCCGGGTGGATTTGCCGGTTGCTGAGCCACGTCATCGATGAAAATGTAGGTATGAGTG
Organism: Planctomycetota bacterium; assembly: GCA_016873215.1. Lineage (GTDB taxonomy): Bacteria > Planctomycetota > Phycisphaerae > Sedimentisphaerales > Anaerohalosphaeraceae > Anaeroglomus. Next base: position 19,899 of record VGXU01000025.1, read on the forward strand.
ACTCGACTGGGCTTTTCACCCGCCTTATACGCTATCGCACGAAGACTCGTCGTGGTTCTAATCGGAATTCCGACACCGGGGGTATAGACCGTCCCGACCGTTTCACTGGGTTCTGTTCCATCCAGTGTATAGCGTATCGCAGCTCCATTGGTTTCACAGGCCAGCAATAAATCAAAATCGTTCTCATAGAAACCACGTTCGCGGCTGACCTCTATTTCGCTGACAAAATTGAAGTACGTATTGTCGTTGCCCGCCAGCGGAGTTGTAACGGCAAAATATCGCAGGTTGTCATCCGCATCGGGATAACGCCCGTATGAAATGTTTGTTGCTTGTTCACCAAAGGTGATACTATCAATCAGCGTACTGCCATCGGCGGCAAACAATCCGATATCTTCGCCGCTGGCAGAGAGTTTGAAATTAGCGTGAAGCGGCCCGTCCTGAGTATCTTCGTCCGCCCATATTACTACAAAGCTCTTGGCCGGTACTGTGGTCTGCGCTGAATACCCCGAGGGAATCTGCCATTTTATTGGGTTACCAAGGTCATCTGTCAGATACATCCCTGCAAGGTTTATCGGTGTATCGCCGAAATTATAAATTTCAATCCAATCGGCATACTCGCCCTGCGGGTCTTTAATGCCGCTGGCACTATTGTTGGAAGCCGCAAACTCATTAATAACGAGAGGAATGCCGCATTCCTGCCAATGGACGGCTAAAACCGAAAAATCGACAATATCAATACCGTTTATTCCGTCGAAATCAGCGCAGCCGGGTTGAGGGCAATCGTCTATGTTAAGCCACTGGTCTGCGAAGACTAAAATGTCTTCCAAATTAACCTCACAGTCGCCATTGAGATCGCCTTCCGGGCATAGCTTGGCTGCAGCGAAATCAGCTAATAAGACAAGCACCGCCAGCAAAAGGATAAGTTTTCTCATAGTTTCGAAGTCCCCACAGATTTTCCTATTTTAACAAATTCATGACAGGAAAGTCAACCCAGAATACGAGATTTTTTGTCTATTATAGTTAAGATAAAAAATTGCCCTGCAAAATGTATAAAAAAAACAAGACAAGTGCTTTGTTGACAACCCCTTATCACACAAACGATGGAATCCATAATACACTTTAAAAAAGTCTAAAAACAGCGATGGCCGGCAAGGGGAACCTTGCAGGCCGTCATAAAATAGGAGAGCCTCGGTACTTTTCAGTACCGAGGCTCATAATCCTGGCAATCACCTACTTTCACCCCGAAGGACTATCATCGGCCGTACGGGCTTAGCTTCTGAGTTCGGAATGGGATCAGGCGTTTCCCCGTATGTAAGGTCACCAGGAAGTTTGGTATCGGTCGCGGAGACCGAAAATTTCAAAACATAGCGGATGCGACTTAAGCGCTTACTGATGCCACACCTGTGTGCAGCGTCAGCGCACAATCTTTGATTGATATGGTCAAGTGATCGAGCGTTAGTACCGGTAAGCTGAATGGATTTCGCCACTTGCACATCCGGCCTATCAACCAGTTATTCTAACTGGGCTCTCTCGGGCACAAGGCCCATGGAATCCTGATCTTGAGGGAGGCTTCCCGCTTAGATGCCTTCAGCGGTTATCCGTTCCCGACATAGCTACCCGGCGGTGCCGCTAGCGCGACAGCCGGTACACCAGAGGTCAGTGCTTCCAAATCCTCTCGTACTAAAGAAACATCCTCTCAAGATTCCTGCGCCCACGGCAGATAGGGACCGACCTGATTCACATCGGTCTGAACCCAGCTCGCGTACCACTTTAATCGGCGAACAGCCGAACCCTTGGGACCGCCTTCAGCCCCAGGATGTGATGAGCCGACATCGAGGTGCCAAACCGCCACGCCGCTATGAACGCTCGGTGGCGATTAGCCTGTTATCCCCAGAGTACCTTTTATCTGATGAGCGATGGCCCTTCCACACGGGACCACCGGATCACTAAGTCCTGCTTTCGCATCTGCTCGACCTATACGTCTCGCAGTTAAGCACCCTTCTATCTTTGCACTCGCCGCGTGATTGCCAACCACGCTGAGGGTACCTTTGAACTCCTCCGTTACACTTTTGGAGGAGACCGCCCCAGTCAAACTGCCCACCAAGCACTGTCCGGTATCCGGATTCACGGCTTACCGTTAGGTGACTGTCATAGCAAGGGTGGTATTTCAACGTTGGCTCCACAATGCCCGAAAGCACTGCTTCACAGCCTCCCACCTATCCTACGCAAGATATGCCAGGCATCAATACCAGGCTACAGTAAAGGTTCACGGGGTCTTTCCGTCTTGCCGCGGGTACGTGGTATCTTCACCACATCTACAATTTCACCGAGTCGGTCTTTGAGACACTGCTCCAGTCGTTACGCCGTTCATGCACGTCGGAACTTACCCGACAAGGAACTTCGCTACCTTAGGACCGTCATAGTTACGGCCGCCGTTTACCGGGGCTTCAGTTAGGAGCTTTGCCCGCCTTGCGGCGAGCTGACCCATCCCCTTGACCTTCCGGCACCGAGCAGGCGTCATTCTCTATACATCCACTGTACGTGTTAGCAGAGAACTGTGTTTTTGATAAACAGTCGCTAGAGCCACTTCACTGCGCCCTCAGCAGGCATCTATTTACATAAATACCCCCGGAGGGACCCCTTATCGCGAACTTACGGGGTCAAATTGCCTAGTTCCTTAAAGACCGTTCTCTCGAGCGCCTGAGGATATTCTCCTCACCTACCTGTGTCAGTTTTAGTACGGTCACGCTGACTTCAACCTACAGACGTTATTTCTTGGCACCTTCGCCGGTTACTTCGGAATCAAAATTGTCCTCGACCTTTCGGAACCCACACGACTAGTCATGGGATAACCCTAAAAGATGCGTCACGCCTTTCGTCCATCAACGTGGTGCAGGAATATTAACCTGCTGTCCATCGTCTACGCCTTTCAGCCTCGACTAAGGGGCCGACTAACCCTGGGCGGATTTACCTTCCCCAGGAAACCTTAGGTTTTCGGCGAACGGGATTCTCACCCGTTTTATCGTTACTCATGCCGGCATAATCACTAGCAAACGCTCCACAGTTCGTTACCGTACTGCTTCGACGCTGTTTGCTACGCTCTCCTACCGCGTTCGGATACCAGATTCAATACCCCTTGAGATATTGAATCCAGTACCCGGAACGCCCGCAGCTTCGGTTCATCGCTTATCCCCGTTCATTATAGGCACCCCACTGCTCGATCAGTAAGCTATTACGCATTTTTTAAATGGTGGCTGCTTCTAAGCCAACATCCTGATTGTTACAGCAATAGGACTTCCTTATCTCTAAACTGAGCGAAAATCCGGGACCTTAGCTGGCGATCTGGGTTCTTTCCCTTTTGACCACGAACGTTATCGCTCGTAGACTGACTCCCGAGGTACGTCTTACGGTATTCGGAGTTTGGTAGGAGTAGGTAGTCTGGTGGACCCCTATCTCCAATCAGTAGCTCTACCCCCGTAAGATAATGTCTCGAGGCTAACCCTAAAGTTATTTCGGAGAGAACGAGATATCTCCAAGTTTGATTAGACTTTTACTCCTCCCCACAGCTCATCCCGTAACTTTTCAACGTTCCTGGGTTCGGTCGTCCAGGGACTTTTACATCCCCTTCCACCTGGCCATGGGTTGATCACTTGGTTTCGCGTCTATCCCTTACGACTGGTCGCCCTATTCAGACTCGCTTTCGCTGCGGCTCCGCACCTGAGGTGCTTAACCTTGCCGTAAAAGATAACTCGCCGGCTCATTATGCAAAAGGCACGCAGTCAGCCATGTCTCGACAAGTCGAGATATAGGCCTCCTACAGCTTGTAAGTGTATGGTTTCAGGTACTTTTCATTCCCCTAGTAGGGGTACTTTTCATCGTTCAGTCGCCTTACTGGTTCACTATCGGATATCGAGTAGTACTTAGCCTTGGAGAGTGGGCTCCCCGGCTTCGCACGGAGTTTCACGAGATCCGTGCTACTCTGGTACGTCACACAAAAGTTCAGCTTTCACATACAGGACTATCACCTTCTATGGTCAGACTTTCCAGACTGTTTTGCTGGCCGTTCTTTTGCTTATGTGACGCCCGCAACCCCAAGCCGAAGCTTGGTTTGGGCTAATCCGCTTTCGCTCGCCGCTACTAACGGAGTCTCGGTTGATTTCCTTTCCTGCAGGTACTGAGATGTTTCAGTTCCCTGCGTTCGCTTCACACGGACTATGCATTCATCCGTGGATGACGGGAATCGGTTGCCCGTTCCCGACAGGTTTCCCCATTCGGACATTCCGGGATTAACGGTTGTTAGACACCTGCCCCGGACTTATCGCAGTCCACCACGTCCTTCATCGCCTCTCGATACCAAGACATTCCCCATACACCCTTAATAACTTGACCATATCAATCGAAGATTGACTGGCCGCCGCTGACAAACTCAGTTGAGCTTGTCGTGCACAGGTTTATGGCACATAATTAAGCGCTAATTGTAGATTGTTGAAGATAAACAACCCGGTAATACAAAACACAACACAAAAATGAGAGATTGTCCATCTTACAATCTAAAATATCGCATCCGCTATGTACTTGTCAAAGAGCAATCTATATTCGTCGGCTTCGTCAAAAACCCGAAACCGTCCGATTCTATTTCATTGCTTCCAAATGGAGACGATGGGAGTCGAACCCACGACCTCTGGCTTGCAAAGCCGGCGCTCTCCCAACTGAGCTACGTCCCCGAACCCTTGATTCAGTTTTGAGTTCTAAGTAAGTTTTTAGTTTTGAATTAATTAGGAACTCAAAACTCAACACTCAAAACTATACTGGGCCCGGGAAGATTCGGACTTCCGACCTCACGCTTATCAGGCGTGCGCTCTAAACCAGCTGAGCTACGAGCCCGACTATTCAGCCGTTTTCGACTCGAACACCGCTGTCTTACCGACCAGTCGGCTCTCAAGACTCAACCATCCTATCCACTTATTCAAAGAGCAAAAAAAAATGTCGCTGCTCATGCGGGTCAGCGACATTGCTGAAAGTTCGAGAGTCTATTGACTCACCGCTAAGCAGTCAAGTTAAAAATTTCGTTTTTCTCAGGATTTTTCTCAACCCTTTATTCGTCCCTTGTTTTTCTTCCCGACGCCTATTGCCGGGCTTGCGAGGCCTACTCCCTTACTGTACGGCCAATCGCAGGACGTTTCTATTTCTTTCCATACCCTTACACCCTGTTTTTACAATTCCTGTCGAGAAATAACAGTTTATCCAAACGCGGACATACGTCAAGCGATTTTTTATGAAAATTTCATCAAAATTTTTGCCGAAATCTTAACTCTTTATTTCCAATATAGTTAAGACATATTTCAAAAAGACTGTTCCCAGAGTCCCCCTTTCTCCGATTCAGATACCCGCATATCCTTAAAAAAACGGAGTCGGCCGAAAAATTCCCCTCCTGTTTCAGCCGTTCTGGTATTTGCTGGTCACATACACGGCCTGGGAGGCCAGCAGATTGGGCCATAACTTGACCGCGATAGTGCTGAATCGGCTCAGCGGAATTTTCTTTTCAATATAAATATTCAACTCGGCGCAGAAGCAGTCGAAATCCTTAATCGAGAAGAAATGGATGTTCGGCGAATTATACCAGCGAAACGGCAACTGTTTGGTCTGCGGCGCCCGGCCGGTCAATGCCAACTGCAGCCGGCAGCCCCAGTGTGCAAAATTGGGAAAGCTGACAATGACTTTTTTGCCGATACGCAGCAATTCCCGGATGACTTTTTCCGGGTCGCGCAGCGTCTGCAGCGTCTGCGACAGAATCACGTAATCAAAAGTGTCCGTCGCAAATTGCGATAACCCCCGTTCAATGTCCCGATGCAAAACCGACAAACACCGCCCGACGCAATGCACCACGAGGTCTTCGTCCAGTTCGATGCCCAGTCCGTCAACATTTTTATCCGCAATCAGACGTGACAGCAGTTCGCCGTCGCCGCAGCCCATATCCAGTACCCGGCTGTTCGGCGTAATGACCGCATCAATTAATTCATAATCCACACGCGCCCTTTTGGAACATTCAAAGGTTTTCAAATGCTTAGATGGAGTTTTTTCGCAAAGACACTTCTGTCCCGTGCGGATGCGATATTGCGTGGACTTCAGAAATCCCGCGATGAGTTTGTCCTGCGACGGACATTCCAGCAGAAAGGCGTCATGGCCGTAAGGCGAATGAATATTGCAGTACGTCACATCTTTGCCTTCGGCGCTCAAAACATCAACAATTTCTTCGGATTGCGTTGGCGTGAACAGCCAGTCACTCGAAAAACTGATGACCAGAAACCGGCTGTGAATCCCGGCAAACGCGTTTTGCAGCGTCCCATACGCGCGTGTCAAATCGAAATAGTCCATCGCCTTGGTAATATACAGATAACTGTTGGCGTCGAACCGCTCGACAAAACTCTGACCCTGATAATCCAGGTACGTCTCGACCGCAAATTCGGAATCAAAATCGTATTTATATTTTTCCGCCTCGTAGAGTTCCCGTCCGAATTTTTCGCGCATCGACTGCTCGGACAAATAGGTGATATGACCAATCATCCGGGCAATGCCCAAGCCGCGGGCGGGAGCTTTATCATCGCGATACTGACCGTCGCTGAAATTCGGGTCGCCGAGGATGGCGTTTCGTCCCACCGCGTCGAATGCGATGGATTGGGTGTTGAGCCGCGTCGTTGCGGCAATACAGATTGCCGAATCCACCAGTTCCGGATACGCAATCGCCCATTGCAGCACCTGCATCCCGCCCATGGACCCGCCGATGACGCTCAGTAGGCGAGGGATGTCGAGTTTGTCCAAAAGCAGTTTCTGGACTTTGACAATGTCTTCAATGGTAATAATTGGAAAGTCCAGGCCGTACCGCTTTCCTGTGGCCGGGTTGATATCGGATGGGCCGGTCGTGCCGCTGCATCCGCCGAGGAAGTTGGAACAGATGACAAAGTATTTATTGGTATCGATGGGTTTTCCCGGCCCGACCATAATATCCCACCAGCCGGGCTTGCGGTCGTTGGGACTGTGATAGCCCGCAACATGGGCGTCGCCCGACAGCGCATGGCAAACCAGCACAACATTGTCTTTTTCCGCCGACAACTGCCCATACGTTTCATACGCCACATCGATCGGGCCCAACGTCTTGCCCGATTGCAAAACAAGCGGGCTGTCCTGCTCAATTACACGAACCTTGCGACTTTCGACGATGCCAACAGAATTTTTCAGGTCTTTTTCCATTTGAGAAATTGTAAATCGCTTTCGGTCGCTTGTAAAGAGAGTAGCTTTGTTAATAGAGATTGGGAATAGTTGCATTAAACGCGATTAAACACAACAATTCATACCCACTTTCAGAGCTGTAAAGTTGAAAATTCGAACGTTATCTCTGAATTTTCAATATGCCTCTCATACCGCCAAAACAACGCCAATACAAGATATGTGTAGTCTTTTTAGTTAAATATTTTGTTTTTCGACAAAATTTCCCTTGCTACTCTTGAACTTTTTTCTGATAATTATACTATACAGAGGAAGCTAAGATAGAATTCGACGTTTGCCCGTTAAAAATCGACTCAGAAGACAACGTCCGATAGAACGTAGAAGTTTGTAACGGTTTACAATAACTTTATTCCCTATATTCAGGAGGTCTGAATATGAAAATCAGCAGATCAACCGGTTACGCTCTCGTAGCGGTTGGCTACATCGCAATGAACTATAAAGAAGGTGCGGTGCTGGCGGCCCGAATCTCCAAGGAATACACCATCCCGCTCGAATACCTGCTCAAGATTCTGCAGCAGCTGGTTCGGGCTAACGTGCTTCGCAGCAAGCGCGGCCCGCGCGGCGGATTTTTCCTGGCCCGCCCGGCCGAGAATATTACGCTTCTGGAAATCATCGAAGCCGTGGATGGCCCGCTGCACAGCCATCTGCATCTGGCCGAGCAGACGAATAATGCGCCGTTCAGCATGAAAATGGAAGACGTCTGCCGCAAAGCCACCGACGAGGTGAAAGCGATTTACGAAAGAGCCAAACTCAGCAAGATGCTCGGCTGGGAATAACGAAAAATCAAAAGTTAAAAATCAAAACTCAAAATTCAGGACAGCCCTTTGGGCTGAACTATAATAACGGGTTTTTGATCTTGATTTTAATTTGCCTGTGGCTTTATAACTGTTTCGACTAATGTCAGGTGGGCATTTAGCCCACCTGTTTTTTCGTTTTTACTTGCAGGCAAAACTCACTATCCGGAAACGATCCATTTATGGAAATTTGCGAATTTCAAAAGTTCATCGATAAAAAATACGGCAAGCGCGATCGTGAACGCGGCACCGCGGCGACATTTATGTGGTTCGTCGAGGAAATCGGCGAACTGGCCACGGCCCTTGCCGGCGACGACCATGCCAATAAAGAAGAAGAATTCGCCGACGTCCTGGCGTGGATGTGCACGTTAGCCAATGTCAATAACGTGGACCTCGAAAAGGCCATCGAAAAATACACCAAAAAAGGCGTCGAAGGATACAAATAAAGTTATCCATAATTGGGTTCGTTTCGTTTTTTTGCCTCCATTTCTCACATTCATTTCTGGGTTTTTGATATTGATAACGCATATTCGGTCGTGAAAAAATTGGGTTCGTTTTGTAACAGGTATAAAGGGATACAAGTATGCAAGAATTAGAATGGTCCTTCGGCGCTGCTCAGTGCAGGCTCTGCGGCCGGGGTAAAATTCAAAACTATATTTCAAAGAATCACAGGGGCGGAAAAAAGGCCCTCTGTAATTACCGGGGACTTGCACGCCGGTGTCGAAAAGTTGTGATTTTTCGGGCGCGGGAAAGCTGTAAGTCTTTATGTGGAATGGGGTTAAAAATCTATGGAATTTTATAAGACAGCAGGATAGTGCAATCGCAACTGTGACTAAGTATGCAGGTATGGAGGAATGCAGGTATGCAGAGATGGAACAAAGACAAAGGGCAAAAGTTAAAAATCAAAAGGCAAAATTAAGGACAGCCTATGAGGCTGGACTAATTAAAAAAAGGGGGGGGGGGGTACCACGAAAAACACAAAATATATTTAGACCGGATTAACAAGATAAGAAATTATTTTACCACGAAGAATCGAAGGATACGAAAAGAAAGCGGGATAAGACTAATGGGTCTAATGGGTCTTATAGGAGGAAGGTTGAGAATTGAGAAATTGTGGAGTGTAAAGGGCGGGCGTTTTAATTTTTCATTTTCAATTTTCTATTTTCAATTCAAGAGGGGGATTGTATTATGTGGGGCTGTAAGGTGAGGCTACATAAATTCAAAAGGGGAAACCCAAAACGCAAAATTAAAATTTTAAATTCAAAGATATTTCGCGGAAGAAATCCGCTTAAAAAAGCTCGTTGTTCCCACCGTCGCTAAAGTTATGACGGACAAGAAATGCAAAACTCAAATCCAAAATTAGGCGAAAAATGTACCTGACCCCTTTATCTTTCCTAAGGGACCGCCGTTGGCGGCTGTCCCTGTTTCGTTCACCCCGCAAACGACCCAAAAAAGAAAGAGTGCCACTATAATGATTCCTGCCGCTTTTTACTTAACCCGTATAATGAAGTCGTGTATAATCGTATTTAAACGGCAATAAATGAATATTCAGGAGGTCTTTGTGTTGAGAAGAAAACTGTTTTTAACTGTGTCGTCAATTCTGCTGTTAACAATTTCGGGCATCGGTTTTTGCGGGAAGATAGTTTATCCCTGGCGGGCGACAACGGCAATTGTAAAATCAGGAAAAAGTTTTGAAGCATGGTTTGATGCAGACAATGGTCAGACGGTTAATTCTGTAGAGATGAAAGGGCCGTATAATCGCGTTATCGCCTCTTTCAAGGTTAAAAGTGGTGACTGGAAATACGACCAGTGGTCGGGTAACACTTACAATCGCAAAATTACTGTAAAAGTACCGGTTGACGCGCCGGCCGATCGTTATGGTCTGATCTTGAAAACTTCAACCGGCGATGAAATATCCTTCGCAGCGGTCAAAGTTATTAAGGACTATAAAAGCAGCTACTATGTTATGCACTTTTCAGATCCGCACAGATGGCAGAGACCTGAAATTACTCCGTCTATTATCTATAATGAGCAATCAACAGTGATTGATATTGCTAATATTATAGACCCTGAAATATTTATTGAAACAGGGGATAGTTTCTGGATGAGTACCGACAGTAGTACCAATACGGCACGATTAGCAGAATTCATAAATGGTACGGGAACTATAAAAGGTTTGAATGATCTGTATGCCCCGGTATTTATGATTCCGGGCAATCATGATACGCCTGCTCATAACTATTACAAGGAGCCCAACCTGGTTGTCCCGGCCCGGGCGTGGAATGAAAATTTTGGACTTACCTGTCAAAATTTCACCTATGGCAAAACACGCTTTATTGGGGTAAATAACTCGTGGTGTCCGGCTACCGGGGGTGAAGCCTCGGATTATGCAGCAAATTATCAATGGCAACTGGATGCGGCCAAAGACTGGATTAACACCGCAGGAAAAGGAAATTTCAGGGTCGGATTTTTTCATGTCCCGCAGGAAAGCGTTCCTCCGGTATATAACGCCCTTAAGTCAGCCGGAGCCTCTTTTGGTTTAATGCTGGCCGGACATATTCACAGAACCAACAGCAATCCGTTCACAATAGACGGAAAGGCTATCGTTTATGCGGCAGGCGGTGTTAAGAACGGCGATAACGGCGCCCCGTTTAACCTATATAAAATAGATCAGATTAACGGTACATACGAACCTGTAGGCAATTCATCCGCGGCTCATTCAGGTCTTGAGGTTGCAAAGGATTACAGTACCAGCAAACTTAAACTGACCTTTGCCGGCGTAAACGACGGAACCCATGCAAAGAATACTGCAACAATTGTTAATAAATTCGATTTTCCGATTGAAGGTGCTCGGGTGCGTTTTGTTGTGCCGAAGGGTGCTGTTTATGGCGTGTCACAAGGTACCGTAAAACAGCAATTCGAGGGCGATTCAGTTCGTGTCGTCGATGTGAGTGTTGATCTTAATGCCAACAGCACTACGAAGGTAATAATAGACCCTTTGAGGGCTTCCCGGATTAAGTAAATCGCCGGACCGGTGCATGCCAACAGAAAAATATTGATATGCCGCCTTGAGTATGCTACAGTCCATTGAGTCAAAAATGTGTATTTTGAGATTGAGTACGTTGCTCAATACCCTCAAAATGCCTGTGAACGGTTATCATTTACCAATATCATCAGGAAGCACCAATTTTATGAATACTAACAAAAAAGCAGTTGCTGTAGTTATGGTTTCATTCATTGTCATGAGTTTTGTAGATTTGGTTGGTGTTGCGACCGATTATGTAAAGTCAGATTTAAACCTGTCGGATGGGATTGTTCAGTTTATTTCTTCAGCGGCATTTCTGTGGTTTTTTGTTTTTTCGGTGCCGACCGGATTGATGCAGGCCCGTTTTGGCAAGCGAAACGTTTTAAGCGCCGGCATTTTGCTCTCGGCAGTCGGTTTGATACTGCCGTTTTTAAGTTATGGTTTTACCTCTGTATTGATTGGATTTTCATTCCTGGGCATCGGCAACGCCATTATTCAAGTGTCAGCCAATCCATTGCTTATCAGCGTTTCGGGCAGTGAGAAAGCGGCCAGCTGGATGAGTTTATCGCAGTTTATTAAATCAGTCGGTTCGATGGCAGCTCCTTTTTTAGCAGGTTTCCTGGCATCTCAAGTCGGTGATTGGAAATGGACGTTTGTTGTTTTTGCGGTTGTATCTGTTCTTTCGGTTGTGCTGTTGTATTCCGTGAATCTGAAAGAGGACAAGAGCGGCCAACTGTCCAATACCACGATCGGTTCCTGCCTGAATCTGCTCGGGAATAAATATGTTGCCTTGATGGTGCTGGGCATTTTCCTAATCGTCGGTATCGATGTTGGGATCAATGCTGTTTCGGGACAATTTATGATAGAGAAATTTCAGATGAAACCCGATGTGGCCGCAAAAGGCAGAAGCCTCTATTTTTTTGGCAAGCTGATCGGATGTTTTCTTGGTGCCGTACTGTTAACGAAATTTAAACCGCGTACGTTTCTGAATTTGACGAGTACGCTGTTGTGCGCAGCGTTGCTGGTGTTTGCTTTTTATCCGGTGGCCGGCGTCTCTGTTGCACTTTTGGCCGTAATTGGTTTCTTCGGGGCCAACATCTTTCCGCTGATCTTCACCCTGGCGGTGGGCAACCTGCCTGAAAAGTCAAATGAGATTTCGGGCTTGATGATGATGGCCATCAGCGGAGGGGCGGTGATTCCGCCGGTGATGGGATTTATCGCGGGCAAATTCAATTATACGATAAGCATGTTATTTCTGCTGGCGTGCGCGGCGGTCATAGTGTTGATCGGATTGACGAATAAATCACAGGAACAGGAGGTTACGGCATGAGTTACAGCGATGACCAGCGAACAGTCGCCACCCTGGACGCAGGGGGAACCAATTTTATGTTTTCGGCGATTCGGGGCAATCAGGAGATTGTTGAACCGATTCGGTATGATGCCCACGCCGAAAACCTGGAGTTGTGTCTGAAAACCCTGAAGCGGGGTTTTCGGGAAGTGATCTCCAGGTTAGGCGTTCTGCCGGCCGCCATCAGCTTTGCCTTTCCCGGTCCCGCCGATTACCCGCGCGGCATCATTGGGGATTTGCCCAACTTTCCATCATTTCGAGGCGGTGTGGCTCTGGGGCCGATGCTTAAAGCTGAATTTGGTATTCCTGTCTTCATCAATAATGACGGAAGTCTTTTTGCATATGGTGAAGCACTGGCCGGGGTTCTTCCCGATCTCAACGACCTGCTGAAACAGAAAGGCGTAAAAAAACAATATAAACACCTTCTGGGAGTTACGCTGGGAACCGGGTTTGGCGGCGGTGTCGTGATAAATAATGAATTGTTAATCGGCGATAACAGTTGCGGGGGAGACATTTGGTGCTTTCGCAATAAAAAATATAAGGATTGCATTGTTGAAGAAAGCGTCAGTAAACGTGCTGTTTGCAGAGTCTATGCAGAGCTGTCAGGAGATAGGACAGAAATGACACCGGAAGACATTTTTTACATTAGTGAGGGGAAAAAATCCGGAGATCAACATGCTGCCGTAAAGAGTTTTCAGGAAATGGGGGAAATGGCAGGAGATGCCATTGCTCATGCAATAACTTTAGTGGACGGTATCGTTGTCATTGGCGGTGGTCTTGCAGGGGCATACAAATACATTATTCCTGCGATAGTTAAAGAACTCAACAGTCAGCTTGGTCTGATGGACGGGACACGATTCTCCCGCCTGCAGGCCAAGGCATACGATCTGACTGACAGAGAGCAGTTAGATGCTTTTTCCTCTTCTGCGAAGCTTGCAGATATAGCGATTCCGGGAACAGGTGAAACACTATCGTATGAGCCGGAACGAAAAACAGGAGTTGCTGTTTCCCGACTGGGTACAAGTACATCGATAGCGTTAGGTGCCTATGCTTTTGCATTGCGCAGTTTGGATAGTTAATCCCCCTGAATTAAATGAATTGTGATTGTCTGAAAGATGATGCCGTAGACTGCGAGATGGCGGCTCGAAGAAATCGAAAACCGGTATGAAAAAAATATCTAAAACCCGTTGAGCCAGGGTTATTAATGAACCGGCAAAAGCGTTATGTTTAGTAATTAATAATGACACAAATGACACATAGAGAAAGGATAAAAGCTATATTTTCCGGTGAGCCGGCAGATCGCTGCGGCCTATGGCTTGGGAATCCTCATGAGCAGACCATCAGAATCTATTGCGACTATTTTAAGGTAAATTCTGAAGAGCAGGTCAGAGAAACACTGGGCGATGACATCCGCTGGATCAGGCCCGACAGGATCGGCCGTTATTATCATGACCCTGCGGGCAAAACCCGTTTTGACAGGGGCTTTACGAAGCATACTTTTGGGCAGCCCGGACCTCTTGCCGACTGTGAAACCGTCGACCAGGTGGATGAATTCCCCTGGCCTGATCCTGATAACCTCAGGTTCGATGATTGCATAAAAGTCCTTGAGAATACGGGCAATTACTACCGCATGGGCGGTTTCTGGACAGACAGACCTTTTTGGCATGGAAAACTATTTAATCAAAATGTTTACCAATCCGGATGTGGTTCATGCCGTTACGGACAGAGTTTGTCAATTCTACTTACAAGCCAATGAAAAGTTTTTTGACCTGGCCGGTGATCAAATGGACGGGTTCTTTTTTGGAAATGATTTTGGAACTCAGCTTGATCTGCTTATGGGGCCGGACCAGTTTGATCAGTTCATTTTGCCCTGGTTTAAGAAATTTATTGAACAGGGACACCGTCATCATTACCATGTTATTTTGCACTCCTGCGGTTCGATCTATAAAGTCATTGACAAGCTCATCGCCGCAGGCGTGGATTGCATCCATCCCCTCCAGGCCAAAGCCGCAAATATGGATGCCAAGACTCTTGTACAACATTTCAAGGGGTCGGTTGTGTTCATGGGTGCGGTGGACACACAGGACCTGCTGGTCCACTCGTCACCCGAACAGATCAAAGCTGAGGTAAAGCGGTTGATGGAAATACTTGGTCCTCAATTTATAGTCAGTCCCAGTCACGAAAAAATATTGCCTAATATACCGCCTGAGAATATCAAAGCAATGGCCGATGCGGTAAAGCGATAGATGAAAATTGATAAAGGTCAATAAAATGTAGCTGATGCCGGGAGACAGTTACGAATGGCGTTTGCTTAAGGTTATTAAGTAAAAAAGTCTCCTATGGTAAAACCGTAAAACCGGGGACAGCCATCTGGTTTTATAATGATGTTATAGGCTATGCGGCGTCCCTTTTGGTCAAGTTGGGCCAAGAAGGCTCGCCATGCATCAAGCCAGATATCTTGTTCCTCCCAGTCGCGTAGTCGTCTCCAGCAGGTCGAAGGACTTGGAAATTGTTTTGGCAGGTCTGCCGCCGTGTTTGGATGTCTTGAGCTTCGGCAGTAATGGCTCGATTTTTTGCCACTGGACATCCGTCAGTTTCCACCGTTGTTTTGCCACCCTTGACTCCTTAAAAATAAAGACTTTGGAGTCAAGTTTACATAAGTCCTTGCAGTGCGCAAGGTTAAATTATACAAAATTTAGGTTATGAAATGGCTTGTATGAAAAACGAAATTTTCCATAACCATAACCAGTTGTATTTATTCGACTTATAACCGGACAGTAGTGATGTAACATATAAGAGTAAGATAAAATGATTCAATTGGCTTTGTGCATAATCCGACGTAAACGGGGGATTTCTGTATAGGCGGAAAAGAGCAGAAATACACATGCGGCCAGTACGAAATACAGCAAAGCGCCGTCACGCAGGATTTCGATATAGCCGGGCCATTGCGGATGGCCTATAAAGTCCCACAGGCCTAAAAGCCATGGATTTCCGCAGAGATGCCAATAGAGCAGATACACATAACCCCCGGCCAGAATAGTGGCCGGTATTGCTATGCGAACAGGGGCAAAAAACCAGAACGGAATTGACCACGAAAGGTACTGAAAGGACCAGTAATTGGAAAAGCCGTTGATAATCATATAGACG
>VGXU01000026.1 GCA_016873215.1 Planctomycetota bacterium
CTCTACAGTCATAAGTTTACATTAGGCAGCTTTCTTGTCAATCCCTTTATTTTTGCGCGTTTTTTGCTTTTGTCGAATTAATTGTGTTATCAAGTCTTTGGCGAAACCGTATAAATTGTTTTTCAGGATATTGGTCAAAGCGGTTCGTGTTACAAATTCTGACGGCGTTTTTGCTGAAAATGTTCTGAGCCAGCAATTGGCCTTGGTCTTTACTTGTGCCGGAAACTTTTTTGCGATCAGCTGCAGCATGCCCAGTACGAGCAGTTGGACATTGACGAATTTCTCGATAGCCGCAAGAGTATTTCTGGTTTGTGTTGGATTTGAGGAATTCTGCTCTTGCTCTTGTTTTTTCTTTGGACGGCGCGATGCCGGGCTGAGGTAGTGCGACCAGAAGTGGTAGGCCATCGCCCCCAGCGTATTTTTAAGCGTATCAAACATGGTCTCGATGGTTACTCGCCGGCAGTAGAGTTGTATCGCCGTCGCCGGATCAAGGGTAAGGTCGGAAGTCATCAAAATAATACGGCCGCGAGAGGTCTCCACCAGAATAAAACGCAGCATTCCTTTGACGGGCTTCCAGAGTAAATCAAGGACAAGGTAGCGAACAGTTTCGCTTTTATCGTAGATATCGGCTTGCATTGTCTGAAAAGCATACCTGCTGGCGGTAGAATCAAAAAGTGTGGTCAATTTTATTTTAGTGCCATATATTTTTGTTCGTCCTTTTTGGTGCTTTTTCCGTGCCGGCGGTGTATGGTGGGCGACAACATTTTTCTTTGCCCGCGTCAGAATGTGAACGACGTTGTCGATGCCGTTGAGTTGCTCGGCTGCGGCTGAGAATACCGGCCCCACGGCAAAATAGGCGTCAAGCACCAGATATGCTTTTGTTCCCATAGCCAGGGCCGTTTGCTTAGCCGTTTCAATAATTTGGACGGTTTTTGGCAGCAGTCGTTTTTCCTCAGAACTCGCCACAAGCGTCAATCCTTCCTGTATAGTAGCCCAAAGCGGCACAGCGAAGTATTTGTCACACGCCTGAACCAGTAGCGAGATACAACCCCAATGATGACCTCGAAAGTAGGAAGGTTTGCTGCCGGTTTCTGAATCTTGGTGCAAGGTGGTTACTGCCGGCATTTTACGTCCGTCTTTGGGTGTCTTGGTATGGTCGCCAAGCATGACCAAACGATCCGCGACACGATAGGCGACATTTTGTTGAACCAGCCACCGCCACCAGATCGGCATGATTGTTTCAATGCTCCATGCGGTCGAATGGAAAAAATGCAGCAGGCAGGGATAGGTCTCCGGCGCCAAGGCCAGAGCCCGGATTATTGAGCTGACACCGAAAGTATCTGTTCGCAGAATGAGTCCGGCAAAGACCACTACAAACCAGCAATACGTTGCCTGCCTTGAAAATGCCGGCCGCATGAACAGCAGAAAGCGTTTGAGTTCTTCGAGCATGTCGGAATCCTTTCAAAATAATTTTATTTTTTTGCTTGACATCCATTGTCGACATAACTATGCTATATAGCATAGTCTTGGTAAATAAATAGTCAAGTAAGAAAGGACAAAAAAGATGGAAAAAAGTGAGCTGGCAAAAATGAATCGACGGGTCAAAACACTTCAAAAGCAACTGGATACAGTAGGCCCTGTGATGCGCGGCAGTGTGGTGATCATAGGAACACGCAACAAGCAGCCGTACTTCTCACTCAACAAGAACAAAAAGACCTGCCTGATTTATCTGGGAAAAGAGAAGGAAGATACGGCCAGACAATATTCGCAAAACTACAAGAAACTTCTTGAGATTGTTGAGGAAATGACTATACTCAATATGACACTATTAAAAGAAAATGCCTGCCCGTAACGCGAAATTGGGCGGCGAGAACTTGTGACTGTCGAGATATGCACACATGATACGCATTTTTAAGGAGAAAGACATGTTTCTTGATTTTCTGGTATTTGGCATTTTTGTGGCGTGTGTAGTTGGCATTGGGATGTATAAGAGCCGTCATGAAGCCACCGGCGAGGATTATTTTCTGGCCGGGCGGGGATTGAGCTGGTGGCTGATTGGTTTTTCATTGATTGCGGCCAATATTTCCACGGAACAGTTCGTGGGGATGTCCGGTAATGCGGCCAGTCATGTGGGGCTGGCTATCGCCAGTTATGAGTGGATGGCTGCGATTACACTGATTGTAGTCGCCTTTGCATTTCTTCCATACTTTTTGAAGGCAGGCATTTATACGATGCCGGAATTTCTTGAGCATCGTTATAACACGACCACAAGAACCATTATGGCCGTGGCGATGATGTTTATGTATATGTTGCTGCTGGGGTCTGTCACCTATTCTGGTGCGTTGACGATTCGAAGCCTGGCAGAGCAATTATGGGGTCTGAAAATCAGCCTGGCGATTGCTTCCATTGCAATTGGTTTGATTGCAATGATTTATGTTGTAACCGGCGGGTTGAAGGCGTGCGCCTGGGCGGACCTGATTCAGGGAAGCGCACTGATTGTCGGCGGCGCCGTGATTATGTTCTTTGCGTTTGACAAGCTGGGCAGCGTGACGGAGGCGTCAACTATTGTGGACGTCAAAACCGGCGCTGTAGCCGTGGTGCAACTGGAAGAAGGCCAGGGCGCGGTAGGGCGTTTTATGGATCTGAATCGGGTGCGTTTAAATATGTTTTTGCCGGATACGGACTCGGTATTACCCTGGACGGCCCTTTTGCTGGGATTGTGGATTCCGAATTTTTATTATTGGGGATTAAATCAGTATATTACACAGCGTACTCTTGGTTCAGCTTCTCTGGCACAGGGACAAAAGGGGATTGTATTTGCCGCATTTATGAAACTGCTGATTCCGTTTGTGATAGTGATACCGGGTATTATCGCCTTTAATCTTTTTGCCAAAAATATGCAATTCGAGGCCGTGTATGATAATGCGCTGGTGATTGCCAAATATCTCAAAGCCAATCCTCAAACCCTGCTTGTTGATGTGGTGGAATCGCCG
The DNA here is from genome assembly GCA_016873215.1 of Planctomycetota bacterium. Lineage (GTDB taxonomy): Bacteria > Planctomycetota > Phycisphaerae > Sedimentisphaerales > Anaerohalosphaeraceae > Anaeroglomus. The sequence continues at coordinate 2,994 of VGXU01000026.1, forward strand.
TCGGAAGAGGCGATCGCAAGCTGGCCATCGGGGCGATTCATGCTGGCCATATTTGAGCACCAAGAGGCAGTCAAGTCATTGAAGACCAAAAATATATACGTTCTTCCACTTATCAAAAGCGATTATGAAACACTCAGTCCTGAGGAATTTACGGTATTTACATCAGATGATAAATCCTGGAATTTTGTGTTTCCATCTTTGGATGCGGAACTGAAAGCTTATAATGAAAAGACTCAGGCCGCGGCGGCAATCGGAGGTAAAACAGTAACGACGGAGAAATTTATCGCTCACAAATACGATACCGCTCTGGCTCAATTATTGGGCAATGTTTTACCGCAGGGCAATGGGATTGTGGGATTTGTTTTGGCGGCGCTGCTGGGAGCGGTGGTCAGTTCACTGGCCGCGATGCTGAACGCAGCATCCACGATTTTCAGTATGGATATTTACAAGAAATTTTTGAATCCTGAAACGACACAGAAGCAGCTTGTGCTGGTGGGCCGTATTTCCGTTGTGGTATTTGTTCTTATAGCGGTCTTTCTGGCTCCGTGGCTTGGCAATCCAAAAATCAGCCACAGCATTTTTACCATTATCCAGGAAAGCCAGGGATTTATCTCGCCGGGTATTCTTGCGGTGTTTGCGTTTGGCTTGCTGGTGCGAAAGGCGCCGCCGATGGCGGGGGTTCTCGGACTGCTGACCAATATCGTGTCGTACGGCGTTCTTAAGGTTGCCGTTCCTCAGGTTCAGTTTCTCAACCGTATGGCGATTTGTTTCGGTTTGTGTCTGGCCGTGATGGCTTTCATCACATTGGTACGTCCTCTGGCTCAACCGATCGAATTTAAGCACAACACTTCGATTAACCTGGAAAGCTCCAAGGGAGCACTTCTGGCAGGAATCGTGGTTGTGATTGTGACGTTGATTTTATACGTTATTTTCAGTCCGCTGGTCCTTGCCAAATAAAGGAGTTTTGTGGTGAAAACAGCATTTCAAGTGACAAACGATAAAGAGGCGTTTTTGGCGCTGAAGAAAATCGCCGCCAAAAAGAAAATCGATATCAAGGGCGCCAAGGTCCGGCGGACGTCGTCGCGGTTTTGCCTTGGCGTTGAACATGGTGATTATAACGGTACCGAATTGTTTGGCGTGGGAACGGACCGATTCATCTGGATGGCGTATAAGCCCAACGGCACGTCAAAAATGCGGCTGTACAGCGAGAATTTCCCCGGCGACGGTGTTGTGGAGTTCGAGCTGGGCAATGTGCCGGCGTCAAAGACAGTCGCTGACAGTTGGGCCAGATTCCCTTACGGTGTCGATTATATCCTGCGTAACGCCGGGTATAATCTCAAGCAGGGTATCAATGCCGTGCTGCTGGGCAATATTCCCGGCGGCGGGATGAGCCGCTCGGCATCACTGTCGCTGAACCTGATTTTGTCGGTGCTGGACGCCAACGGCATCGTCGAAAAAGACCAGATGAAAATCGTCGATATGGCCCAGTTGGTGGAAAATGAGTACATCGGTTCGCCGTGCGGGAAATTGGATCAGATTATGATATTTTTTGCCAAAGCGGGAATGGGGACACATTACAATCCTGCCACGCGGTCGATTAAATATGTCAAGCTCGGCAGCAAGGCGAAAGATTTTCGTATCGTCGTGATGGATACGGGAACGGTTCGTCCGGGTCTGGAGAAATCCACGTATAAAGTCCGCCGGGCGGAATGCGAAGAGATGGCTCAAAAGGCCAGGGATGCCGGGTTTGGAATTAATTGCCTTGCCGATATTCGCGAAGAAGCGTTGTATCAGCAAATCAAAGCTCGCTTTGAAAAGGGATTTCCGCATCTTGTGGACCGGATGACCTATATCTTCAAAGCGCAGATGCGGTTTTACAAGATGATGGCGGCATGGAAGCGAGGCGATATCGCGACGGTCGGGAAGGTATTCCGCGACGACGGTATTGGCCTGCGGGACGAGTACAAAATTTCCGGGCCGGAACTGGAAACGATGTGCGATATCGTCCGCACGGTGCCGCAGGTGCTGGGCGAACGGATGCTGGGCGGCGGGGACAAGGGTGCGGCCGGGGCGCTGGTTCTGGCAGACGGGGCAGGCGCTTTGAAAAAGGCGGTCGAGACGGCTTATCCGCGGAGTCGGCCGGACTTCGCCGATAAGTTCGCCGTGCATACCTGTAAGGTGGTCGATGGTGTTAAGGTTTTCGAAAAAGGACTGTAAGTCGTTTTTTTAAAAAGAGTTGCCATCAGAAGGCTCGCTGATTCGGCGGGCCTTTTTTGTTTTTAAAAATGGCAATAACAAAATTGTATTTTATTTTAAATATGCTACAATTTTGTTAAGTATTAAACTGCATGAATAACCCAAAAACGCACGGGAAGGTCGGAATTATGGCAAAAAAACTTGCCCGGGAAGTAGAATTACTGGCCGATGTGGCCAAGGCATTTGCGGAATCGTTAAATCTGGAAGCGACGCTCGAATCCATCCTCAAGTCGCTGGATACACATCTGAAGTTTGAACGGGGTATTGTCACACTGCTCAATCCCGATAGTGAAATGATTAATATCAAGGTGGCGCACGGGATTACGGAGGAATCTAAAAAGGCTGTGACTTTCCGGGTAGGCGAAGGCATCACGGGGCTTGTGGTGCAGACCGGCAAAGAGGTCGTGGTGCCGGATATTCGTCTGGACCCGCGGTTCCTGGCCAAAACGGGCGACCGGCAGATTCCCAAAGGCCGCAAGATTGCTTTTATCTGCGTTCCCATCAAGCTGGAGGGGCAGACGGTTGGCGCAATCAGCGCGGATAAAAAGGTTGGGCCGGAAGAAGATTTTGAATCCCATGTGCGATTATTGGAAGTCATTGCCGCGATGATTGCCCAGGCGGTCAAGCTCAATAAAAGTATCGAGTCCGACAAAAAACGGCTTCGGAATGAAAACGAACGTCTGCTGCGGGAATTAAAAACCAAGTTCAAGGTGCAGAATATGATCGGCACCAGCAACGCCATCCAGGAGGTGTATCGGCTGATTTACCAGGTGGCCAACAGCAACGCGACGGTTCTGATTCGCGGCGAAAGCGGTACGGGTAAAGACCTGGTGGCCCATGCGATTCATTATAACAGTCTGCGCAGCGATAAGCCGTTTATTAAGGTCAACTGCACGGCGCTGCCGGATACGCTGCTGGAAAGCGAACTGTTCGGCCACGAGAAGGGCGCTTTTACGGGGGCCGTGGAGCGGAAGCTCGGACGCTTTGAGCTGGCTCACGGCGGGACAATTTTTCTGGATGAGATCGGCGATTTTTCAATCAATTTACAGGTCAAGCTGCTGCGGATAATTCAATTTCGTGAATTTGAAAGGGTTGGCGGAACCGAAACGATTAAATGTAATGTGCGAATCATCGTGGCGACCAATAAAAACCTTGAGGAAGGCATTCAGAATAAAGTGTTCCGCGAAGATTTGTATTATCGCATCAACGTTTTTCCGATATTTATTCCGCCACTGCGGGACCGCAAGGATGATATCATGCTGCTGGCGGATTACTTCGTGGGGCAATATGCCGGCGAAAACGGCAAGCCTATTACGCGGATTTCGACGCCGGCCATTGAAATGCTTACGAGTTATCACTGGCCCGGCAATGTGCGAGAACTGGAGAACTGCATCGAGAGGGCGGTTCTGGTCTGTGATGGTGATGTCATCCGTTCGGACCACATGCCTCCGTCACTGCAAATGGTGCAAAAGACACAAAGTACCGATGGGCTGACGCTCGCCGAGCGTGTGGCCACGCTCGAAAAAGAGATGATTGTCGATGCGCTGAAGAAGACCGGCGGCTGTCAGCGTCGCGCTGCTAAAGAACTGGGAGTGACTGAACGTATCTTTGGCTACAAAATCCAGAAATATAACATCCTGAGAAAATAGATGTTTTGCTAAAAAGTCGATATGTTACAATAATGTAGATGGCATTGTTTTATACTACAATAATGTAGTTGTCTAAACAATAAAATACAACTTCGATGTCTTGCAGTTTAATGAACGGACTCCTTTAAATTTTTGTATCCTCTTTATTCTAAAGGAGATAGAAAAAAGATGCGAATTTAAATATCACGTCTGGCATACCTGTTGCTTTACTTCTTCTGTAACGAAAAAACAATGTAAGTGCATCTAAATAAACTAAACATTGTGGAAATGGAGAAAGAAATGAGCAAAACAAGAACAGTAAAAATGGTGTTTTGTGCAATGGTATTGCTGGCAAACTGTATGGGGATGGCGGCCGATGATGCTCCCGTGACTCCGGCGGTATCCGACGGACCTTCGCTGGGCTTCAATGTTTCGACGGCGTTTATGAGCAAGTATATCTGGCGCGGGCAGCTGCTCAACGACGACTATGTGATGCAGCCGTCCGTCGGCGCCAGTTACGGCGGTTTATCGGCATCCCTGTGGGGTAACGTCGATATGACTAATTATCACAGGCAGCGAGATGGAGGTGGAGTCAGCTATGGTCACAGTAATGAGTGGGAATTTACGGAATATGACTGGACGATTGGTTATGCCGACAAGATTCCGGGTTCCGATATCCTGAAGTATTCGGTTGGTGTGATTTATTATTATTTCCCGAGCGGTACAGATGAGGGTATTTTGGCACATGATACGACAGAAGTTTACGCCGGTCTGGGGCTGGATACATTCTTAAGTCCCACTGTGACATTGTATCGTGATATCGATGAATTTGATGGTACTTATGCCGCATTCAGCGTCAGTCATGCGATAGAGAAGATTTTTGAGTTGTCGCCGGATATGCCGGTGGGGATGACGGCTTCGGCCAGTGTCGGATGGGGCAGCGCATCTTACAATAAAGGCTACTGGGATTCTACTCAGACGTTCGAGAAGGGAAGTTCATTACAGGATTTAACGGTGTCGGTCGGTTTTCCGGTTGTTGTTATGGGCTGGACGGTAACACCGAGTGTGAACTATGTGACACTGCTGGATAGTGATATTCGCAAGACGGACGCATACTCGAATGGCAGTATAGCCGGACATTCTACGAATAAGACGTGCAGCGATTATTTTTTTACCGGTTTGACGCTTTCACGAAGTTTCTAAACAGGCAAATTCAATAGAAAGGAAAGAATATATGGGACTGCGAAGAATAAACAAAAACGTTTTAGGATTGAGTATTTTGCTGTTCATGCTTTTGGGCGGGGCGGCGCTGGCAGATGAGGCCGCCCCCGCTGCGGCCGCTGAGGTGGTGATTAAGACCTCCGATCTTAAAGTTGGCATGGATACAATGTGGGTTATGCTGACTGCATTTCTGGTCTTTTTTATGAATCTTGGTTTTGCAGCGGTGGAATCCGGATTTGCCCGTGCCAAAAACTGCGTGAACATCATGTCGAAGAATTTTGTTGTGTTCGCCGTATCATCGATAGGTTTTTTGATCCTTGGATGGGGTTTGATGTTCGGCGATGGAAGCGGTTTGGTTGGGCTTAAAGGATTGTTCATGGCCAGCGGTGCGGATAACTCGCCCGCCACAGGCAGCGCTTATCAAGGGGTTTACTCTGCGATCTCCTGGACTGGAGTGCCATTCTGGGCCAAGTTCTTCTTCCAATTAGTGTTCTGCGGCACGGCAGCAACCATCGTATCGGGAGCGGTTGCCGAACGGATCAAATACCTGTCGTTTATTGTCTTTTCGTTTGTGATGGCGATGGTGATTTATCCGGTGGTGGGACACTGGGTCTGGGGCGGCGGCTGGCTGGCAAAAATGGGAATGTTCGATTTTGCCGGATCTACGGTAGTGCACTCTGTCGGGGGATGGGCGGCGCTGGCAGGGGTTATTATACTCGGTCCGCGAATCGGTAAATTCTCAAACGGTACAATCAAATCAATTCCAGGACATAACCTGTCTTTGGCGACTGTTGGAACATTTGTATTGTGGTTCGGATGGTTCGGGTTTAATCCCGGTTCAACCATGGCCGCCGATCCCGGTGCGATCAGTCATATTGCGGTAACAACCAATACGGCCGCTGCTGCGGCGATTTTCACTGCTACGCTTATGTCTTATCTGCTGCTGGGCAAACCTGACCTGGGTATGACATTGAACGGATGTCTTGCGGGGCTTGTGGCAATTACGGCACCCTGTGCGTATGTCAGTGTCGGCAGTGCCCTGATTATCGGTTTAATCGCCGGCGCCCTGGTGGTACTGGCTGTGCTGATGTTTGACCGGCTGCGTCTGGATGACCCGGTGGGCGCCTTGTCCGTTCACCTTGTCAATGGTGTGTTTGGAACGATTTGTGTGGGTCTGTTTGCCCAGGATAAGATTACCGGAACGGCCACCGGAAACGGATTGTTTTACGGCGGCGGTTTTGCCTTGCTCAAAGCTCAATTGGCGGCTGTTGTTACCGTAGGAATCTTTGTGTTCCTGATGTCGATTGTTGCATGGGTTGCCATAAAGGCAATTATGGGAGTGCGTGTATCACGTGAAGAAGAGCTTCGCGGCTTAGACATCGGCGAACATGGCAACGAAGCCTACAGTGGATTCCAAGTCTTCAGTACAATGTAATTTAATTGGAGAAAACGATTATGAAACTGATTATTGCTTATATACAACCGCACAAACTGGAAGAAGTCAAAGCCGCTCTGGCCAAAGCCGAAGTGGGAAAGATGTCCGTGACGAACTCGCTGGGCTGCGGTGCCCAGATGGGCTATGAAGAAAGCTATCGCGGCGTCAAGTTCGAGGTGAATCTGCTCAAGAAAATACGTCTTGAGATCGCCGTCAACGAAAGTTTTGTTGACAAGACCGTAAATGCCATTATCTCGGCGGCACGGACCGGTCAGATTGGCGACGGCAAGATATTTATTGTTGAACTTGCGGAGTGTATCCGCATTCGCACCGGCGAGAAAGGTTCCAACGCCATCGGCTGATAGGCTTTCCAAAAACAAGCAGTTGGATTACAAAAACGTAGTCGATTCTTGTTTATATTACAAAAATGTAGGATTTAAAAAGAAATGCGGTTTTGGAGATAGATTTGTATCTCTATTTCCTGCAAAAAGTTACGAATGCGTCAAGTTTCTTTGTGGTGTCTGGTATGGGCTTTGCTATACCTGTTCCGAAAGAAGCCTGATACAGAACGAATCAATGCCCTCGGCTTCGGTGCAAACGGAAGCCGGGGGTTTTTTAGTGTGACTCTGTTTTTAACAAAAGCATGAATTTTTTGGAGAACAGCAAAATGAGAAAGAGAAATGTATGGTGGATTGCGCCGGCGATGCTGTTGTTGATGCTATCGACAGGCGTACTGGCGGACGAAGCAACTCCTGCTGCCGCGCCGACTGCGAAGATTGATACCGGCGACACATCGTGGGTGCTGATCAGCTCGGCGATGGTGATGCTGATGACGCCGGGACTGGCATTCTTTTACGGCGGGCTGGTCCGCAGGAAGAACTACCTCAACGTCCTGATGCAATGTATGATTATCCTGGCCGTGCTGAGTATTCAGTGGGTGGTTATCGGCTATAGTCTGTCGTTTGCGCCGGGGAGCAAATGGATAGGCGGTCTGCAATGGATGATGCTTAAAGGTGTCGGGCTGGAACCCTACGCGGATTATTCCACGACGATTCCGCATCAAGCGTTTATGGTATTTCAAATGATGTTTGCGGTGATTACGCCGGCGCTGATTATCGGCGCGTTTGCCGAGCGAATGAAGTTTTCGGCGTTTCTGATTTTTACCGTGCTGTGGGCGACGTTTGTCTATGATCCGGTGGCGCACTGGGTCTGGGGTATGGGCGGCATTCTTCGGAATCTTGGCGCGCTGGATTTTGCCGGCGGTACGGTGGTGCATATTAATGCGGGCATCGCGGCGCTGGTGACCGCGCTGGTCATTGGCAAACGCAAAAGTGTTGACAAGCATCCGATTCCGCCGCATTCGCTGCCGTTCAGCGTTCTCGGCGCGGCATTGCTGTGGTTTGGCTGGTTTGGATTCAACGCCGGAAGCGCGTTGGGCGCCAACGGCATTGCGGTCAATGCTTTTGTGGTGACTCATACAGCGGCTGCGGCCGCGGCGCTGACCTGGGCTTTGATTGACTGGCGGATTCACGGGGCACCAACGATGCTGGGAACCATTTCCGGCGCGGTGGGCGGGCTGGTTGCGATTACACCTGCGGCGGGATTTGTCGGCGTGGGCAGCGCCATCATCATCGGTGTTATGGTCAGTGTCTTTTGTTTTCTCGCCGTCAGTTGGCTCAAACCGAGATTTGGATACGATGATTCGCTGGATGCGTTCGGCGTACATGGCATCGGCGGATTCTGGGGAGCATTGGCGACGGGGTTATTCGCGTCTAAAGCAATCAACCCCGCCGGGGCCGACGGGTTATTTTTCGGCAACCCCAAACAATTCGTGATTCAGCTTGCCGCATCGCTGGTGACTGTCGTGTATGCATTCATTATCACTCTGATTCTGTACAAGGTGGTGGACCTGTTTATCGGTGTTCGCGTCAGCGACAAAGAAGAGGCAATGGGCTTAGACGTGACACAGCACAATGAACGTGCTTATACGGCGCTGGAATAATTTCTGAAATTGACCACTATACGGGAGATATAAATATGAAACTGGTTATAGCCATTATTCAGCCGCACCGGCTGGAAGAAGTTAAAGAAGCATTATACAAAGCGGAAGTCAATCTGATCACTGTATCCGAGGTCTTTGGACATGGTCGTCAGGGCGGCGTGACGGAAGTTTATCGCGGCTTTAAGGAAACGGGCAACCTGCTGCGGAAGATTCGTCTTGAGATTGCCGTCAATGATAGTTTTGTCGATCCGACCATCAAGGCGATCACTCAGGGTGCCCGCACCGGCGAGATCGGCGACGGGAAAATTTTTGTCCTCGACCTGGAACAATGTGTTCGCATCCGCACCGGTGAAAAGGGAAGTGCTGCGATTGGATAACCCTGCTTTACAAGAGCGCGCGGGCCTAAACGGGCTAAAGAGCAGGATGATTCCTACAATTTTGTTTTTTGCGGAGTTGAAAAATACAATTTTGTAGAATTTGTGCCTGTTCTGAAGACAGGTGCGGTTTTTGTAACTCGTTTATTTTGAATAAGATACGGTTGTTAATATGGAAATTTTCGTATTGGCACGTGGTTTGCGAATAAGTTTATACAACTGAAGTTAAGTGAAAATGAAGAACCCAAAAATGACGACAACCGGGGGGTTACGGGTTGACCTGTTGGAAAAAGGTGCGGTAGGGACAACAGGAGTTGTCCAGGCAGGTTCATCCGAGATCAAGTCGCTTATTTGGGATACCTTGCCGAATAACGGCGTTTTTGGTGTTCTTCATGCGGGCCGGCTTCGGCGCTCGTCGGGGCCGGCTCTTAATTGAAGCATGGAAAAGTCGTGTATTACGGATACGTTTTCTCAGTTGGAATGCGCTTGCTTGACTTGCTTGGTGTGAAGACTATAATAGGTGCTGCCGGTAAAGGCGATAAACATCAATAAATCTCCTGGGGCAGCGAAAAATAAAGAGACCGATATTTTTATGGAGATGCAGTAATGGAGACACCAAAATGTACATCTGAAATTTTTGGAATTAATGTGTTTAATGACGCTCTAATGCGAGAGAGGCTTCCGAAGAATATCTATAAAGCATTTGTTTCCGCTCGCAAGGGGCATCAGGAAATGACGCTGTCGGTGGCGGATGTTATCGCTAACGCGATGAAGGACTGGGCGATTGAGAAGGGCGCAACGCATTATTGCCACTGGTTCCAACCGATGACGGGCCTGACGGCGGAAAAACACGATGCGTTTATTAATCCCACGCCGGATGGAAAAACCATTCTCGAGTTCAGCGGCAAGGAACTGATCAAAGGCGAGCCGGATGCATCGTCATTTCCATCGGGCGGCCTGCGTGCCACGTTTGAAGCCCGCGGTTATACGGCATGGGATATTACATCGCCGGCGTTTGTTCGAGAGAACGGCAAGAATATCATCCTTTACATTCCGTCGGCATTCTGCAGTTATACGGGCGTGGCACTGGACAAGAAAACGCCGTTGCTGCGTTCAATGGAAGCCCTGAGCAAACAGGCGGTTCGTGTGTTGAAGGCGTTGGGAAATACCAGCGTTAGCGCGGTGGCGGCAACGCTGGGCCCTGAGCAGGAGTATTTCCTGGTGGACCGGAAATTTTTTGATAAGCGGCTGGATCTGCTGCTGGCCGGTCGGACGCTGTGTGGCGCTCCGTCGCCCCGCGGACAGGAGATGGAAGACCATTACTTCGGTTCGCTGCACGAGCGTGTAGCAAACTTTATGAACGAGGTCAATGTCGAACTGTGGAAGCTCGGCGTTTCCGCCAAGACGCAGCACAATGAAGTTTCCCCGGCGCAGTATGAACTGGCTCCGGTTTTTGCCACCGTTAACGTCGCGACGGACCATAATCAATTGACGATGGATGCGATGCAAAAAATTGCGTTGCGGCATGGGTTTGTCTGTCTGCTGCACGAAAAGCCGTTTGCCGGTGTTAACGGTTCCGGCAAGCACAATAACTGGAGTATGTGCACCGATACGGGCATCAATCTGCTGGATCCGGGCAATACGCCGCATGACAATATGGTGTTCCTTGTTTTCCTGTGTGCGGTGATTCGCGCGGTTGATAAATACGCCGGGATACTGCGGGCATCCGTTGCCACGCCTGCCAACGACCATCGGCTGGGTGCCAATGAAGCACCGCCGGCGATTGTGTCGATATTCCTGGGTGAACAATTGACCGACATCTTTGAGCAACTTGCCAGCGGCAAAGCCAAAAGCAGCAAGCAGGGCGGTGAAATGAAAGTCGGCGTCACGACGCTTCCGCCGCTGCCCAAGGACAGTACCGACCGCAACCGGACCAGCCCGTTTGCCTTTACCGGCAACAAATTTGAATTCCGGATGGTGGGTTCGTCGCAATCCACGGCAGGGCCGATGTTTGTGCTTAATACCATTGTAGCGGACATTCTGTCGGAAGTCGCCGATGAGCTTGAAAAAAGCAAGAATATCAATGCCGATACCCAAAAACTGCTGCAACGGATCGTCAAAGAACACGCACGGATTATCTATAACGGCGACAACTATGTCGAAGAGTGGGCCAAAGAAGCTGAAAAACGAGGTTTGCCAAATGTCCGTTCCAGTGTAGATTCCATTCTTACTATTTATAGCCCTGAACATATTAAGCTGTTCAGCAAGCACAATGTGCTCAGCAAGGTGGAACTGCACGCCCGGATGGAAATACTGCTGGAGAACTATGCCAAGACCCTCAACATTGAAGCCAAGACGATGCTCCAGATGGGCCGGCGTCAAATTTTGCCTGCGGCGATAGCATTTGCCGGTAAAGTGGCCTGCGCGATGAACAGCATGACCACAGCCGGTGTAAAGCCCGAGGCACAAAAGGCATTACTAAAGAAAGCCAACGACCTGATTGCAGAACTGAGCGAGGTGCTGAATGTGCTGCAGGTTGCCGTGGCTAAGGCGAAAGAGACGGACAAGGCCGACAAGAAGGCCGACGCCTACCGGGACAAAGTCGTTCCGGCGATGGTGGAAGTCCGCCGGGTCGCCGATGAACTGGAAACAATTGTGGATGCCGAGTTGTGGCCGATGCCGACATACGCCCAAATGCTGTTTATCCGGTAAGCGGTTGGCGATATAAAATTCCAACAATTAAAGGACTTAAAGCCCTGTCGGATGGATGTCATTCGGCGGGGCTTTTTTGTCATTGATTGACGGTCTCCGGTCGGATGATTTAACAAACGGAAGGGGATTGATTCTTGACAGTTTTTCCGGTTTTTGCTAAACTATCCCGAATTTTGTGAGTTCGGGGAACAGATTCCCTAATGACGAGACGATAAAGCATGAATCAGACACCTGAAAATCAGGGTTTATATGAGCCTTCCCAAGAACACGATGCCTGCGGCATCGGTGCGGTGGTGAATATTTCCGGCCGCAGAGATCATACGATTCTCGACTATGGCAAAGAAATTTTATTAAACCTGCATCATCGCGGTGCCGCCGGCGCTGACAATATCACCGGCGATGGGGCGGGAATTCTGTTTCAAATTCCTCATGAATTTTTTCAGTCCGAATGCAGGAAGCTGGAGATAACACTGCCGCAGCCGGCGATGTATGGGGTAGGGATGGTTTTTGACAGTCGTGATTTTCATATTCAGGCCCGCTGCGACGCGATTCTGGAAAAGGCGATTGAGTATTATGGGATGAAAGTATTGGGCTGGCGTGATGTGCCGGTCAAAAATGATTGTCTTGGTCCCATTGCCCTGCGTGCCGAACCGGCCATCAGGCAGATTTTTGTTGACGGCAGGGGGTTTCAGAGTGAAGAACTTGAACGTCACCTGTTCCTGGCCCGCCGGCGCGCGGAAAAACAGGTTGCCGGCGTTCTCGGCAAAGACGGAAGCGATTTTTATGTTGCCTCGCTGTCGTGCCGAACGATTTGCTATAAAGGCATGTTTATGGCCTGGCAGTTGTTCGCGTATTATCCGGATTTGTCGGATGAACGCGTGGCTTCTGCTCTGGCGATTGTGCATCAGCGGTACAGCACCAACACCTTTCCCAACTGGCAGTTGGCTCATCCATTCCGCTGCATCGCCCACAACGGCGAAATCAATACGCTCAGCGGCAACCGCAATTGTATGCGGATGCGTGAGAAATATCTGGAATCCACGGTTCTCGGCGACGACCTGTCCGATTTGATACCAGTACTGACGCCCGGCGCCAGCGACTCGGCCAATTTTGACAATATGCTGGAACTGCTGGTTCGCGCCGGCCGCAGTATGCCGCATGCGATGATGATGATGATTCCGGAGGCATTTGGTGCGCGTTATCACATCAGCACGGATAAACGTGCGTTTTATGAATACCATTCTACGATTATGGAACCGTGGGACGGTCCCGCCGCGATGGTCTTTACCGACGGGCGTTTCCTTGGCGGTACGCTGGACCGAAACGGTCTTCGTCCGTGCCGGTATCTTGTGACGACCGATGGGCTGGCGGTGGTGGCCAGCGAGGCGGGCGTGATTGAATTTCCGCCGGACAAGATTCGACAAAAGGGACGTCTTCAGCCCGGCAAGATGTTTCTGGTCGATACGGAAGAGGGCCGCATTATTACCGACCCTGAAATCAAGAGTAAAATTGCCCGCCAGAAGCCCTATCGCCGCTGGCTGGAAGAGAACCGCATAGAACTGCGGGGATTGTTTGACACGCCGGAAGTTGCCGTGACGGATACCAAGTCGCTGTATGTACGGATGCGGACATTCGGATATACCCGTGAGGAAGTAAGGATGATTATCGCCCCGATGGCCCGCAACGGTCAGGAGCCTGTCGGCTCGATGGGCAACGACGCGACGCTGGCGGTGCTGAGCGACCGGCCCCGGCTTTTATATGATTATTTCAAGCAATTATTCGCGCAGGTGACCAATCCGCCGATCGACCCCTTGCGGGAAGGTCTGGTGATGAGCCTGATGAGCTACACCGGCAGGAAGCGCAATATTCTGGAAGAAACTCCGCAGCACTGCCGTCAGTTAAAACTGCCGCACCCGATGCTAACGAATGAAGATTTGATTCGGCTGCGCAATGTCAAACATGGCGATTTCAAGATTGCCACGCTGCCGATATTTTTTGACGCGTATTCCAATGACCCCGGGAGAAATCTGGAAAGGGCGATGGAAAAGCTGCTGGCCGCGGCGCAGAAGGAAATTGAAAACGGCGCATCCCAGTTGATTCTCAGCGACCGGGAGGTGAATCCGGAAAAGACGCCGATACCGGCCTTGCTGGCGGTGTCGGCGGTACATCACGGCCTGATTGAAAAGGGTCTGCGCGGCGAAGTGGGTCTGATTGTTGAAACGGGCGAGGCCCGCGAGGTGATGCATTTCTGCCTGCTGTGCGGCTACGGCGCCAACGCCATCAATCCGTATCTGATATTTGAGATGCTGCCGGAATTGCAGCGTCAGGGCGAACTGCCCGCGGGTGTGGAAGCGGCTCAGTTCACCGACCAATATATCGCCGCAGTCAAAAAAGGTCTTCTGAAAGTGATGAGCAAGATGGGTATCTCGACGCTGCGCAGTTATTTTAACGCCCAGTTGTTCGAGGCCATTGGATTAAATAAAGAAGTGGTAGATCAGTACTTTACCGGCACCGGCTCACGCATTGAAGGCGTCGGTTTGCATCAAATCGCGACGGATGCGATTCGGCGGCACCAGGAGGCGCATCAGCCGCGCAGGCCGGGCGAACTGGAACTGGATTTCGGCGGAGATTATCATTTCCGCTGTGACGGTGAACGGCATCTGTGGAATCCGACTACAATCGCTTCTTTGCAGCATGCGGTGACCAATAACGACCCGAAGGCTTACGACCAGTTCAGCCGGGCGATCAATGAACAGGATAAAAACCTGTACACCTTACGGGGATTGTTTGAATTTGGGCCGGGCCAGTCCGTGCCGCTGGATGAAGTTGAGCCGGCAACGGCAATTGTCAAGCGATTCTGTACCGGCGCAATGAGCCACGGTTCCATCAGCAAAGAAGCCCACGAATGTATGGCGGTAGCGATGAACCGGCTGGGCGCGATGAGCAATACCGGCGAAGGCGGCGAAGACGCTGAACGATACAAGCCCGAACCTAACGGTGATTCCCGTAATTGTGCCATTAAGCAGGTTGCCAGCGGGCGGTTCGGCGTGACGATTCATTATCTGACTAACGCGAAGGAATTGCAGATTAAAATGGCGCAGGGCGCCAAGCCCGGCGAGGGCGGTCAGCTTCCTGGACATAAGGTGACGGATGAAATCGCGAGATTACGGCATTCCACTTCCGGCGTGACGCTGATTTCGCCGCCGCCGCATCACGATATTTATTCGATTGAGGATTTGGCGCAGTTGATTTATGACCTCAAGTGCAGCAATCCTTCGGCCAAAGTTTCGGTCAAGCTGGTTTCTGAAATCGGTGTGGGTACGATTGCCGCCGGTGTCAGTAAGGGCGGCGCCGACGAAGTGCTTATCAGCGGCCATGACGGCGGAACGGGTGCAAGCCCGCTGTCGTCGATTAAACATGCCGGCTGCCCGTGGGAAATCGGCCTGGCTGAAACGCAGCAGGTGCTGGTTCTCAATGAGCTGCGCGACCGGATTCGGGTTCAGGTGGACGGTCAGCTTCGCACCGGCCGCGATGTTGTGATTGGGGCGATGCTCGGGGCCGAACAATTTGGATTTGGGACAGTGGCGCTGGTGACGATAGGCTGTACGCTGCTTCGCAAGTGTCATGAAGGCGCCTGCACCTACGGCATTGCCACGCAGGAACCTGAGCTTCGTAAACGTTTTCGCGGCAAACCGGAATACATCACACGGTATATGCTGTTTGTGGCCGAGGAAGTCCGGCAGATTATGGCTCAACTGGGCTTTCGGAAATTTGAGGATATGATTGGCCGGGCCGATCGGGTGTGTATGAAAAAAGCTGTGGAGCATTACAAGACCAAAGGTCTGGATTTCTCGAAGATTCTGTATGTGTCCGAAGCAAAAGACCCCAAAACGATTCGTCTGAGCCGTACCCAGCCGGATCGCCTGGCGGACCATCTCGACTGGGAGATTATTAAAAAATGCAAGCCTGCGATAGAGGAAGGCCGCAAGGTTGAATTGGGAATGCCGATTCGCAACGTCAATCGGACGGTCGGCACTATTTTGAGCAGCAAGGTGACTAACCGAAGAGGTCCCGAGGGGCTGCCTGAAGATACGATTGATATTACGTTTCACGGTTCGGCGGGGCAGAGTTTCGGGTCGTTTCTGGCGCCGGGAATTACCCTGCGTTTGGTCGGTGAGAGCAACGATTACTTAGGTAAGGGGTTGTCGGGCGGTAAAATTATCGTGGAGACGCCGCCGGACTCGCCGTTTATGGCCCACGAAAATATTATTGTCGGCAATACGCTGCTGTATGGGGCTACCGCCGGCGAGGTGTATATCAATGGTATGGCCGGCGAGCGGTTCTGCGTGCGGAACAGCGGGGCCACGGCTGTCGTAGAAGGTATAGGCGACCACGGGTGCGAATATATGACCGGCGGGCTGGTCGTGGTGCTGGGTAAGACCGGCTGCAATTTTGCCGCGGGCATGAGCGGTGGTATCGCCTATGTTCTCGATGAAATGCAGTTGTTCGATACGTTGTGCAATCTCGATATGGTGGATTTGGAAAATGTCTGGCGGCAGGAAGATAAAGACCTGCTTTACCAGTTGATTACGAAGCATGAAAAAATGACGCGAAGCAGTCGTGCCAGACGTATTTTGAACGCCTGGCCCGATATGGTCGGGCGTTTCGTCAAAGTGATTCCAATTGATTATCGCAAGGCTCTGGAACGGATGCGCGCCCAGGAACGCCGTTCCACGGAGCAGACGCCGGCGACGGAAGAGGTGTTCCATGTCTAAGACAAAAGGTTTTCTTGACTATACACGGCAGTCCGTCGGCTACCGGCCGGTGGAAGTGCGGGTCGGGGATTATAAGGAAATAGAAATTCCGCTGACGCCCGAAGCGATCAAGCAGCAGGTGTCGCGTTGTATCGACTGCGGTATCCCGTTCTGTCACGGCACGGGTTGTCCGATACGCAACAATATTCCGGAATTTAATGACCTGGTGTATCAGGGTCGGTGGAAACAGGCCTGTGAAGTGCTGCATTCGACCAACAATTTTCCTGAAATCACTGGGCGGATTTGTCCGGCGCCGTGTGAAACATCTTGTACGCTGGCGATTAACGACAAGCCGGTGACGATTCGGCATATCGAATATCAGATTGTCGAGCGGGCGTTTGCGGAAGGATGGATAGTGCCTCAGCCGGCGGCGGTCAAGACGGGCAAAACCGTCGCGGTCATCGGTTCAGGTCCGGCGGGCCTTGCCGCGGCTCAGCAGCTTGCCCGGGCCGGCTATGATGTTTCGGTCTTTGAACGCGATGAAAAGCCCGGCGGCCTGATGCGTTACGGCATTCCCGATTTCAAAATGGAAAAGCATGTTCTCGACCGTCGGCTTGAGCAAATCAAAGCCGAGGGTGTCAGGTTTCATACCGGCGTCAACGCCGGAGTGGATATCTCATCGCACTATCTGCAGAAGATGTACAATGGCATTTGTATTACGATGGGTGCGGGCAAGCCCCGCGATTTAGCCATTCCCGGACGAGAACTGCCGGGGATTCATTTTGCGATGGCGTTTTTGACGCAGCAGAATAAACTGCTCGCTGATGAGACTGTTGAAACCTCCGGACTGATTAATGCCGGTCGTAAAAATGTTCTCGTTATCGGCGGCGGCGATACGGGCAGCGATTGTGTCGGAACGTCCCGCAGACAGGGAGCCAAATCAATTACGCAGATAGAAATTTTGCCTCAGCCGCCGGAAAGCCGCCCGGCGGATACGCCGTGGCCGATGTGGCCGCGGCAGATGCGGACCTCGTCTTCCCATGAGGAAGGCTGCGACCGCCGCTGGAATATTCTGACTAAAAAATTTGTCGGCGACTCGACCGGTGTCAGAGAAGTTCACGCCTGCAAAGTGGAATGGAAGCAGGAAAACGGCCGGTGGGTAATGACCGAAGTGCCAGGTTCCGATTTCGTTATTGGGGCCGAACTGATTCTGCTGGCGACGGGATTTGTCCACGTTGAGCATAACCAACTAATTCGGAATTTGAACGTCGTACTGGATGACCACGGCAATATCAAGGTCAATCATTACCAGTCGAGCGTTCCGTCAGTGTTTGCGGCCGGCGATGCCGTGTCAGGCGCGTCGCTGGTGGTTCGCGCGATTGACAGCGGGCGTCAGGCTGCCGAAGCGATGGACCGATGGTTTCGTCGGACCGCCTGACGAAGCGAGGATTAAAAGTAATGGCGATACGGATAGCGCTGGTACAGTGTAATGCCACAGTAGGCGACCTTGGCGGCAACGCGGCACTCGTTCGTAGTTATGCCGACCAGGCACAGACTTATGGGGCGCAGGTCGTTGTGTTTCCTGAACTGTGCCTGTGCGGTTATCCGCCAGAAGATTTGCTCCTGCGTCCGCAGTTTCTGCAGGATACGCAGTACGCTCTGGACCAGTTGGCGATGAGCCGGCAGGGGCCGGTTTTACTGGTCGGATTTGCCGAACAGCAGGATGGGCCTACGCATAATTCGCTGGCCGTGATTCGGGACGGCAAAATTGAGGCGGTTTATCGCAAAGGGCTGCTGCCCAATTACGGCGTGTTTGATGAGAAACGGTATTTTTCCGCCGGTTTTGAGCCGGTGATTGTGGATATCAATGGCGTCAAGCTGGCGCTGTCGATTTGCGAAGACATCTGGACAATCGACTGGCTGGAGCGATTTTTGGACGGTCGGGAATTCGATACGATAATCAACGCCTCGGCATCGCCGTTTTACGCCGGGAAAATTCGTCAGCGACAGGACATCGTCGGACGCTGCGCGAAACATTTCAAAAGGCCGGTGCTGTATTGCAACATGGTCGGCGGACAGGACGAACTGGTTTTTGACGGGCGCAGTATGGCCGCCGATGCACAGGGAAATATCTTGGCGTGTGCCAAGGCTTTTGAGGAGGATATTTTCTACGCGGATATCGAAGTTAAAGGCGGCGAACGGATTATTTCCGTGCCGCAGGAGACTTCATCTGTGGTTTCACAGCCCTCTGTGGACCCGGTGTCGGAAGTCTGGCAGGCGCTGGTTCTGGGCACGCGGGATTATGTCCGCAAAAATGGCTTCAGCAAAGTAATGATTGGTCTCAGCGGCGGTATCGATTCAGCCCTGACGGCGGTTATCGCCGTCGAGGCGTTGGGCAAAGAAAATGTTGTCGGTGTGACAATGCCGTCACGTTTTAACAGTCCGGACACGCAGTCGGATGCGCAAAAACTGGCCGGGAATCTGGGTATTCAGTTTCACAGTCTGCCGATTGAGGGCGTACTGAAAAATTTCAGCGAAGTTTTGTCTGTCGTGCCGGGGTGGGATGAAAAAGGCCTGGCGTATGAAAATCTGCAGGCCCGCATTCGCGGCAGCCTGATGATGTCGCTGTCCAATCAATTGGGCCATCTGGTGCTGACCACCGGCAATAAAAGCGAAACGGCGGTGGGCTACTGCACCCTGTACGGCGATATGGCCGGCGGATTTGCGGTGATTAAAGACGTGCCCAAAACACTGGTATATCAGTTGAGCAATTATGTCAATAAAACGAGCGGCCGCGAAGTCATTCCGCAAAGTACCGTCGACCGGATTCCATCTGCGGAGTTGCGCGACAATCAGAAAGACAGTGATTCGCTGCCGGAATACGATGTGCTGGACGCGGTCTTGCAGCGGTATATCGAGCAGGAAAAATCGCCGTTGGAAATGATAGATGAAGGTTTTCCGGCCCGCACCATCGGGCGCGTGATTCGCCTGGTGGATTTGGCGGAGTACAAGCGACGGCAGTCTCCGCCGGGAATCAAAATTACGCCGCGGGCTTTCGGCAGAGACCGTCGGATGCCGATCACCAACCGTTATCGGCCGGGACCGTCTGGCCAAAACGGAGCATGAATAAAATTTCGCATGAGGATACCAAACAATGCCAAAACGCAATGACATTCGAAAGGTTCTGATTATCGGCTCCGGTCCGATAGTCATCGGGCAGGCCTGTGAGTTCGATTATTCCGGCACACAGGCCTGTAAAGCGCTGCGCAAACTGGGATACCAGATTGTGCTGGTCAATTCTAACCCGGCGACGATTATGACCGACCCGGGAATGGCGGACGTGACGTATATTGAGCCGCTGAATGTGCAGACAATGGAGAAAATTATCGCCAAGGAACGCCCGGATGCGCTGCTGCCGAATCTGGGTGGCCAGACGGGCCTGAATCTGTCGTCGGAACTGTCCAAGAAAGGCATCCTTGAGAAATACAACGTGCAGATTATCGGTGTCAAAGAAGACGCCATCGAACGCGGCGAAGACCGACAGATTTTTAAGGACACGATGACGTCTCTGGGTATTGAAACGCCCAAAAGCGAAATTGCCTACAATATAAAAGATGCCGAACACATTGTTCAGAGTATTGGTCTTCCATGCGTGATTCGGCCCGCCTATACGATGGGCGGCACCGGCGGCGGCTTAGTCTATAATATGGAGGAATTCCGCACGATTGTCAGCCGGGGCCTTTCGGCCAGCCTGGTGGGGCAGGTGCTGATTGAAGAATCCGTCGAGGGATGGGAAGAACTGGAACTGGAGGTTGTCCGCGACGCCAAAGGGCAGAAAATCACCGTCTGTTTCATAGAAAATATCGACGCGATGGGCGTCCATACGGGCGATTCATTCTGTTCGGCTCCGATGCTGACGATAGAGTCGAAACTTCAGAAGAAACTTCAGGACTATTCCTACGCCATCGTGGATGCCATCGGCGTTATCGGCGGAACGAATATCCAGTTCGCCCACGACCCCAAAACCGGCAGAGTGGTGGTCATCGAAATCAACCCGCGCACATCGCGGTCGTCGGCGCTGGCGTCCAAGGCGACGGGTTTTCCCATCGCGATGGTGTCATCGATGCTGGCCGGCGGCCTGACCCTCGATGAAATTCCATACTGGCGGGACGGCACGCTGGAAAAATACACGCCGTCGGGCGATTACGTTGTTATCAAATTTGCCCGCTGGGCGTTTGAAAAATTTCGCGGCATCAAAGACCAGCTTGGTACCCAGATGCGCGCCGTCGGCGAGGTAATGAGCATTGGCAAGACGTACAAGGAAGCGTTCCAGAAGGCCATTCGTTCCCTGGAGAACGGCCGGTATGGACTTGGTTTTGATAAGGATTTTCATGCCAAATCGCTGAACGAACTGATGGCTATGCTGGCGGTTCCAACCAGCCAGCGGCAGTTCGTGATGTATGAAGCTCTTCGCAAAGGAGCAGATGTCAACGAACTGTATCAAAAGACGTATATCAAGCCCTGGTTTATTCAGCAGATGAAAGAACTGGTTGAACTGGAAGAAAAAATTCTGAAGTATAAAAACAAATCGCTGCCGAAAGAGCTTTTGATTCAGGCCAAAAAGGACGGTTTCGCC
Organism: Planctomycetota bacterium; assembly: GCA_016873215.1. Taxonomy (GTDB): domain Bacteria; phylum Planctomycetota; class Phycisphaerae; order Sedimentisphaerales; family Anaerohalosphaeraceae; genus Anaeroglomus. Next base: position 24,012 of record VGXU01000026.1, read on the forward strand.
GACCGGTATCTGGCTAAATTGCTGGCTGTGCCGGAAAAGGAAATTCGTCAGCAGCGTGTTGCGCTGGGTGTGGTGGAGGCATGGGAGCCGGTGCCGGTCAGCGGTGTGGAAAACGCTGCGTATTATTATTCCACTTACAACGCCGCCGACAAAGTGCAGTCCAGCAGCCAGAAAAAAGTGATGGTTCTGGGCGGCGGTCCCAACCGCATCGGGCAGGGCATTGAATTTGATTACTGCTGTGTTCATGCGGCCTTTGCGGTGCGCGATATGGGCTATGAGACGATTATGGTCAACTGTAACCCGGAAACCGTCTCGACGGATTACGATACCTCCGACAAGCTGTATTTTGAGCCGCTGACAGTGGAAGATGTGCTCCAGATATACAACAAGGAAAAACCCGAAGGCGTCATCGTTCAGCTTGGCGGGCAGACGCCGCTGAATATCTGTAAGGAACTGGAACAGGCGGGCGTGAAGATTCTGGGTACGTCCACCGAGTCGATAGACCTGGCCGAAGACCGCGACCGTTTCCGCAAAGTTATTGAAAAGCTGGGTATTCCCCAGCCGGCTTCCGGCATGGCCAGCAATCTGAAAGAAGCGCTTGCCATCGCCGGTAAAATCGGCTATCCGCTGATGGTCCGGCCGTCTTATGTTCTCGGCGGACGCGGTATGGAGGTGGTTCACGATGAAGAAATGCTGACACATTATGTCAATGCCGCGGTGGATATTTCTCCCGACCGTCCCATCCTGATTGACAAGTTTCTTGTCAATGCCCTCGAAGTGGAAGCCGACGCGATTTCCGACGGCAAAGAAGCCTTTATCCCGGCCATTATGGAACATATTGAACTGGCCGGGATTCACTCCGGCGATTCGGCCTGTGTCCTGCCGCCGGTGTCTATCCCGGAGAAACATTTGAAGACTATTGCAGAATACACAAAAAAAATCGCAATGGAACTGAAAGTGTGCGGGCTGATTAACATCCAGTACGCCATCGCCGACGACAAGGTTTATATTCTGGAAGCCAACCCCCGCGCCTCGCGGACAGTGCCGCTGGTATCCAAGGTCTGCAATATCCAGATGGTTCGCATCGCCGTGCAGTTAATGCTCGGGAAGAAACTGTCGCAGTTGAATCTTGTTCACAAAAAGATTCCGCACTTCGGCGTCAAGGAAGCGGTCTTTCCGTTCAATATGTTTCCGGAGGTGGACCCCATTCTCGGCCCTGAGATGCGTTCCACCGGCGAGGTCCTCGGCATCGCGGATTCATCGGGACTTGCATTTTACAAGGCTCAGGAAGCCGCCCAGCAGTTTCTGCCGCTGGCTGGAAGCGTGCTGATTTCCGTGGCGCAGCCGGACAGGACAAATGTTCTTGAAACGGCTCGTCTGCTGCAAAAAACCGGCCTTGCAATTCTGGCCACCGAAGGGACGCAGCAATATCTGGCGGAAAACAAAATCCAGGCGGAAAAAATTCTCAAGCTGCACGAGGGACGCCCCAATATCACGGATGCGATTATGAATGGCCGGATTAAATTAGTCATTAATACGCCGATTGGTAAACAAAGCACCACCGACGATTCGTACATCCGCAAAACGGCGATAAAATACAAGCTACCGTATATTACCACCACTGCGGCAGCCCTGGCGGCGGCCAAAGGCATTCTGGCCTGCAAAGAAAAGAAACGCGACGTCAAGTCACTTCAGGAATATCATCGAGAGATTGTATAAAAGGAAAGTTGTGCCGAAACGAAAAGACATAAAAAAGATTTTGATTATCGGTTCGGGGCCGATTGTCATCGGTCAGGCCTGCGAGTTTGATTACTCCGGCGCCCAGGCCTGCAAGGTTCTGCGCAAGGAAGGCTATAAGGTCATCCTGGTCAACAGCAACCCGGCTACGATTATGACCGACCCGGAACTGGCGGACAAGACTTATATCGAGCCGATTACACCGGAGATGGTCGCCAAAATCATCGAGAAAGAGCGGCCCGACAGCCTGCTGCCGACGCTGGGCGGACAAACGGGGTTAAATACCGCCGTAGCTCTTGCCGAAAGCGGCGTGCTGAAAAAATACAAAGTCAAACTGCTTGGCGCCGATTTAAAGGCCATCAAACGGGCCGAGGAGCGTGACCGTTTCAAAAAAATCATCCAGGACATCGGCTTAGATGTACCGCAAAGCGGCTACGCCCATTCGCTGGATGAGGCGATTAAAGTTGCCGAAGAAATCGGCTTTCCGGTGATTATCCGGCCGTCCTATACGCTGGGCGGTATGGGCGGCAACGTCGCCTACAATATCGAGGAATACAGGCGTATGGCACAGTGGGGGCTGGACCTCAGTCCCCGGCATCAGATTCTGGTCGAAGAGTCCGTAGTCGGCTGGAAGGAATTCGAGCTGGAGGTGATGCGCGACCGCAAAGACAACGTCGTGATTGTCTGCTCGATTGAAAATCTCGACCCGATGGGCATTCACACCGGCGACAGCATCACCGTTGCCCCGGCCCAGACGCTGACCGACAAAGAATATCAGATTATGCGCGACGCCTCGCTGAAAATTATTCGTGCCATCGGCGTCGAGACCGGCGGCTCGAATATCCAGTTTGCCGTCAGTCCCAAAAACGGGAAATTATACGTTATCGAAATGAATCCCCGCGTCTCGCGCAGCTCGGCGCTGGCCTCCAAGGCCACGGGATTTCCGATTGCCAAAATTGCGTCGCTGCTGGCGGTGGGTTATACGCTCGACGAGATTCCCAACGACATTACTAAAAAGACGCCGGCCTGTTTTGAACCGACGATTGACTATGTTGTGGTCAAATGGCCGCGGTTTACATTTGAAAAATTCCCGGCCACAAGCCCTGAGCTGACGGTGCAGATGAAATCCGTCGGCGAGGCGATGTCCATCGGACGTACCTTCAAAGAATCGTTTCAAAAGGCCATTCGTTCGATGGAAATCGACCGTTATTCGCTTGACGCCAAACACATCAAGCCCGGCCTGAATGATGAACAAATCAATGAACGGCTCCGGAAAAATTACTGGGACAAACTCTGGTATGTTGCCGAGGCCTATCGGCGTAAATTCACCACCGAGCGGATTTATGAGCTGACGCATATCGACCCGTGGTTTCTTAATCACATCCGTGACATCGTAGAGATGGAAGCGAACCTCTTTGCCGGCGGGCTGGAAGAACTGATGCCTGAATTGCTGCGGCAGGCCAAGCAGTGGGGGTTTTCCGACAAGTACCTGGCGATGAAATTCGGCGTGGAAGAAACGGAGATTCGCAAAAAACGGTTTGATGCCGGCATCCGCGCCGTCTATAAAATGGTCGATACCTGCGGCGCCGAGTTTGAAGCGGCGACGCCGTATTTATATTCGACTTTTGAAACCGAGTGCGAGGCCAACCCGACAAAACGCCGGAAAATTATGATTCTGGGAGGCGGCCCAAACCGTATCGGGCAGGGTATTGAGTTTGACTATTGCTGTGTCCACGCGGCCTTTGCGCTCAAGGAAATCGGCGTCGAATCCATCATGGTCAACTGTAACCCGGAAACCGTTTCGACCGATTATGATACGTCCGACCGGCTGTATTTTGAGCCTTTGACGTTTGAGGATGTGATGTCGATTGTCGAGACGGAAAAGCCCGACGGCGTGATTGTACAGTTCGGCGGCCAGACGCCGCTCAAATTATCAAAATCCCTGTACAAAGCGGGTGTGCCGATTATCGGCACGTCGCCCGAAAGCATTCAAAAGGCCGAAGACCGCAAATTATTCAATCAGCTTGTGGACAAGCTGGGCCTCCTGCAGCCGGCCGGCGCTACGGCGATGACGTATGAACAGACGCTGAAAGTCGCGGGCAACCTGGGCTATCCGGTTTTAGTTCGGCCGTCGTTTGTGCTGGGCGGCCGTGCGATGCATATTGTCTATGATGAGTCGGCGTTGAAAGCCTGTGTGCGGGAAGCGCTGGAGGTCTCCGGCGAACATCCGATTCTGATTGACAAGTTTCTCGATGATGCGACCGAGCTGGATGTCGATGCCATTTGTGATGGCAAGACCGTCGTCATCGGCGGTGTGATGGAACATATCGAGGAAGCCGGCGTTCATTCCGGCGACAGCGCCTGTTTTCTTCCGCCGGTGTCGCTCAAGCCCGAAATTATCGCCGAGGTCAAACGGCAGACTAAAATGCTGGCGATGGAATTGCAGGTCAGAGGCCTGATTAATATCCAGTTCGCCGTCAAAGACGACAAAATTTATATCATCGAAGTCAACCCGCGCGCCTCGCGGACGATTCCATTTGTCAGCAAGGCCATCGGTGTTCCGCTGGCGAAATTGGCCGCCAAGGTGCAGGCGGGAATGACACTGGAAGAATTGGGTTTTACCGAAGAAGTCTCTCGAAATTATTATTCAGTCAAAGAAGCGGTCTTCCCATTTATGAAGTTCTCCGGGGCGGATGTGATTTTAGGCCCCGAAATGCTTTCGACCGGCGAAGTGATGGGCATTTCCGACGATTACGGCATTGCCTATGCCAAATCGCAGATTGCCGCCGGGTGCAGTTTGCCGACGAAGGGCACGGTTTTTATCAGTGTCCGCGACGCCGACAAAGCCCGCGGCATTCAGGTCGCCAAAAAATTGCTTGAACTGGGATTTAAAATTCTGGCCACGCGCGGCACCTGCATTGAGCTGATTAAGAACAATATCCCTTCGGAATTCGTGCGCAAGGTGGTCGAAGGCCGGCCCAACGTGGTCGATTTGATGATTAACAACGAGGTGGATTTGATTATCAACACTACCATCGGCGAACAGACGATAAAGGATTCATTTCCGATTCGCCGGACGGCGCTGGATCGTCAGATTCCGTATTTTACCACGATTCGCGGCGGCCTGGCCGTCGCGCGCGCCATCGAAGCTTTGCAAAAGGAAAAATTAACCGTCAAAGCGATACAATCCTATTACAGGAAATAAATACCTATGCCGCAGAACAAAGCGATACTTTTATTGGAAGATGGAACAGTGTTTGAAGGCCGGTCCTTTGGTGCCGAGGGTGTTGCCGTCGGAGAAGTGGTCTTTAATACGTCGATGGCCGGCTATCAGGAAATCACCACCGACCCGTCGTATTATGAGCAGATTCTCACAATGACCTATCCGATGATCGGCAACTACGGTACCAACGCACTGGACTGGGAATCGAGAAAGGTTTTTTGCTCCGGCTTCATCGTCAAGGAAAACTGTCCTATGCCCAGCAACTGGCGAAGCGAAAAATCCTTCAGCGATTATCTGAGGGAAAATAAGGTTGTCGGTCTGGAGGGCATCGATACGCGCAAACTCGTCCGGCATATCCGCAATGAAGGTGCGATGCGGGGGATTATTTCGTCGTCGGAACTGAATATTGGCGTACTTAAAAAGAAACTCGGAGCATACCCCGGCTTGGTCGGACGCGATATCGTCAAGCAGGTCACGCTCGGCCAATCCTATAAATGGGACAAAGGTGTCGTCGATGTGCTGGCGGATAAAGAACTCAAGCCCGCCAAGAAATATAAAGTGATAGCGATGGATTACGGCATTAAACAGAATATACTGCGGCTGCTGGTGTCCCACGGCTGCAAGGTCGAGGTAATGGGCGCCGAGGCGACTGCCAAACAAATTCTGGCCAAAAAGCCCGACGGCATATTTTTAAGCAATGGCCCTGGCGACCCGGCGGCGGTGACTTACGCCATCAATACGATTCGCGATTTGCTGGGCAAACTGCCGATCTTCGGCATCTGTCTGGGCCATCAGCTTCTGGGGCTGGCGCTGGGCGGCAAAACGTATAAGTTAAAATTCGGCCATCGCGGCGCCAATCATCCCGTCAAGAATCTCGATACCGGCGCCGTCGAAATCACCAGCCAGAACCACGGCTTTTGCGTGGACATCGATTCGCTGGCCGGCAAAAATGTGGAATTGACGCACATTAATCTCAACGACAATACGCTGGAAGGTCTGCGTTGCAAAAAGCTCAAGGCGTTTGCCGTGCAATATCACCCCGAAGCCTCGCCCGGCCCGCACGATTCACACTATCTGTTCAATCAGTTCACTGCATGGATGGATAAGGTCAAAAAGCGAAAAAGTAAGCCGTTGTTATATTGACACGACAAGCTTAATGAAGCGTCTCTGCTTCGGGTTATTTCCTTAAAGACATACTAAATAATGCTCGAATTTATGAATAAATATTCCGTTTTTTTGGTATGTTTTGCTTTAGCGGCAAGCACGCTGCTGGTCTTTTGGCAGGTGCGTACTTTCGACTTTGTCGATTTTGACGACCATGACTATGTCTATAATAATCAGCACGTTTCAGGCGGACTGACCTGGGATGGTATTATCTGGGCATTCACTTCCGGTCATGCGTTTAACTGGCATCCCATGACATGGCTTTCCCTGATGCTCGATTGTGAGTTATTCGGCGTCAATCCCGGCCGGATGCACATAGTCAATGTGGTTCTGCATCTTGCCAACACCTTACTGTTGTTTGCGGTTCTCAGTAAAATGACCGGCTCCTTATGGCCGAGTGCGTTTGTTGCCGCCGCCTTTGCCCTGCATCCGATGCACGTCGAATCGGTCGCATGGATAACCGAACGCAAGGACGTTCTGAGTACCTTTTTCCTGCTGCTGACCCTGGCCGCTTATGCCGGATATGTCAAACGCCCGTCCGTTTTCAAGTATATAATATCGCTTATCTTTTTCGCGCTGGGTCTTATGGCAAAGCCGATGCTGGTGACGCTGCCGTTGGTACTGCTGCTTTTGGATTATTGGCCACTGAATCGATTTGATTCCCTGCCGGTAAGTGCCTCTGGTCGCCAGCCCAGAAAACTCGCCTCTCCTCCGACCGGCCGTGTGATTTGGTATAGAATGCTGATCGAAAAAATCCCTTTCTTTGCTCTCGCGGCTCTATCAAGTGGTATTACGTTCATTGTTCAGCTGGCCGGGGGCGCAATTAAGGATGTCACTACTCTTTCTTTGGCAAGCAGGGCTGCCAATGTCTTCCTGTCCTACTTACGATATCTGGGTAAACTTTTCTGGCCGCAAAATCTTGCGGTATTTTATCCTTTTGACGCTCACCATTTTTCGTTCCGGCAGATTGCACTGTGTGCGATACTGCTGCTGAGTATATCCGTTTTTGTGATTCGTTTTGGGCGAACACAAAGGTATTTACCGGTGGGCTGGTTCTGGTTTGTGATCACACTGATACCCGTGATAGGATTGGTTCAGGTTGGCGGCCAGGCTTTTGCCGACCGTTATACTTATATACCCTATATCGGTCTTTTTATCATGATAGCCTGGGGTCTGCCGGAACTGTGTTCGAAATGGCCCTATCGAAACGCAACCCTCGGCGTCACCGCGGCCCTTGTGCTGACTGCTCTGGGAATAGGTACATACCGACAGGCAGGCCATTGGAATAACAGCATAACCCTTTTTTCTCACGCCATCAAAGTCACGAAAAATAATTATCGTATACACAATAATCTTGGCATTGTTTACAGCAAGCTTTGTCGATGGCAGGAGGCGATAGAGGTCTACGAACAAGCCATACGAATCAAGCCGGATTACGCCGAGGCACACTATAATCTTGGGAATGCTTACAGCAATCTTGGCCGCAGACAGGAGGCGATAGAGGCTTACAGACAGACGATACGAATAAAGCCGGACGAAGCCGAGGCATACAATAATCTTGGCAATGCATACGCCACTTTTGGCCGCTATCAGGAGGCGATAGAGGCTTACAGGCAGGCGATACGAATAAAGCCTGAGTGCGCTGATACACACTATAATCTTGGTATTATTTACGGCAATCTTAGCCGCTGGCAGGAGGCAATAGAGGCCTGTACGCAGGCGATAAGAATCAAACCGGATTTCGCCGAGGCATACAATAATCTTGGTAATGCTTACGTCAATCTGAGTCGCCGGCAGGAGGCGGTAGAGGCCTTCAACCAGGCGATACGGCTCAAGCCGGATGACGCCAAGGCATACGATAATCTTGGCAATATTCTTCTATCTGAAGGAAATTTCGGCGAGGCGATACGCCAAATAAAACGCTCCCTTGAAATAGAACCGAATAATATCGGCACAAAGAATAACCTGGCATGGATGCTTGCCGTTTGTTCCGACCCGGCGGTCCGGGATCCTTCCGAGGCGATTCGTCTTGCGCAGGAGGCATGCACCGCAACAAACTCCATGAACTTCAGCGTGCTTGACACACTTGGAGCTGCCTATGCCTCGGCCGGCAGATTCGCCGAGGCAATTGAGACCGCCAGGACTGCTTTGGCCCTTGTCGATACTAAAGACCGTTCAAAGATCAAGGATGACATTCAGCATCGTCTTACCTTTTATACTCAGGGCAAACCATATATCGAATCAGCACAAAAACGTCCCGGCGACCCCAATAAACCGTAGCTCACTTGCCTGATAGCCCGCTTTTCGCTTCTTGACAGCCGAGTTTTTTGTAAATACACTGTTAATCTATGTTCGAGTCTCTGAAAAAATCTGCGCTGATTTTTATCTGTTTTGCTTTAACGGCAAGCACGCTGCTGGTCTTTTGGCAGGTACACACATTTGATTTCGTCAATTTTTTTGATGATGATGACTATGTCTCTAACAACCAACACGTTTCAGGCGGGTTGACCGCAGAAAACATCCGCTGGGCATTCACTTCCGGCCATGCGGCCAACTGGCATCCCCTGACATGGCTTTCCCTGATGCTCGATTGCCAGATGTTCGGCCTTCATCCCGGCCGGATGCACCTGGTCAATGTGGTTCTGCATCTTGCCAACACTCTGCTGCTTTTTATGGTTCTCAGTAAAATGACCGGCTCCTTATGGCCCAGCGCGTTTGTTGCCGCCGCCTTTGCCCTGCATCCGATGCACGTCGAATCAGTCGCATGGATAACCGAACGCAAGGACGTGCTGAGTACCTTTTTCCTGCTGCTGACCCTGGCCGCTTATGCCGGATATGTCAAACGCCCGTCCGTCTTCAAGTATATAGCCTCGCTTATCCTTTTTGCGCTGGGTCTTATGGCAAAGCCGATGCTGGTGACGCTGCCGATTTTACTGCTGCTGCTGGACTATTGGCCGCTGAATCGTCTTGATTCCCTGCCGGCAAAGACCTCTGGCCGCCAGCCCAGAAAACTCGCTTCTCCTCCGGCCGGCCGTGTGATTTGGTATAGGATAGGGATCGAAAAAATCCCTTTCTTTGCTCTCGCGGTTCTATCAAGTGGTATTACGTTAATTGCTCAGCGGGCCGGGGGCGCAATTAAGGATGTCACTGCTCTTTCTTTGGAAAGCAGGGCTGCCAATGTCTTCCTGTCCTACTTACGATATCTGGGTAAACTTTTCTGGCCGCAAAATCTTGCGGTATTTTATCCTTTTGACGTCGACCGTTTTTCGTTCCTGCAGATTGCGCTGTGTGCTTTGCTGGTGTTCGGTATATCCGTTTTAGTGATTTGTCTGGGGCGAACACGAAAGTACTTGCCGGTGGGCTGGTTCTGGTTTGTGATCACACTGATACCCGTGATAGGATTGGTTCAGGTTGGCGGTCAGGCTTTTGCCGACCGTTATACTTATATACCCTATATCGGTCTTTTCGTCATGATTTCCTGGGGTCTGCCGGAACTGTGTTCGAAATGGCCCTATCGAAACGCAACCCTCGGTGTCACCGCGGCCCTTGTGCTGACAGCTCTGGGAATAGGTACATACCGACAGGCAGGCCATTGGAATAACAGCATAACTCTTTTCTCTCACGCCAGCGAAGTCACGAAAAACAATTTTACTGCGAACAATAATCTGGGCGCTGCTTACAGCCATCTTTGTCGATGGCAGGAGGCGATACAGGCCTTTAAACAAGCGATACAATTCAAACCGGATTTCGCCGAGGCATACTACAATCTTGGCATTGCTTACATCAACCTTGGCCGCTGGCAGGAGGCGATGGAGGCCTGTAAGCAGGCAATACAATTCAGGGCGGAATACGCCGAGGCTCACAATAATCTTGGCACTGCATACGCCAATTTGGGCCGCTGGCAGGAAACAATAGAGGCTTACAGGCAGGCGATACGAATAAAGCCGGATTTCGCCGAGGCATACTATAATCTTGGGAACACTTACGTCAATCTGAGCCGCCGGCAGGAGGCGATAGAGGTGTACAGGCAGGCGATACGAATCAGGCCGTATTACGCCAAGGCACATTACGATCTCGCCAATACTCTCCTGTCTGAGGGGAATTTCGGCGAGGCGATACGCCACCTAAAACGCTCCCTTGAAATAGAACCGAACAATATCGGCGCAAAGAATAACCTGGCATGGATGCTTGCCGTTTGTTCCGACCCGGCGGTCCGGAATCCTTCCGAGGCGATTCGTCTTGCGCAGGAGGCATGCACCGCAACAAACTCCATGAACTTCAGCGTGCTTGACACACTTGGAGCTGCCTATGCCTCGGCCGGCAGATTCGCCGAGGCAATTGAGACCGCCAGGACTGCTTTGGCCCTTGTCGATACTAAAGACCGTTCAAAGATCAAGGATGACATTCAGTATCGTCTTACCTTTTATACTCAGGGCAAACCATATATCGAATCAGCACAAAAACGTCCCAGCGACCCCAACAAACCGTAGCTCACTTGCCTGATAGCCCGCTTTTCGCTTCTTGACAGCCGAGTTTTTTGTAAATACACTGTCAATCTATGTTCGAGTCTCTGAAAAAATCTGTGCTGATTTTTCTCTGTTTTGCTTTAACGGCAAGCACCCTGCTGGTCTTTTGGCAGGTACACACATTTGATTTCGTCAACTTTTTTGATGATGCTGACTATGTCTATAACAACCAACACGTTTCAGGCGGGTTGACCGCAGAAAACATCCGCTGGGCATTCACTTCCGGCCATGCGGCCAACTGGCATCCCGTGACATGGCTTTCCCTGATGCTCGATTGCCAGATATTCGGCCTTCATCCCGGCCGGATGCACCTGGTCAATGTGGTTCTGCATCTTGTCAATACCCTGCTGCTTTTTATGGTTCTCAGTAAAATGACCGGCTCCTTATGGCCGAGTGCGTTTGTTGCCGCCGCCTTTGCCCTGCATCCAATGCATGTGGAATCGGTAGCGTGGATCACGGAGCGCAAGGATGTGCTGAGTACCTTTTTCCTGCTGCTGACCCTGGCCGCTTATGCCGGATATGTCAAACGCCCGTCCGTTTTCAAGTATATAATATCGCTTATCTTTTTCGCGCTGGGTCTTATGGCCAAGCCGATGCTGGTAACGCTGCCGTTGGTACTGCTGCTGTTGGATTATTGGCCGCTGAATCGTCTTGATTCCCTGCCGGCAAAGACCTCTGGCCGCCAGCCCAGAAAACTCGCTTCTCCTCCGGCCGGCCGTGTGATTTGGTATAGGATAGGGATCGAAAAAATCCCTTTCT
>VGXU01000027.1 GCA_016873215.1 Planctomycetota bacterium
CGTCCGCTCTGGCCGCAGGGTATTGAAGCTCCCAAAGAGGCTGAGGCGGTTCCGGAAACCCTCGACTGGGACTTGTTCCTCGGCCCGGCCCCGCAGCGTCCCTATCACCCGGCCTATCATCCCTGGATATGGCGTGGATGGTTAGATTTCGGCACCGGCTCACTGGGTGATATGGCGTGTCATATCCTGGACCCGGTCTTCTGGTCGCTGAAATTGAAATATCCCACCAGTGTACAGGGAAGTTTTGCAGTGCCCGTTCCCCAGAGGGGGCTGCGTCTCACTGAGATTAAGGACTCCTATCCTTTGGCATCCACCATCCACTATGAGTTTCCGGCCCGTGAAGGGATGCCGGCAGTCAAGGTTCACTGGTATGACGGCGGCCTGCTTCCGGAACGGCCGGAGGAACTGGAATTGAGTCGGCAGATGGGCGACGGCGGCAATGGTGTAATTTTTATCGGCGATAAAGGCAAACTGATGTGCGGCTGCTATGCGGCCAGCCCGCAGTTAATTCCCTACGAGAAAATGAAAGCCTACAATAAACCCAAAGAGACGATACCTCGGATAAAAACCAGTCACGAGATGGATTGGGTGGCGGCGATCAAGGAAGGACGCCAGCCCAGCTCTAATTTTGACTATTCCGGGCCGTTAACTGAAATGTGCGTCATGGGCAACTTATCCTTATTTTTCCCGGGGCAGAAATTACTTTGGGACGGCCAGAACATGAAAGTAACCAATGTTGAAGAAGCCAATGACTATATCAAATCCAAGTATCGGGATGGCTGGTATTTGGAAAAACCCAAAGCTTAAAAGCGGACAGAAAGCAGGGATAATTATGAATAAAAAGAGATTGACATTTGTGATGGTTGTTTTATTATTAACGATAATGGCGTCGGCGGCGGAATTAACAATACACCCTCAAACAGACGTCTATGACGGCTGGAAACTCGGGATACAGGCGTGGTCGTTTAATCGTTTTACGCTGTTTGAGGCGATTGACAAGACTCGGTCTTTGGGACTGGATTATATTCAGGCCTATCCGGGGCAGAAAATATCCCCGGAGATTTCTGACGGTTTTGGACCGGACTTGTCCGACCCGCTGCGGAAGGCCGTCAAGGAAAAACTGGCCGAGGCAAACCTTCAGGTTACTGCCTTCGGAGTAACGAAAATTGCAAGCGATGAGGCCGGTGCCCGTAAATTGTTTGAATTTGTCAAAGACATGGGGATTGGCACTCTCGTCTCTGAACCGGCCGAAGATCAGTATGAGTTGATCGACAAACTTTGCCAGGAATACCAGATCAAACTGGCGATTCACAATCATCCCAAGCCAAGTCATTACTGGAATCCGGATACTGTATTGAAGGCCTGTGAAGGTCGAAGTAAGTGGATTGGAGCCTGTGTTGATGTGGGGCATTGGGTTCGCAGCGGTCTGGATCCGGTGGAATGCCTCAAGAAATTGAAAGGTCGGATTCACGACGTGCATATCAAGGAAATTGATGACGGGCATGATGTCGTCTGGGGTACGGGGAAGGGACGCATAAAAGGGATACTGGAAGAACTCCATGGTCAGGGTTTTCAGGGGACATTTGCCATCGAATATGAATATAACTGGGACAATAATATTCCGGAAATCCGTGAGTCCATCGCGTATTTTGATTCGCTCGCATCCGCATTGAAGCCGACCGGCTGGAAAGCGTTATTTAATAGCGATTTGTCGAATGCCGAACTAAAAGAGAATAGCTGGGCAATGGAAGACGGCCAGTTGGCCCGAAAAGGCAAGGGAGATATCTGGACGAGGGATAAGTATTCTGATTTTATCCTGGATTTCGAATTCAAGCTTGCCGAAAAAACCAACAGCGGCGTCTTTCTGAGGGCGGCCGAACATACCTGGCTTCCCTGGGTCGAGATACAAATAGAGGATTCTTTCGGTAAACCGATTGGCAAACACATCTGCGGCAGTATCTACGATGTCAAGGAGCCGATGGTCAATACGGTCCGAAAGCCGGGTCAGTGGAACCGGATGACTATTTGCGCCAAGGGATCGGAAATAAAAACGGTATTGAATAATCAGCGGATTCTTGATATAAACCTAAATGACTGGACCGAGGCGCATAAAAACCCGGATGGGACTGCAAACAAGTTTAATATTGCGTACAAAGATTTGCCTGGCGAAGGATGGCTTGGATTTCAGGACCATGGTTTCAGTATCTGGTATCGGAATATTAAAATTCAAAAGCTTTAATCAGGTAAAGGATGTATTTTTATGTTCAAAAAATTAAGTCGAAGGGAGTTTCTTCAGACCACCGCGGCAATAGGCGCAGGATTGTATGTCAGCGGCAAGGCGCAGGGGGCCGATGCACCGGCCAAAGATGTAATTAATATAGCCCTGCTGGGAGCCGGCGCACAGGGACAGGTCCTGATGGATGCGATTATCATGAAAAGAGACCCGGCCATTCGTTTTTTGGCCGTTTGCGACATCTGGGGCGTCAACCGTGACAAGGTACAAAAACGCCTGAAGCGTTACAGCAAGTCCGGCTTTCGGGACACGGCCTATACGGATTACAAGGAAATGCTGGATACGGAAAAGGACCTGGATGCGGTCATTGTCGCCACGCCGGATTTCTGGCATGCCGAGCATACGGTTGCCTGCCTGGAAAAAGGTCTGCATGTGTATTGCGAAAAAGAAATGAGCAATACCATTGAAGGCGCCAAAAAAATGGTCGAGGCTCAGAAAGCCAGCGGCAAGCAGCTTCAAATCGGTCACCAGCGCCGCAGCAATCCACGTTATCGGTACTGCTATGACAAATTACTGCAGGATGCCCATATTCTTGGCCGTATCACCACCATCAACGGCCAGTGGAACCGCAGTAAGGACTCATGTCAAGACAATATTCTTCGGGAAGGAATGGCTCCTATTGAGGAAGCCATACTGAATAAATATGGTTTCAAGAATATGCAGCAGTTCCTCAACTGGCGATGGTATAAAGGACTCGGCGGCGGCCCGATTGTCGATCTGGGCAGTCACCAGATCGATATTTATTCCTGGTTTTTGGGCTGCAACCCGAAAAGCGTTATCGCCAGCGGCGGCGTGGATTACTGGAAAGACCATGAATGGTATGACAGCGTCATGGCCATTTATGAATATGAAACCAAAAACGGCCCGGTCCGTGCGTTTTACCAGACCCTGACAACCAACAGCGCCAACGGCTACTTTGAATGCTTTATGGGTGATGAAGGGACGATGCTTATCTCTGAGGCATCCAATCGTGGCAGTGTGTATCGTGAGGGCTGGGTCCAAGAGGCCAAGTGGGACCCGTGGGTAGCCAAAGGATATATCGAAAAGGCAAAAGGCACAAAAGTCGCCGAGGACAAAGACAAAGAAGCGGTGCTGGATGTACGCGAAAGCATCCCCGCTGCGGAATATAAATTGACGGTGGAACTGACCGATCCTTATCATCAGCCGCATTTGATGAATTTCTTTAACGCGATTCGAGGAACCGAAAAACTCAATTGTCCGGCCCAGGTTGGCTATGAAACGGCCGTGACCGTGTTGAAAGTCAATGAAGCCGTCAGCAAGGCGACTCGTTTAGATTTCAAGGAAGAGGAATATAAAGTTTGATTCAGGGATGAACGTGCCGTTGAAAAGAATAACATTCATACTGCTCTTATGGCTGGTACTGCCTGCGGTTCGTGCCCAGTCGGTCGAAGAAACCGAACTGATTGGGGAAGGCAACGACGGCAATTGCAGCACTCCCGTACATCGTTTTGAGCTTTACGACGAAAAAGGTGTGCGAATTCGAGCCAATGACAAAAAACCACAGCCGTTTTCGATTGAGAAGACCTGCGGCAAATGTCACGACTATCAAAAAATCGCAAAGGGCTGGCATTTTAACGGCCATGACCCGGAGGTCGAATCCGGCAGGTCAGGTCAGCCCTGGGTATTGATGGATTCAAAGACACGCACCCAGATACCAATCACTTCCCGAAAATGGCAGGGGGCATATCCCCCTGAGCAACTGGGTATTACTCCGTGGGCGTTTCTGAAAACTTTTTACAGTCACTTTCCCGGCGGCAGCTATGGCCAGATGGATGCCCAGGATCCTGACGAGGCTATTCGTCAGGAAATCAGCGGAAAGTATGAAATCAATTGCTTAGCCTGCCATCACAACAGTCCCCAGGAAGACCAGAGTCTGGCCGCATTGCAATCGGCCCGGCAGAATTATCGCTGGATTCCCACAGCCTCCAGCGGCAAAGGGGTAGTTGAAGGGGTTGCACTGAGCTTGGATGATTATTTCGACCCGGCAGTCGATGAAGGCATCAAAGTCACTTACAACCAGGGCGTTCTCGACAAGGATGACATGGCCTTTTTTGATATTGCCTTGCCCGCCAATGAACGATGTTATTTCTGTCATTCCAACCGGGACCTTCGCGTGGATGAAAACAGCGAATGGACGCAGGACCAGGATGTTCACCTGCAATCCGGTTTGAACTGTATCGATTGCCATCGCAACGGCGACGACCACATGATGACACGCGGCATGGAAACTCAGGGAAGCGGCAAATCGCTGACTTGTGAAGGATGCCACTTGGGTAATGCTGCCGATCTTTCAGAATCGAATCGTCTGGGTGCGCCCAACCCCAGGCATCTGGGCATTCCCACCATTCATTTTGAAAAGCTGACCTGTACGGCCTGTCATAGCGGCACTGTCCCCGAGGACACCGCCGGACGCTGGAAAACATCCAGAATGCACAAAACCGGCCTTCACGGAAAACACAATCTCGACATTGCCCAGCCGCACCTTTATGCCCCGGTCTTGATGAAAGGTGCCGACGGTAAAATCGGCCCCTATAAGATGTTCTGGCCCGCATTCTGGGGAATTCTGGCCGATGATAAAGTCACACCGATGGCTCCGGCCAATGTGCTTAAGAAGGCAGCGAAAATTTTAGAGGCGGACGTTCAAAAAGAGGATGACTGGCGTCCCCTGACCGAAGAGCAGATTCGCAATGTCCTGCTGGCTTTGAAAAAAGATGATGTAGGAGCAGTTTATATCGCAGGCGGAAAGCTTTACCAGCTTGATGCTGAAGACAAAATCATCAGCACTGAGCATAAAGCCGCTCAACCTTATGCATGGCCCTTAGCCCATGATGTCCGCCCGGCCAATCAATCTCTCGGCGTTCGAAATTGCAAGGATTGTCACACGGTCGATTCACCGTTTTTCTTCGGCAAAGTAGGGGTGGACACCCCTGTAAAAGCAGCCGGCGGGACAGCCTATATGGAAATGGTCCAACTGCAGGGAATCGACCGGCTCTATATGTGGGTCTTCAATTTCACATTTGTTTTCCGGCCGTTTTTAAAGGTGATCGCTCTGGCGTCCTGCGCCCTGATTGGAATTGTGGTACTGGCTTATGTGCTTAAGGCGACCGCGGCCATCTCCAACGCCTGTGCCGAGGAGGACAAATAAATGTTCAGATGGGCTGCAATCATCAGTTTTGGAGTGATTTTTGCGGGACTCCTTTTGCATCATCTGCTGTTTCCCTGCGGTTACAAGCCGCGGTTTTCACCCGGTTCGCTGATTCGCAAAAAAGTGCATTTGTTTATCCTGCTGTTCCCGGAACAGAAACTCAGTTTGCCGGGAAAGATAAGAAAATTTATTTTCCTGCTGGGACTCTTGAGTTTTGTCGTATTGCTGCTGACCGGGTTTACGCCACTCATGTTAGGCTCCAGACTTGCAGGCTACTGGCTGATCATCCATGCCACATTTGCTCCGGTTTTTATTGGTTGTACGGCCCTGTTGGCTTTGCTGGGGGCCGGCCAATATCGTTTTAATAAAGAAGACCTCGAAACGGTTGGATTGGGCTGCACAAGCAGCAAAATCGACGGCTGTCGGTTAACGGATATCGGCATCGGCGCGAAAGCAGGGTTCTGGCTGTTACTGATATTATCCCTGCCGGTAACGTTAACGATGGTTTTAAGTATGTTTCCGTTGTTTGGAACACACTATCAGGAACTGTTTTATCACCTGCACCGCTGGTGCGGACTTGTTTTCGCCTGGATAGCAATTGTTGAACTCTACATCCTGATACGGATGGGAATTCTTGAGGATACCAAAAAGAAGTCACATCAATTTTAGCCAGGAGGATTAAACTATGGCAAACGTATCATTACCGAATTATCTCATCGCGGCAAACACAAATTCGGCGGCCAATCGTGGACCTTGGTACAAAAACACGGCCCCGGCGTATGCGGGAATTTTCCTGTCCGTGCCGTTTATGGCGGGCATGGCTGGGGGGCTTGCTTACGGCAGTATCAGCGCGACGATCATCGGACTTGTGATGGGGGCGCTGTTCTGCCTGATGATTTACTATGTCCCGGCTAAACTGGGAATGCAGACAGGGATGCCTTTATATGTCGTGGCATCGTCAACCTTTGGCGCCGTCGGAGGAATCGCCATCCCGGGCTTTTTAATGGGTATTGTTCAGATATTCTGGCACGCAGTGTTTACGACTTCAGCGGCAGGCTTTTTTATGGAAGCCATCGGCAAGGTGCCGGCAGACAATCAAGCCCTGTATTGGGTCGTCTGTGCGGTATGGGGGTTGAGCATGGCCTTTGTGGGAGCGATTGGTATTGGTCTGCTGGCAAAGCTTTCGTCGTGGCTGCCTATTTTCCCGCTGGTATTTATAGCGATTGCGGCAATTGCCAATAAAGACGGATTGGCTAATTTCAGTACCAATGTCGTCGTAGCCCAGGGCGTTATTGGTGTTGCGATGTCATTGGCGATGTTTGCAGCGCTGCAATCCACAGCGGGTTTTTTTGCTTCCGCGGGTGTGGCCGGGGCTGATTTCGGCATGAACAGCAAAAATGAAAAAGATGTTGCCCTTGGCGGTTTCTTCGGAGTCACCGTAGCTGCAATCGTCGCCGGTCTGCTGGCGATTCTGGCAATCGCCGGCGCAGCCGGTAAAAATCCGCAAATCGCCGCCCAAATCTCCGGCGGCAAAGCCTTTGACGCTTTCTTTGCCTCAATTGCCCAGACAGGCAGTTTGGCAAAATTATCCGCCTGGGTATTTGTTATCTCCTGTATTTGCCCGACAGGATTCTGTGCGTTTCTGGCGTCCAATGCGTTTGCAACCATGCTGCCCAAACTGCCGCGAGTCCCAATGACATTGGCGGCAGGTCTGATTGGTGTAATTCTTGCCGCAACTGGAATTGCCAATAATCTTATCAGCTTCTTTCTGATGGTTGGCGCTGCGTTTGGTCCGATCGCGGGAGTGATGCTGGCTGATTATATCCGCAGCGGCGGATGGAAAGGTCCCCGCAAGGGCATCAACTGGGCGGGCTATATCGCATGGGCCTTCGGCCTGGTCCTTGGTTTGCTTGGTGTGATTACGAAAAATAAGTTCGGGTATGGCCTTGAAGCACTGATACCGATGGTGGCGGCAGCAGCGGCTTACTTTGCACTGGCCGGTTTTGGATTAGAGTCTGAAACGATTTTGCTTGAAAAAAAGAATGTGTAACCACAAAATAGAGTGTCCATCTGTACTATTATTGACAATACTATGAATCAGGAGATATGAAAATATGACAAACAGAATTATTTTAGTCATGACCGTGCTGGCTGCTCTGGCGTTTAGCGGCTGTGCAAAGAAACAACCTGTTGACCAGCAGCCTGCGGCACCGGCCGAATCCAAACCTGCTGCACAGGCTCCCGTTGCTCAGGAACCCAAGCCGGCTGAAGCCTCGTCTGCCAAAGCCGACGTAAAACTCGAACCGATACCCCTGGTTCTTCCCAAGCCCATGTTTGTGGGAACCCCCGAAAACTTAGGGAACATCGAAAATCTGGAACCGGATATCAAGATGTCCCGGCCGCAGTTTCTTGCCCCCGCGGGAGTCAAGAACCTTGCCCTGAATAAACCTGTCACCGGCTCAGAAGCAGAGCCGATCACAGGTACATTGTCGATGATTGTCGACGGTGACAAGGAAGCAACCGAAGGCAGCGTGGTTGAATTAGGCCCGTTTAAGCAATGGATACAAGTAGATCTCGGCTCGGAGCATGAGTTGTATGCCATCGTCTTCTGGCATTTCCACAAAACACCCCGTGTGTATTTTGACGTGGTCGTACAGGTTTCCAATGATGCTGAATTCATCACGGGCGTAACAACCCTGTTTAACAATGACGTGGATAATTCTCTCGGTCTGGGCGTTGGAACAGATAAGCATTACATCGACAAAGCCGAAGGCAAACTGGTGGATGCCAAAGGGACCAAAGCACGTTATGTCCGGTTGTATAGCCAGGGTAACAACCAGAACGATTACAGCCACTATATCGAGGTTGAAGTATTTGGCAAATAGCCGATGAGAAGCCGTTTCACATGGATTCTGTTATGGATAACGGTACTTGCGGGAGGGTCGTTTTTTCGCTTATGGCGATTAAACGACCGTCCCATGCATACCGATGAAGCGGTTCACGCAGAAAAGTTTTCCGCTCTTCTCGAAAAGGGATCTTATACATACGACGCCAGCGAATTTCACGGGCCGACGCTGAATTACTTTACGCTGGTCAGCGCCTTTCTGCGGGGCGAAAAAAGCCATGAGCAGATCAATGAAACAACCCTGCGGATTATTCCGGCATTCTTCGGGATAGCGCTGACTTTAACCCCGCTGTTTTTCATCAAGGCATTTGGCCGCCGGACTGCAATATTCAGCTGCATCCTGATTGCTTTTTCGCCTGCGTTTGTCTATTACAGTCGGTATTACATCCAGGAAACGCTGCTGGTCTTTTTTACGGCGGCTTCTTTAGGCTCTGGCTGGATGTACTTTCAGACTCGCAAAATCAGCTGGATTATCCTGGCCGGTATCGCAGCCGGCCTGATGCATGCAAGCAAGGAAACGTTTATTTTCTCAGTCTTTGCGGCCTTCCTGGCATTGATATTCTGCTATTTTAACTACAAGTCTTTTAAGCCGATAAAGGTACTGCCTATTTTAGCCGCAGTTGCCGCAATGACAGTCACATCCATCCTGTTTTATTCTTCCTTTGGAACCAATCCGGGAGGAATCATCGATTCTGTGAGCACCTATGGGAGTTGGTTCCAACGTGCCTCCGGCCAAAGTACCCATATTCACCCCTGGTATTACTATCTGGACCTGCTGACGTGGCTGGAAATCTTTGAACCCATTACCTGGAATGAAGATATTATCATAGCATTGGCGGCCGCGGGTTTGATTTTGGCTTTGTTTCGACAGACAACAAGTTCGGTTTTCATGCGATTTTTTGCGATTTATACCCTGGCTTTAACGATAATTTACTCTGTAATCCCTTATAAAACCCCATGGTGTGTACTGAGTTTCCTCTATGGAATGGCGATTCTGGCCGGGTGGATTATTGATCGGATGATGGATGTTTTACAGGCTCGCTGGGAAAAGATTTGTGCCTGCCTGTTCATTCTTGTTTTCGTAATAGCAAGCCCTGCTGCTCAATGCTGGTTTTTGAATTTTAAATATACTTCAAATCCCGTCAATCCCTATGTTTATGCCCATACATCGATGGATGTATTTCAAATGATCGAGGCGGTTAACAAGGCGGCACTCGCTTCCGATAAAGGTCAGGATTTGCCGGTCTATGTGATTGCCTCCGACAGCGATTACTGGCCTTTGCCGTGGTATTTGCGAAACTTTAAGCAAGTTGGGTATTGGTCCCAAATTGACCCGTCTGTCTGCAATACACCGATTATTCTGGCAAATGCCAAACTGGAACAGGAACTGCTTGGTGTTTTGTATTCTGTTCCCAGGCCGGGCCAAAAGAATCTCTACGTTCCTCTGTTTGAAAAGAAACTTCAACTGCGTCCCGGAGTCGAGTGGGGTGGATATATCCGCCAGGACCTGTGGGACCGGATGAACACCGCGGATCCGGCAGAAAAGGAAAATGAGCAATTGGGGGTTAATCCATTGGACAAAAAACAAATTGAAAATCTCGTGCATTTCAGTCATACGGCCATGAATACTACGTTTGAGGTATATATTCAGGACACGCGGGGGACCTATGCCGGACAGGCCGCACGCGCTGCTTTCAAGGAAGTGGACAGATTAGAGAGTTTGCTGAGCCGCTTTATTCAAAACAGTGATATCGGACGGATTAATGCGGTTAAACCGAACCAGGAGATAATCATTGACCCGGATACATTTAAATGTCTGCAAGTTGCCGGACAAGCCTGGCAGTTGACCGACGGGGCCTTCGATGTGACCCTTGGCAATATCATCGCCGCATGGAAGAGCGGCGACTCTCAGAAGGCTCTTTTTCTCCAGGCTAATCGGCCCAGTATGAAAATGCTTGAGCTGAATTCGGATGGCTTGAGTGTTATGGTAACCGACAGGGGGGTAAATCTTGATCTGGGAGGAATCGCAAAAGGATATGCGGTCGATAAAATTGCGGAGGTATTGCACGAGTGGGGTATCGATAAAGCCCTGATCCATGGTGGAGCCAGTTCTGTTTGTGCCTTAAAAAAACCGCTGGGAAAAAATGGCTGGCCGGTCACGCTGACTAATCCAACAAATCAGCAAATACTTGCACGACTCGAACTGGAAGAGGAAGTATTCAGTTGCTCAGGAATCGAGGCCGGGCGTCATATTATTAATCCCCTTACCGGCCAACCCGTCACAGACAGAAAAGCCTGCTGGATTCGTCTCAAAGAAAATGCGGCCCTGGCGGATGCTCTGACGACCGCCGGAATGATCATGCCTCTTGAGAAAATCCATAACTTGCCTGTCAGGATTCCCGGCATGTCCCTGATGCTATTGATGACTTCAGGGAATACCCAGACTGAAGAAACACTGAAAGTAGGCGATTGGTCCGACAAAAAATAAATTATGGCGTATTGTCGGCAAGGAATTTTCCAAAGCGTTTTTTCAATCGGACCAAATCTCTGAACACACGCCAGGATTCATGCAGCGGCTTAAGACGGCTGTCCGGATCGCATCGCCAGTTTACGGGAAACTCGAGGATATTGTACCCTTGGGACAACGCCAGTAAAATAATCTCAACATCAAACATAAATCCGTCAATTTGGCTGCTTGAGTACAATTCTCGTGCGATATCGCCCCGATAGACTTTAAATCCGCATTGGGTATCGGTCAGGTTGCCAACCCGCTTGATATCATGGATCAGGAACCAGTGGAAAATTTTCGAACAAACCTGTCGGTAAAGTGGTTGAGGCTGCAGAATAGAACCGTTGGCTAATTTCCTCGAGCCGTGTGCGATTTGGCATCGTCCGGAGGAAATCAAATTGACTCCCAATTGAATCTCCTCATAAGGTACACAGCAGCCGCTGTCGGAAAAAGCAACAAAGTCACCCCGACTTTTCAATATCCCGGTTCGTACCGCAAATCCTTTACCGCGATGTTCTTTCAGGGATTCAATGACGCATTCAGCTTGTATTGTTTGGGCGACTTTTTCAGCTATTTTCGCTGTGTCATCTTTACTGCCGTCGTCAACGAGGATAATTTCCCCGGCCAGGCCTTCAGAAGTTAAAAATTGATCCGCGGCCAGAATGTCTCGGCTGATTTTGTTTTGTTCATTAAAAACCGGAATCACAATTGAAAGTTTTGACATATAAAGGTGCCCTTCAGAATTCTATCAAAGGGACAAGTTAAATACCATTGGTATTAAGGCATATAAACTGTAGAATAAAAGTGTCCCGTCTGGCGGAACAAAAAACGCACTACCAAGTTTATATATAGCCGAGACCTTTCCGGCTGTCAACAATCAATTCTTTCTGAATTGCCGACACACGTATTCATTGTTCGTTTCTGTGTTCAAACTGCATGTCAAATTGCGATACTAAGTAAACTGTCAATGAAGTCATCGATTACTCGGTTGATCCAGATACAAATATCTTCCTGTGTTTCCAATGCAATCACCCTGTGGATATGATCCGAAATCTTTTCCATGAGAATATCAGAATCTACCCCCGGACTCCGAGGCGGAATGGCTTAGGATACTTAGAGCATCTAACAAAATGCCTTTGCATTCAAGCGGCTTATTTTGCGTCCGGCGGCGTTGGCCGGGCCAAAATCGTCCTCGACGTAGTATTCCGCTACGCCTGCGGCAATTTTGCCCCGTCCGCCTTGCCGGCCACAAAATCGCTCGCTTTCGGTGTGACAATTCATTTTGTTAGAGGCTCTTAGTAATTCCACAAGCCTTATTCTTATCTTTAAGAGTAATCCGCTAAGTAGCATAGCTGTGAAGTCCATGAAAAAGCCGAGAAAGGTTTACCCATAGCAGGGTTATCAGAATCAGAACCAATCCCAAAATGACCCAAATACTATTGATACGGGAATATTTTATACCATACATACTGCGAAAATGGAAATATCCCACATAAAAAAGCCAGGAAGCCAGAGACCATAATTCCTTCGGATCCCAGCCCCAGAAATCACCCCAGGCACATTGCCCCCAGTAGCTGCCCAATATCAGTCCAAGAGTCAGCAGGGGAAAACCCGCGCAAACCATTTTGTAAGCAGCTATTTCCTGGTGCACTATAGCTTGATGGGTATTCTTGACAGTAGTCAAGTGAGCAAAGGCCCAAAAGGCCGCCTTGGACATAAAAATATAGGAGAGCATATAGGCTGCTACATGCGGAGCAAACAACCAGCTTTGCAATGCCGGAGGAAGCTGTTGTGGTTCGGATTTAAAAACAAAGCCCGCCGGGAAAAGAACGATGACGCCAATAAGCATGTCGGCGGCGTATCCCCCAACACGAAGGATTTTGTCGCAAAATAATGAGACAGGATAGAGCATTCCCAGACAAAGAAATACTTCAAAAAGATTTTGCATAGGAATGTGATTAACGTGATGCCATCGGTACGCAAAGGAACACAATGCTGCAATAAATCCAATCACATATAAATTAAGGCCGGTCTTACGATATTTGATTAGAGTGAAAAAGAAGGCCAGAATATAAATAGCCATCGACACATAAATGAGAAGGCCCTGAGCTGTATATTTAATTTCCATATAAGTGTTTCTCTTTTGTTTTGAATAAAGAACTGAGCCAGAAATGCCAGAATACGCCTGCTACGAGCATCAGATAGCCTGAATAGACAATGGATAGACCGCTGTCGGAGACAACAGAAAGAATGCTGAATTGATAGCCTTGTTCGTCATACGACTGTTGGTAAAAGTAATAGCCTCCATAGTGAAGCGGGTGGTTGACCTCAATATTTTTCCGTGCGACCGTGTTCCTATTTTCGACAATCGCAATATCGCTTATAAAATCTCGAATGGCGCCTGTGCAGGACAGCAGAAATTTATCCTGCGGGTGCGAATGACCACCGAAATTTTCAAAGACGTATTGATTGATTGTCTCGCCGGTGAGATATTCTATCTGGACTTCGATGGCCGGATTATATCCCGGTTCGTTTGAATCAATGATTTTTCTGATGTTGTTATCCAAGATGATCCTGAAATTCTGGAACTTTCTTAATATTTTAACCTTTCCAAATACGCTTCCCAAATCGAATTCAGTATTTAACTCGATTGGAAATTTCCACAGTTGGCCCTGTCGAGTCTGGATTTGAAGAAACTTTGGTTCATAATATTCTATTCTGAACTCATTCAGTTTTATTGAAAAAGGAAGCTGGCCTATCCGGCCGTCCCGGCCCAGTACGACCTGGCTGGTCTCCTGACCCTGGCCAATGAGCATCTGTCCTCTATGTATCTTATCAATCTGAAAGAATTTTCTTTGAAATAGATGTCCGGTTTGTGAGCCGTACATGGCACCTGCAAGAATCAGGATGCAGCCCAGATGAATCAGCAACAGGCCGAAATTTCTGGCGGATTTTAGAAAAATGAACAGTCTGGCTGAAAGCATGATGAGCAATACAAACCAGGGTGTCGACATCGATGGCGAGTTGAAAAATTCCTGCGCTCTGTCAGCACCAAGAAACGCCCCGTAAATGCAGAATAAAATCAACGTGAAAATAAATATCAGAACAATCAGCATCTGAGTCTGATGGAATTTTATCATCTGGTTATCCTAAACTCTGTAACTATACAACTCCCGATTGAAGATTCCTTTTTTTCAATCAGAAATCAGCTTGCATCCAATAAGTAGCGTATATGAGAGATTATACATTGTCAAAAGAAAAAATAGCTGAACTGGAAAGACTTCATCGTTCCTCGCGTGATAAATGTCAGGCCGACCGCGTCAAGGCCGTCATCGAATTGGCCAAAGGCTGGTCGGCGGCTGCCCTCGCGGAGATTCTTCTCCTGGAATAGAAGACGCCTCGCCAATATTTTGAACGCTATCAGCAAGGCGGCTCCCATGCATTACTGGATGACACTTGCCTGACAAGCACTATTACACAGTTTAATAACCACTTGCCGGTATTCCGGCAATCGAACGTTGAGCAGAATCCATTAGAATCTATGGCTAATACTCTTGTGTTTGGCCTGGATATTCCATATAATATGAACAGATATGTTTTTTGAATCTTTCATATGGAAATACTTATGCAACAACCTTTTACATTATTGATTAAACCCGCGGGTCCTGACTGTAATATCGCGTGCAGGTACTGTTTTTATGCATGCAAGAGCGAAATGTTCGGAGACGGTGCGCACCGCATGAGCGAAGGAACATTGGAGTGTCTTGTGAAAAGCTATCTGGATTTGCGTTTTCCGATGAACAGCTTTGCCTGGCAGGGGGGTGAGCCGACGCTGATGGGAGTTGATTTTTACAAGCAGGCAGTCCGGCTGCAGCAGCAGTATGGGGCAGGGGGCCAGATCGTCAGTAATGCCTTTCAAACGAACGGGATTCTGCTGAATGATACATGGGCTGAATTTCTGGCAGAATATAAGTTTCTGTGCGGGATCAGTCTGGATGGACCTCAGGAATTTCACGATTATTACCGAAAAGACCGTGCAGGCAAGGGTACCTATGACCGGGTTCTGGCGGGGATTGAATGCTGCCGTCGGCACGGGGTAGAGTTTAATATCCTGGTGCTTCTCAATAACCGGAATGTAGATTATCCGGATGAACTTTTTGATTTTTTCACATCTAAAGATCTGCTGTATTTACAATTTGTGCCGTGTGTGGAGCCGAATCCGGCTAATCCGAAGCAGCCGGCAGAATACAGTATCACGCCGGAACAATACGGACGATTTTTATGTCGTTTTTTTAACCGATGGCAGGATGGTTGGACCCGGAAACTGAGCGTGCGGATTTTTGACAGCATGCTGTCGTATCTGCTGGGCAGACCTCATACGGAGTGCACATTCGGGCGGCAATGCAATGATTATATCGTGATTGAGCATAATGGAGACGCCTACTGCTGTGATTTTTATGTCACGGACCAGACACGGCTGGGCAATATTCTCGATACGCCGATTGAGCAACTCGCCTCGCACCCGGTCAAGCAGGCATTTTCAAGCAGGAAGACTGAACTTGCGGATAAGTGCCTGGCCTGTCAGTATCTGGATATCTGCCGGGGCGGATGTCCGAAAGACCGGGCCATGCTGACCGGAACGCATATGGCATCGAGTTATTTTTGTGAGGGGTATAAGATGTTTTTCGACCATGCTCTTGGTCATCTGCGAGGACTGGCCCAGGAGGTTCAGAAGCAGCACAATGAACGTACTGTGACCAAGTCGCTCTATATCAACGGAGAAGAAGTAGAAGGTGTCTTCATTCAGGCCGAGATAAATCGTTTACGTCCTCAATATCAGCAAGTCTTTGCAGATCAGCCGAAGGAGGAGCAGGAGAAACAATTGGCCGAATGGGCGCGGGAAAATATTATTGAGGCAACCCTGTTTCGACAGCAAGCCCGAAAATATTTTCCGCAGATTACTCCACAGGAAATCCAAAACACTCTTCAACAGTTGCTTGGTCAAGAAAGGCCGTATGGTCCTTTACATCAGCGACTCCAGGCCGGTACTCAAGAGCAGCAAAAGCTGCACGATGAAATTGCTGACCGAATTCGGCATGAAAGACTGCAATCTCAGATTGCCAGAACAATCCCTCAACCCTCAGAAAAAGAGATCCGCAAGTATTATAACCAGCATCTGGCTGACCGATTTACGGTTTCGGAGATGGTGCATGCCGCACATATCGTTAAGCATCCGAATGCCGACAACTCCAAAGAACAGCTGTACCGGCAGATGTGCGAAATCAAGGAAAAACTCGATCAGGGTGTTCCGTTCGAGGAACTGGCCAAGGAGAATTCTGACTGCCCGGACAGCGGCGGTGATCTTGGATTTTTTGCGCGCGGCAAGATGGTTCCGGCTTTTGAAGAGGTTGTATTTAGTCTCAAACCTGGTTCATATAGTGATATTTTTGAGACTGAATTCGGCTGGCATATCGCTAAAGTCATTAAGAAGTGTCTCCCTGTTCCCTGTTCCCTGGAACAGGTACGAGAAGTCATTGTCCAGGATTTAGCTCAGCAGGCACAAGAAAGAGCACTCGAGCAGTTTCTCGACGCTCAAAAAGAAAAGGCCCATATCGAAGAACGATAAAAATGCCTAAAATCATTTTTTTAGGATGTCGCCAAGATTAACATTTTTCCATTTTTTGTTTGAAACACCTGTGTAAATATCCGCGGTAACAGCCGCATCAGAGACATTCACAATCGCATAGCCGGGGAAGTCTGCGTATTCAAAATATGTCACATCTTCTTTTTCATCTTCCAGCCATTTTCTGCGTTGGCTCACTGTATCAGGCTGGAAATCAGGCTCCAGTGAAACCAGCGAGCCGGTATAATTTTGGATGCCTTCGATATAATCTTTAACGGAAATACGAGATGAATTAATTACGCTGTTCATGCTGAATTGTACAAAAGAGCCGGTTGGGGTTTTTCTGCCGAGAACACTGTATTTATGTAAATGGGCGGTCAAGACTATCGCTCTATATTCCCCCAGTATAGCCAGAAATTTCTCGCGAATGCCTTTCTCTTCAGGTCTTGAGAAAAGATGCCATGCGGCTCTGGCGCCATAAGGAACAGCGGGGGGGTGCATTACGACAAAAGCATAACGATGTTTATTTTCTTTCAGAGTTTTTTTCAGCCAGTCAGGGTCATTATTGTTGTATGCATCAAAGATGACAAATAAATCCGGTCCCTTTAAAAAACAAAAAGAGGCCGAATGTATTGGTTTGTTGCTTTCATCAGACATCCATGGCAGCATAAAACTGTTAAAAGCCTCGATGGCTCCCGGCCCTGTAATATCATGATTACCCTTAGTCGCAAAGAATGCTGTATTGGGGAGGTATTGACCAATAATTTCTTTGGCATACCTGAACTGAGTGAACTGCAGATCGTAGCTGCCGCAAAGGCCTTCGATAAGATCACCACCCTGGATGACCATTTGTATCTGTTTTCTGTCTGAGTCAATGTGTGCCCGTAATTGCTTTAAGAGGCAGGGTGTGTATAGCTTTGTATTATTTACATAGTTTTCTATCTGCTTTATATCTTTTGGGTAATTCGACTTTACCCATTCCATGTCGTGATACGATGTCTGGTCGATATGTATGTCACCGATATAGATAAAAGAATATTTCGACTCTATGGTATTGGGCTCAGGGCCTGCTCCCCCGAATACGAGAGCGTGAAAAAACAGACAAAATGTTAGGATTAAACCGGTAGTCGCACGACAAGAGAGCTGTATGGAGCTAACGGCTGAAAATTTACGGATACATTTTTTTGTTTCCGCCACTGAATTGTCCTTATTTCAGTCCGGGTATATTCGGTATACTGTCTTTGCAGAGTTATTCCGCAGAATCAGGCGTTATTTTTAAATGACTTCCGCAGGATTCTCGGATGATTAATTCTGTGTTCAGCATAATATTCCTTGCCGATATGTCCGGATGGTTGATTCGATCAAGCATCGTTCGGACGGCTTCGTATGCCAATGCAGAAGGATTTTGTCGAATCGTGGTCAGAGAGACTGGAAGATTTTCATCAATCGGCAGATCGTCAAAGCCTACGATGCGTACATCCTGAGGGATCTTGATGCCTTCAGAGTAGAAAAAGTTGATTAAGTCGGCAGCGGTTGTATCATTTACGCAAACAAAAGCCTCGGTTGCTCCGCTTTTCACTAAATCCAGCATCATGGTTCGTTCCGGACAATCAGATTTGTTAATTAAATTACGACTGTCAAACTGGTGCAGGCGGGATTTTTCCGGCTGGATTTGATTTCCTTCAAGTGCCAATCGATATCCGCAATACCGATCGTTAATGGCGGTTGTTTGAACTGTTCCACAGATAAAATCGATTTTCCTGTAGCCCAGTTCAATTAAATGACTGGTCAAAATAAGAGAAGACTGCTCATTATTAATACCGACGATGTCAAATTCGCTGCGGTGATAACCATCCGTCAAATCTCGATCCAGCAGGACTAAGGCAATCCCTGCTTTCTTGAGCCGGTCTGCAATGTTTTTATTAAGGAAATTGTTTTTGGTTAATTCGAGGGGGGTAAAAAAGACTCCCGCCACGGATGAACTAAGCAGGTGTTTGCAAATTGTCTCGGCTGCCTCAACATAATCAGAATCATCGCCGACAGGGATGTCATTTAAAAGAAGAGAATATCCAAATTGGCTGGCGTTTTTAAGCAGTTCGGGCACCATAATACCGAATATGGTGCTGCTTGTGGTTTGAACAGGCCGGATCTGCCAGTGAACCAAAAGTCCCAGGGTTCGATTGCTATGTTTCGTACTCTGCTTGACAAAGGTGCCCTGTCCCTGCCTTCGTGTGATAAGATTTTTTTGCTGCAGGTCACGCATGGCTCTGCCGATTGTGGGGCGTGAGGTATTAAACGTTTTCGCAAGCTCATTTTCCGTTGGGAGTCTTTCGCCTGGCTTGTAAATTCCTTTAACGATGTCGCTGCAAAGCTTGTCGTAAATCAATTTATGCTTTATCGTTTTTTCCGAACTTCTTCGTCCCATAGGGCAACGGCCTAATCAAAAATATGTCCAAGTTGTTTATACGATTATAATCAATTTTAATATTACCGAAACCACCTTTATAAATAATTGATCAGGTAATATACAAGTGTTATAAAAACAGATATTCTAATAATAAATCCAAGTTTTAGGCTACGATAAGGATAAACTATATCACGATAAGGGGATATAATTAATTTCATTGATATTATTAATAACGAATAGTATATATGTAAATACAATCTTGTCAAGAATCCGTATAAATAATATAACAGCAAGATTGAAAAGGGACTTCAATGAAAAATGGCTTGTTTATTGGCCGTCAGCTAATCTGGGGATTTATTCTGTTCTACATCTTCCCTATAGCGATCTGCTCAGGTGTTGAATTCAATCGTAGATTTGCTCCGCACCAGGGAATTGTGACGGACTATGAACGGCCGCAGCGAAGCGAACTTTGTCTCAACGGCAAGTGGCAGTTTCAGCCGGTTGCGCTGCCGGAAGGTTATCCATGGAATCGTGGGAATGTACCCGTCCTTGATTTGCCAAAATCCGACAAATGGGAGGCAGTACCCATTAAAATCCCGTCTGCCTGGAACGTAAACAACTGGGGTTTATGGGCCCAGCCGCAAAAATATGATCCTGTTCCTCTTTATTTTCCCAGCTATCCGGATTCATGGAAACACGCCCGGATGGGGTGGCTGCGCAAGAGTTTCACAATTCCATCGGATTGGAAAGGCCGCAGGCTGATTCTGCATTTTGACGGGGTGGCCGGAGAATGCTGTGTTACATTGAACGGTAAAAAGGTTGTGGATTCTCATTACGATACTTTCACCCCTTTTGAAGCGAATATTACGGATCAGGCGGATTGGACGGGAGAAAATGAGTTGCTCGTGGGAGTCCGAGCCCATCGTCTGTTGAATCAGACACATCCCAAATACAAATGGGGCTGGGATGCGATGGGTCCGCGAGGTTCAGATATGTTTGATGTCTGCGGGATCTACCAGGATGTTTTTTTGCTCGGGTTACCGCAGGTCTGTGTCGAAGATATTTTTGTCAAGCCCTGGCTGGATCGTGACTTGCTGGAAATCGACGTACGGGTTAGTAATGCGACAAACAGCACGCGTACGATTCAAGTTGGGGGAGTGATTCGCCCATGGAAAAATCTGGCTGGAGACGATACTCTCACGGCTCCAGAACAGAAGTGGACCCTGGAAACACCTGTTATGACTCTTGCCGCCGAAACGGTCGAATTGAAGCCTGGAGAACACAAAACGATTACATTATGCGAATCCGTAAACGGGCAGCTTAAACAATGGGGTCCCGGACACCCCAATCTATACGGACTTGTGTTAAACGTAAAGATGGACGGCAAAGAAACAGATCGGAAATACATTCGTTTCGGATGGCGTCAGTTTAAGATCAAGGAAGGAGATTTATTCCTGAATGGACAGAAGATACGTCTTTATGGTGATTTCATGCATCCATTTTCTTCTTTCATCATGACACGTCGTACAGCCTGGGCATGGTTTACCATGATCGGGGATTTCGGCGGCAATAGTGTCCGGCCGCATGCCCAGCCATGGCCCAAATTTTATATTGATATGGCCGATGAAATGGGCATTGTGGTTCTGGATGAAGCGGGTCTGTTTGGTAGTGCCGGCGGTTTTAATATGGATCAGGAGCAGGCGTGGAAAAACTGCCGGGCTGGTTATGAAGCCCTGATTCGCCGGGATCGAAACAGTCCGAGTGTTATGGGCTGGAGTTTTGCCAATGAAATGTTTGCATTAGCTCTTTTAAATAAGATTCCTGATGAAGAGTTTGACTTTTATCGTGCCAAACTTGCAGATCTGGGGCAGATGGCTTATGGGTTAGACCCGACACGGGAGTGGATCTCTTGTGATGGGGATGAAGACCTGAATGGTCGTCTGAAGGTTTGGAGCAAACACTGGGGCGACGGTTGGAAAGATAAAGAGAAGATTGATTATGGACTTCCTGAAAAAGACTCCAAACCCCTGATGCTGGGTGAATATAGCGGCTCTTATTATGGAACACCTGATCGGCTGGATTATTTGAATGGGGATCGGGCTTACGAGAGCTATGCCGGGCGGGTCGAAGCCTTGGGTATTGATATCTATGAATTAGCTACTGGTATTGCTCGCGATAAACTCGATTACTTTTCCGCCTCTGAAACGGTCTGGTTTGGATTGGAACATTTAAATTTTGGATTTCATGATTTTAGTCATCTCCCCACTGAAAAGGACGGAGTTTTCTTCACTCGCCCATATCAAGAGGGTGAGCCTGGTATGCAGCCTGAAAGGATTGGGCCTTTTGTGACGACCCTCAATCCGGGATGGGATCCAAGCCTGCCGCTCTATAAACCACTGGCAATGTTTGAGGCGATGAAAGCGTCCCTTGCGACTGAGAAACCATTTCCTTTTCAGAGTCGGATACCTTTTCTGGAACGCCCTGATGTTCCGTTGCCGACATTTGATTCTGTTCAGTTTATTGGAGATAAGCAAAGCAGCCTGCATGCATTTCTCAATAGCTATAATCTTTCGTTGACCGATGATGCGTCAGCGAAATTTGTGATTATCGATGCTCATACCGGTCTTGGGATTGCATTAGATAAAATGATTGTCAAATCTGCTTTGTCATCCGGCGGGACGGTACTGATCCTGTTGAATGACAGGGGGGTAGACTTGGATTTGTTGAACACAATCCTGCCTGAATCCGTGACTCTTACGGATCGTCAGATATCTTCTTTTGTGCATGGAGCAGAAAACACCCAAACGGCTCCATTTTCGTTGAGAGAATTATATTTCGTTGAGCAAGAACAGAAATCGCACATGATGAAGTGCGGACTGGATGGTCCGTTTGTCAAAAACTCAACAATCCTTCTTAAGGCCTGTGATATCGACTGGTCTCTTTTCCACACATCCGAGAATCGAAAATGCGGCGCTCTGGTGCTCTATGAGAAACTGCATAAGCCGTCTGGTGCAGCGCTGGTGGAATGGACAAAGGGACAAGGGAAAATCCTGCTCTGTTCTATTGATACTTCCAGAAAAAGCGAACGGATTACTCATTTCTGGAAGAAACTGTTTGGATGTCTGGGCGTCAACATGGCAGGAGTAACTGACCGTTCGGATTTAAAAAGAGAAGAAACCAGACCGTACGATTTACTGCGTGATGGTCCTCCGAAATAAGTCGAGAGTATGAAATACCTGAGCGTCATCAAACCGCTCATTAAAGGCCATACGGTGAGATGAAAAAATGTTATAACTCCATAAAGAAAGGGATAAGATGAAAAGTAATCGACGGGATTTTGTTAAACTTTCACTGGGCGGAATCAGTGTAGGCGTTCTTTCATCAGCCCTTGCAGGCAGCAGTGCCGCTGAAAGTTCTCGCCAGGGCGTCAAAAATGTTCTTTTTATTATTGTTGAAGATATCAAGAATATCATGGGTTGTTACGGCAATCCGGTTGTGCAGACGCCCAACTTGGACCGACTTGCCAAAAAGGGCATCATTTTTGACCGCGCGTATTGTCAGTATCCTGTATGCAACCCCAGCCGGACGTCATTTCTGACAGGTCTTCGGCCGGATACCACGCAGATTCTGGACAATGTGGTCCCATGGAGCACACACATCAAAAATCATGTGACGTTGCCGAAATTGTTCAAAGATAACGGCTATTATACGGTCGGTATGGGGAAAATATTTCATGGGAAAAAAGAACACGATGATGTGCAGGCATGGGATGAGCGTTTGGATTTTAGTCCGACAGAGATTGGCAAACAGGGTGAAGGCCGGAATATGACAGGCGGCAAAATAGACTGGTGCCAATGGCGTGCTGCAGAAGGTACGGATGACGACCAGCCGGACGGCCAATTGGCCGCCAGGGCGGTCCAAATCCTGAATCAGCAACACGGCAAACCCTTCTTTATGGCATTGGGTTTTCATAAGCCGCATGATCCATTTGAAGCCCCGAAGAAGTACTTTGATATGTATCCGCTGGACAAACTCATGCCGCCGGTTGTGCCGGACAAACAATTGCCAAAAGAAGAGTACATTCTCGGCAGTTCCTCGGCGTCTGTTTTTAGAGAATTTTCTCTGCGAGATCAGCGGGAATTTACACGTGCCTATTATGCGGCGACCTCTTTTACCGATGCACAGATCGGCAGGGTGATGGATGCGCTGGACCGGCAAAATCTGTGGAAAGATACGGTGGTATTATTTATCGGCGACCACGGATATAACCTCGGTGAACATCACTGGTGGAATAAAGCAGTTTTATTTGAAGATACCACCCGAGTTCCGATGATTGCGGTAGTAGAAGGCCGAACCCGGGGCAATACGCGATGTGATCAGTTTGTGGAATTGGTGGATTTGTATCCGACATTTGCGGATCTGTGCGGATTAAAAACGCCCACAAATCTTGAGGGGATCAGTTTTCGTCCCTTGCTGAGTGAGCCGGATAAGCCATGGAAAACCACCGCATATACCCAGGTCCAGCGGGGCGATACGGCCGGTAAATCGGTCCGGACAAAACGCTGGCGTTATAATGAGTGGATTCGTGACGGCAAAGTAATTCTTGTCGAGTTGTTCGACCACGCAAGCGATCCGCAGGAATATCGAAATCTTGCCGAAATGAGCGATTTTAAAGATATATGCGAAGAATTAAGCAAGCTCTTAAAAACAGGGCATAACCGTTTTTAATTAAAGTCGCGATTGCACAAAAAACTCTGTTGTCTTTTATCTATACCCTGAAGGGGATATTTCGATTGTGTTCATACTGTTGGGGTCAATTGCCACGCGCACATCAACGAGCTGTGCCGAATCGCCGTCAAAGGCCTGCTCGACAGTTCCTTTTGAAACATTATACCTATTTCCCTTTGGCATTAGAAAACGCACCCTGGCGTCTGGAAATCCGACATCAAAATGATTGATAAGGGTTGCGGTGTTTGTCCGAGCTGTACCGTCATTGGCCTTTGCGTATGCAAGCCTGAGTTTAGGTCTCCATAAAGAAGGAACATCCGACGGATTTTCGACAAATTCCCGGTTGTTCACAGCGGTATAACTCCCATCGCTGTGAATCCTGAATAGGTTGAAGGCAAAATGCTCCCGAATAGAATTTGCATAATACTGAATTTTTTTGCCGCCCAGCTCGTACGGATTATTACCGGCAAGGTGATGATTATGACCAATCATGGCCAATCCAAGATTGACGGTATCAGCCCAGACACCCATGATTCCATTCTCACTTTTATGATAAGCAGCTATCCTGAGATTGCCAGGCCCGACATCGGCGAGCCATGATGTGTGATCTTTTAATTGGTACGCCCAATCAAAACCTTCCCAGCCGGTATTGACGATCATACAACGAGTGCTTCCATACTTAAAATGATGATATTGAAGCCCGTGATACTGATTCCAAAATTTTGATTTTTCCGGATAAAAGCCGGCAAAGGATTGACTTTGCTGCAGAAAATCATGGTTTCCGGCAGCTGAAAAGGCGGCCGCCTGGAAATCGCACACTCCCTTTAGACCATTCGCCTCAGATCCCTTATAAAAAAAATCAGCTCTTTCCTGAGGGTTAAACATATTGTCATTTATTAAATCGCCGGTAATAAAAACCATTTCAGGTCCGATGATATTCGCGACATCCACCATCGCTGATATCTTAAACAATCCATTCGGCAAACCATTGATTGTCGCTTCCTGGCACAGATGGGTGTCGGAGATATGCATGATGGTGTAATCGGTCTTGTATTCCCGGACAACCTTAACCGCACCGTGCGAAATCACTTGCCCTGTGGATGTATTCAATATCAGGTCATACCGTTCTTGCGGGGTACCCGCCGGAACGGTGACGGCAATCCGGGTGTTGTACGTGCTGCCGGAGACCTCATCGTATTGCCAGGAGCCTGTTTGTTTGGCGACCGAAGGTATGGAAACGATGTTGCAGGGGCCGCGTAATTTCACGGATGTGACGGTTTGGCCGTCATCGGCATCAAACCAAACGGTAACGCTTTCACCCGCTTTTACAATCGCGGTCGTGGCATTCCAGGGATAAATGATTTTTCCGCAAAAACCGGTGCCGCAAAAGCTGATTAGGAAAAAATAAATCAACGCAAATTGGGTCTTATAATTTTTCATCATTTGGTTCCTCTTGCAACTTCAGCGTTGACAGGTCTGATTTTCGGTTCTTTTATACACGCGCAGCAATTAATTTCTGTGTAAAAACCTATTTATATTCTCTTGTCGGTATTGTTGGAGTCAATGGAATCTCGCCGCGAATGTATTGCCCGACTTTTTGGAGGGTTTTAATATCGATATCGCGCAGCTTGCCTTCATAGTTGGGTCCGACATCTAACGAAAATATATTACCATATTTTTTAGCGCCAAGGTAGTCGGCATAAAGTTTTTCGGCTGGGTGGCAAAGGGCGTCGTGTTTCGGCAGGGAATAAAACCAGTCTGCACCCCCCACATGGTTGGGAAGGATCGGATAGGTAAATTCCGCAGTCAGGTATCCGGTGTATGACCCCTCACTGTGCTTGTTATAATCACCGACTTTTCCTGGTCGCCCTCTTTCTCTAATGCACAGACGGCCTGCAGGTTCGCCTGAATTGAATCCCACAAATGTATCCGGCTGAAATTTATGAACCCAGTCAACGGTCGCCTTATGATCGAGGCCGCCGGTTCCCTGGGCGTGGTCCATCCAGAAAAATTCTATCGGACCGTAGTTCGTGCAAAGCTCCTTCAACTGCTTTTTCTTCAGGTCAGGCCTGTTTGAAGAGCGCCAGATGGGATTTCTCCATTCTTTACTCCCTGGCACCAGGCCGTCTTTTGGAAGTTCTTGTTCTATCCAGCTCCAATCACCCTCAGAAAAATACAATGCCAGCTTCATGCCGTATTTATCACAGGATTTTCGCAGTTTGGCGAGAACATCGATACCGAGCGGACTGTTTGTGACCTTGAAATCGGTTGTATCCGTGTTCCACAGGCAGAAACCGTCGTGATGCTTTGTCAGGAAAAGAATATAATTCATGCCGGCCTCTTTGGCGGTCTTGCACCACTGATCGGTATCACATCCCGTCGCTTTAAAATAAGACACATCCGTTACACCTCTTGTCCATTCATGTCCTGAAAAAGTGCTGAGTGACCAGCAGATGAACATGCCGAATTCCATATCGCTGATCTGTTGGGCCCTGATATCGTCAGGGATTTTTTTGGCAGTGATAGTTGGAACTGTGGTGTCCAGGGGAATTTCATCACGCAGTAATTTTCCGGCTTGTCCGACAAGACGCAGATAAAAGTCGCTCGCAAGTCCGTCCAGCGTTAAGAATTTCGATCCATCGCTTGCGGGTGGGTTGTTGGAGCATTTGAAAATTGCGGTCGCCTCATCCACTTCGTCGAATATTGCGATATAGAACATAGTGGCGTCCGCCTTTTTATTGGCTGACGCCTGTGACCACAAAAAATGACCGTCATCGGCATCAAACCAAACGGTAACGCTTTCACCCGCTTTTACAATCGCGGTCGCGGCATTCCAGGGATAAATGATTTTTCCGCAAAAACCGGTGCCGCAAAAGCAGATTAGAAAAAAATGAATCAATGCAAATTGGCTCTTGTAACTTTTCATCATTTGGTTCCTCTTGCAACTTCAGCGTTGACAGGGCTGATTTTCGGTTCTTCTATACACGCGCAGCAATTGTTGATCTTTGAAAAATATGCTTAATAAACCTGGCAGTAATTTTTGTTTGTCATCGGGCGCCTGAACCGGAATCCAGAACGATTAAAACTGGATTCCCGTCCCTCGCCTTCACGGGGACAGGTACTGTGCGGGAATGACGTGTGACCTTAACTTATTTTTCAATCTTCAATAATTCCTGCGTAAAAACCTATTTATATTCTCTTGTCGGTATGGTTTGGGTCAATGGAATATCGCCGCGGAGCATTTTTGACACCTGGCCAACCTGCCACAAGTAATGGTCTGAAGGTAGGCCTCTATAGGTGTCGAACTTACTTTTTCCGACCGGCGGATTGTTGGTGACTTTATAGATCTGTGTGCTTTCGTCCAACTCGTCAAACATCGCCTGATATATCATGGTCGAACCGTTCTTTATCAGTTCATAGTGCTGTGCCCAGAGGAAACGGCCGTCCTCCCGCGAGATGAAGGCGCCTGCTGCCTTTTTCCCCTTTAGATTTTCCCAGCCAAATCCGGGATAGGAAACCGGCATAAACTCGAGGCCATTGTCTTTGCACCATTGGGTGTCTTCCACGACTGTGGTTCTGGCATAGTTTATTGCATCGTCAATATTCCTAAGACGTCCGACTGACCACGGCGAAAGAATGTCCGCCTTTTTGTACATTTCCAGATACTCGGCGCTTTGTCCTCTCCAATCGAATGGCACGCCGAGCATGACTGTGCAGCCGCCGTATTTAGGATCGTTCTTCAGGAAATCGATAAACTTTTTACAATCCTCAATCGTGTATCCTCTGCGGAAACCCACTCCCCAGATGCCAACAACGGGTTTGCCCTTATGATGCTGATAGGCTTTGTCGTCGGGGTTGTCGGTTATTTTCATGATGTCAACGAGGTACTTCCAGTCTCTTATCATATTGTCGATGTAGTTCGCCGGCATATCTGTAAGGTCGTACATAACGGCATACGTTCTGCCGTATTTGTTTGCTCCCTGACGACAGAGGTCAAGGACATGGTTATAGCCTATTCTGCTGAATACAGCCTCTTCGTCCCAGTCGGCAGTGACTTCCATCGCAAATCTTTGTACAAAGACGCCGTCAATTCCATAATCGTGCATCCACTTGAAATGCCGCAACGTCGATTTTGGATTTGCGTTGCTGTACACATAAGCACGGCTGCCGTCTTCATGGAAAAATTTATGGGGCAGGTAATGTTCGTCCTGATCCATCTCTGACATGTCGGGCCAAAATTCGATGCCGCAGTTGCCGTCGTAGAAATTGAGATCAAAGCCGCGATAATGAACCCATGCCAGGTTGGTTCCATCGCCTGCGCAGCGATACCATCCCTGGTAGCCGCACATCAATTTTTTATCCAGCGTCGACGCATCCACGCGTTTGATCTCTGTCCTGTTCAGCTTCGATAACGCAGCAAAATACATCGTTTTTGCATCCGGCATTTTGCCGTTTTCTTTCAAATAATCTTTTTGGATGCTGTCGAGCATTCCCATCCACAACCTGATCCTGTATGGATGAATATCCTCGGGGGCGATTGAGCCGTATTTGTTCTTGAACTCATCGGAAGCCATGAGTTTTCTACGCAGATCATCGCCGGTTGACTTCGTTTCCTGCAGCCAGGCGATGTTGTCTTCCATTTCTTTTTGAGCCGGTTCTCTGCCCAGCATCTCCAAATACGCGGCGTTGATAACAGCCCTGACTTCATACCCGCCATATCCATAAATACGATAGCCCAGTTTGTTGGTTTTGCCATGATTGCAGCGGAGCAGGTGCAGGAGATGTCTTTTGCACGGCATGAATTCTTTTTGAAGGGTGCTGTTGGTTACACGGTCAGGAGTAAAAAGGAACGGTCCCGGCTCATCCGGATAGTTTGTAAAT
This sequence comes from Planctomycetota bacterium, assembly GCA_016873215.1. Lineage (GTDB taxonomy): Bacteria > Planctomycetota > Phycisphaerae > Sedimentisphaerales > Anaerohalosphaeraceae > Anaeroglomus. Next base: position 28,513 of record VGXU01000027.1, read on the forward strand.
GCCGGGCGAAGCCCGTCGCCAACGCCGGAATGATTTGCAATGCTCTTATTATCGTACACCTTAAAATCCTTTACGCCGTTCACGACAAATCCATATCCGGCCGCTCCGCCGGCGAGGGTGTTGCCGCAAACGGTTGCACCCACCAGCGTTCTATCTTTGTAGGAAGCTACCCACAAGCCGGTTCCCATGGGGATTGCCATGTGGATGCGAGCACCAAATGCATCAATGTAGTTGTTTCTTGCTGCAGTGCCTTGATAACTGAAATGGTTCGGGTCTTTCAACGGGTACAGGAAGCCATCAACCATGTTGATGCCGCCTAAGGATTCCCTGGATATGCACGAGATCACATTGTTTTCGGCAACGGAACCGGGCGCTCCATAGAATACAACTCCAACGTCTGTCGGATCGATAATCAGATTGTTGCGAACGGTCGTTTTTTCGGCTGCGCAGGAGACCGCATCTCCCCAGTTGAACGGCACTTCCGTTTTTTCTCTGCCATTGCCGCGAGGGTCCACGCCTGCACCGAGGAATATGTTGCCCTCGACAAGTACATTCCTTGCCCCTTCATGTACTTTCAGGGTTGACCATGTTCGCGTACTCATAAAAACATTATCCAGGGCTTTTTGACCTTCGGCGCCATCGCCGCCAAAAAAGACCATCGGAGGCTGACCGCCGCCGCCGGAGACTTCATTTTTAGCGACAGTGGAAAGCCGATACCGATTGCCGTCAAGAAGGACATTTTTCAGAACGATATTATCTTGCTGGGCGCCATCCACCAGCAGCATCAGGTTTGGGTTGGCAATCCGCAAAGTTGCATAATCAGATATACGGACGGCATCTTTGGTTGATATTTTCTGATTAGGGAATTTATAGACCAGTGTTTCAGTGACCTCGTAAACGCCTTTTTTCTCAAGCAGGAGATCGTTGCCGCTGTCAAGTACAGCCTGGAGATTGCCGCCCGGACGTACCAGCTTTGCAGACGGCGGACTAAGTTTGGGTTTAGAGATAGTTTTGCTTGTACATCCGACATTCAGATGCAGGATGAAAAATGACAGTACAAAAATAGCTGTAAAAAATTTTTGAAATTCCTTTTTCACTGTTTTGCCTTTCGTTCCAGAGTATATACTTTTCAAAACATGGCGTTATTATACATTGCCCCCTTAAAACGTCACTAAAATAGTGAAAAATAGTTGTAATTACCTATTCTTTAAGTCTCACGGAACTACCATGCGTATGCTTTTGGCGCCTCGCCGCCGGGTCCTGGGAATATCTCGTCAAGCTGTTGAAGCGTTTTTTCCGACAGTATGATCTCCGGAACTTGTTTATTTTCCATGAGTTGTTCGACCGTCCGGGGTCCGATGATCGGGGCGGTAACGACGGGATTATGAAGCAGCCAAGCCAATGCGATATTGGCAGGGGATTGGCTAAGATCAACACAGAGCTTTTCAAAGCGTTCGAGTTTATCTCGATTTTTGCTTCGTGCCTGTTGCTGTGCTTCGGATGTACGGCGTCCGGCCTGCTTTTGGGGCCTGCCGCCGAGCAGTCCCCCGGCAAGCGGACTGTAGATGATCAGTCCCATTCCGAATCTGCGGCAGGCGGGAATCACTTCCAGCTCGAGCATGCGGTTATTGAGATTGTAAAGGCTTTGTTCGCTGGCGAGGCCTTGTTTGTTGAGCAGTTTGGCGGTCATACAGCATTCGGCAATGTCCCATCCGGCAAAGTTGCTGGAGCCGACATAAACGATCTTTCCCTGTTTTTGCAGGACATCCATAGCTTCCCACATTTCCTGATGGCTGCAGTTGTGGTCGATGTGGTGCATCTGGAAGATTTCGAGGTGATCGGTCTGCAGACGTTTAAGGGTGCCCTCGCAATGCTTGAAAATCTTGTATCTTGACAGGCCGTCGGTAGCGCTGTTTTCTTCATAGCGGTCATAGAAAGCGGCGCAGTGGCCGAAGACTTTGGCGGCGATAATGACCGCGTCACGCCGTCCTCCGCCCTGAGCGAGCCAGCGTCCGATGATCTTTTCTGCGCCGCCGCGATCGTCCAGACCGGCGCCGTAAGCATCGGCGGTGTCGAAAAAGTTGATGCCCATGGCAAGGGCTTCGTCCATCATGCGGAAACAGTCCTGCTCACGGATCTGGCAGGCGAAATTCATTGTCCCCAGGCATAAACGGGAGACCTTCATGCCGGTCTTGCCTAAAAATGTGTATTCCATAGTCCTCTCTTTTTTAGATATGTCTTCTGATTATATCAGTTTATCCGCACAGGAAAGACTTCATGATTGAACATTGAAATATTTGCTTAAGGAATTATTACAGATGTCATTCCCGAGAAGGCGGGAATCCAGTCTAAAATACTCTGGATTCCGGCTAAAGGCTGGAATGACACAAACCCGTATCCGCAACAGATAAAAGATAACACCGGTATGCGATGGTGTGAATGCTATGCTGCTCTTTTATTGCATCCAGGTCGGAAGAAGAACCTCGCCCCGAGTGACCGCATTGGTTGTTTGGTAATTTTTATGCCATTTCAGCCCCCAAAGGTCCTTTAAGGCTGTTCTCCTGGAGGAGCCATCCATAAAAACGATATTGGTCATTTTGCTGTGACGTGTATGGCAAAGCTGATTCATAGATCCACTTCCCGGTGTCGTGTAAGGGGGCCACTCCGGGTCTCGAGTTCGATTTCCCTCCTGCGGCCATACATCCACCCAGTTCGAATCAAGAAACAGCGGTACCTGAAAAGGAGCTTTGACTCTATCCATTTTCCCCCAATAATTATCCAAAATATGCATCCGCCCCACCTCCCCAAGGAGGCATGCCTGTGGGATCCATCATCCAGGCATTCGGAGCATAGCTTCCCCAAGTCCATTTATTCGCAGTCGGTGCGGGAGCCTGATCTCTACTGCCCCAGCATTCACTTTTCTTGGTGGGGTGGAATTCTCTTGGGTTGGCACCTGCATTATCTCCAGGGTAACTTTCCTCCGGGTGCAGGGGTGCTTTTCCGCAAAGGAGGATATTCATATTATCTGCATTCATATACTGCTTAAAGGGCTGAATCCACCACTGTCCATGAATATCATCGCCGCTGCCGTTATTAGCCCAATCGGCATCAGGAAAGGTTTGTTTGTTCTCAGTAAGAAAGAACCCGACAATCATATTCCACTGCTTCAAATTGGACTGGCAAAGAATGGATTGCGCCTTTTCTTTGGCTTTGCCCAATCCCGGCAACAGTATCGAAAGCAGCAACGCGATGATTGCAATAACCACCAGCAATTCGATTAATGTAAACGCCTTTTTGATGGGTCTGATTGTTATATGTGTCGATATCATTTTGTGCTTTATCCGCAACAAATTTCCAGAACTTTCTATTACTGCTCCGATAAATTACATATTACTATATTTTACTCTTAATTGCCGTGTTTGTAAAGACAAAATAAGAATAAACTGAATATAAATGATATACGTAATTACAGTATGGGTGTATTTATATTACTGCTATCCAGTTAGAAGTCAAGTAAAATCAATTGGTTACAGGAGTTCTTGTTGCCAATACTGTAGGTGGCTTCCGTAAGTGAAAATAATGCTCCTATACAGTTTGTGGAATAAGTATGTCCACAATAATATCCATTGAAAAGTGCAAAACTTGAAATAAATATACTGCTCAAGCGGATTGCCGCCATGAAAACTCGAGCCGGTATGTCACGGGTAATAATACGTCCCCACAAGGGTATCAGGACCTGCAGCATGAACAGAACAGCAAGCGAACAATAAAAACAGCAACGTGTATCCGATTTTCTTCATCATAAATAATATCATCTCGCCTTTTTTGTGTTTATTGACTAACCACAGCAATCTCTCCCGCACTTAACGCCCGATCGTAAATCCTGACATCATCGATCAGGCCGGGGAAGAAACTTGATTTTTGGCCGTTGTATTCATACGCTCCGAGCATAACATCGGGGCCTGAAACCGTATTGATTGCATTAGTGCCGCTATAAGTGAAGCCCTGGGGAACTCCGTCGATATAGAGTTTTATTTCATGGATGCTTGGGGAGCCGTCATCGGTCATTGCCGCCGCAACATGATGCCACTGGCCGTCCGTTACTAAAGCATTGGTTTGAATATAAGGACCGCCGGCATAAAGTGCCAATTTGCCGGTCGAAAAAATCCCAAGCAGCCATTGTTGTCCTGAAATATTCGCGC
>VGXU01000028.1 GCA_016873215.1 Planctomycetota bacterium
GCACAACAGAGAAAAGATACAAATAAGGGTGACTGACGTCCAGATTCCTGCCCCCATGGGGGCACCCCCTTAAGAACTACTTGTCATGAGATAACTGTTATGATAAAAGGGAAGAAATGTCTGTCGCTGGAAGGAAATTATGCTTGACGCTGGACAGGATTCAAATGGCCCACTTGGAAATCTGCCTTACCATGAGTCGGGTTTAATAGTTCACTACGGAAGGCCTCATATGATAACTCATCGCCTGTAATGGGACATAAGGCAGTGGGAAGGTTTTGAGGCAAAACATTAGCATTTTGTAATTGAATAAGTGAAGCCCGTGGAAATCCCTCAAACGCACAAATCTGTATTATTAGAGCGTACTCAATTGCCATACATACTCGACGTTCCGCAAAATGAACAGAATCAGGATGGGCTTCCCACCTTTTTTCCCGGTTGGTTTTATGACTACCGGTTAATACTCGATCGGTGAGATAAGTTTTGACTTTAATTTTGTCTGATAGCACTGTCTGGAAAAACTCGTGGTCGGGACTGGTTGTGCTATCGGTGAGGTATTTTCTAAGTCTGAGAGTTCGCAAAATTAGCTCATCACAAGTCCAAATCAAATTACCTTGTTGATGCAGGCGTCCCTGTGTAGTAAGACGCCGTGAGTAATCCAATGGTACTTCATAAGGAATAATACTATTGGAGAAGAACAAATTCATACATTCAGAATGATCCGAACTTTGTAACCATATAGGCAAGGCAGTCAGAAGTTCTACGGCAATGTTCAAACATTCATCGAACGAACAATATCGTGGATCGTCATTAAGTTGATCAAACCAACGAACCCGGAACTTAGTGGTTTCGATCTTAGGGACCTTCACCAACTCGATGAGAAAAACATTCCGCAGGATAGAATGCGACAGTTGACGGTAATTGATTCCCAAAAGATTACGTAAAACAGTTACTATCCCAGAAATACTCGGCAAAGCTTCGATCAATGGCCACGCCACATTAGCCAACCGTTTCATGTTGAAATTGTCATTTGTATTTACAATTTGTTCTATATTTTCTTGTATTGTCATAGATATAGAACCTTTCACAAATACAATTAGGAGATCAATCAATCTTACTTAACTTGTCCGCCACAGTACCTATTTTATGCCCGAAATACAAGGGGGAATTAAAAGAGGTATTTCAGAGTTAATTTAAAGCACCAAGTACATCTTTTACCTTTTTCATTTTCTCAACCGCCTTTTCGCTCAATTTTTCTTTTCTCTTCTATGAATTTTCCCCTGCTGATGTCTCCTTGTTGAATAGCCTCATTATACAATCCACCCCCGCCATTTACAATCCACAATTTCCGTCTTATTAATTCCACAAAATCGTCAATCTCCCGTCAAATTACCCAGCCCGCCGGACAGTCCTTAATACCTGTATACTTGCCTATATACCTACATACCTGAAACATCTTTTTCATTTTTTCAGACAAAAATCTCCCCGGCCGCTTTCTATTCCTGAGTTCATGGGTTCTTAAGTTCTTATGTTCCCGTATCCCTACATCCCCATATACCTACATACCTATATACTTAGTCACAATAGCGATAGCACTATCCTGCTATTTCCAAAAATTCCACAAATTTTTAACTTCATTCCCCATAAAGACTTATAGCTTTTACGCCCTCCAAAAATCGCGAATTTTCGACACCGCAACGCAAGTCCAACCCATATAGGAGACGCTTATTTTGCGCCTCGTGGTTCTGTCATTCCGGCGAAGGCCGGAATCCAGAAACTCAGAACTAAAAATCTGGACCTTTTTTGAAGGAGTATGACGCGTCACAGTAATTTCATAATTCTGCCCGGCCGCAGGCCGTCAATATTTTTGCCTTTTTACTTTTACCTTTTGCCTTTGCAAGGCATCTCGCGGATGCCGCGCGCACCCACTGCAAAGAGGGGTCAAAAAAGTGCTCCTAAAAACCCAATTTAAACCCAAATATGAAAAAACCAATGACAGCAAAATCCGTTAAACTCATCATCGCCAATCACTTGCAACCCGCGAACTCGCGCAGCAAAACTCCGCATCTTGTTCGTCATTCCGAACCCCTTGGGGGTGAGGAATCCGCTTATTTCAGCCGTCGGCCCTGCCGACTCCTTAATTTTGATTTTTGCACTTTGATTTTTGATATCCAAAAAATGGTTCACCATCATTTTTTGGAAAAGCAAACCCATTTCAAAAATCGATAACTCGTTATACAGAAAGGACTAATCTCAAAAACGCAAAATCAAAGCAAACCCAAACAAACCCATTTAACCCATTTGTGGATAACTTTCGGACGATGCCCACCACCTTTCCCAAAATTATTTATTGGTGATTGCTTATTGCCCGGCCGGAGGTGAGAATAGAGGGTAAATCCAATAAGGCAAAGTTATGGAGGCAGACGATGGCGGAACAGGAGCAACCAGGGCAAGGCGGGAACATCCCGCCGGAAGTGCTTAAGAATGCGATGAAGGCGTTCAAGAAACGGCTCAAGCTCACGGCGCTCGATGACGATTCACGCTTGGGACGCGGGCCGTTTTCCGGCGGGGCTACGGGCGTTTTTGCAATCCGGCCGCCGGATCAGTTCCCAGCCGAGGTCTGGGATGAATTGCACCGGCAGGGAAAACTCCGCAGCAGCGGACACGGCCTGTATGAAATGCCCGGAGGAGAACAAGACCGGGCGTAAAAAAGCGGCTATTTCTTTTTCTTCATTTGCAGTTGGGCCAGTTGCTGGAGAAAGGGCAGCGGGCCGCCGCCCTGATAGACCGCCTCGGCATAGGGCTTGCCGGTCGCGTCGGCCAAAAGAACCGTCGGAAAAACCTCTACGCCAAACCGCTGCGCCAGCCTTTCATTTTGCTGTTTGAGCAACGCGGGCAGTTTCTTTTTCCGCGGGAAATCCACCATTACAAACACGAAATGCTTCTGCGCCTCGTGGATAAACAGCTTCTGGCCAAGCACTTCTCTTTCCAACTGAATACATCCCGGACACCAGTCCGAGCCGGTAAAATCAAGCAGTAAATCTTTGCCCTCGGCGGCGGCTCTTTTTTGGGCCGCCTCAAAATCCGTCATCCAGACCGAAGCGGACTCCTGCTCTTTGCCGGCAACGGGGGGTTCCTGAACCTGAGTCTGGGCCGAGACTTGTACGGTCGAGCTGTTGGGGTGCGGCTGGTTATCCTGCGATACGGCCTGAGTTTGGGGCTGGGCCGGCTGTTCCTGTGAGACAGCCGCGGATGCCGCAGGCTCTTCAGCAGGCTTTCTCTTGCAGCCCTGCGAAAAAACCAACACCAGACTCAGTATGCTTAATAAGATAAATTCCATCTTTTTCATAATTTGGCGCCGCCATTAACAAATTGATTTACATACAAATGCCGAATCCGCAGAATATCAGAAAATCTACTCTTTTTCAACTTATAAAAGCCTGTACGTTGCATTTTTTGGGCAGTTCGGCTATATTGGTCGGAATCGACGGGAAGGATATGTATGGAATTTACAAAAATGCACGGCATCGGCAATGACTATGTGTATGTCAATTGCTTCGAGCAGGGGATCGACGACCCTGCAACACTTGCGGTGCGCATCAGCGACCGGCATCGGGGCATCGGCTCCGACGGCTTGATTCTGATCTATCCGTCCAAAATCGCCGACGCCCGGATGCGGATGTTCAACGCCGACGGTTCCGAAGCCCAGATGTGCGGCAATGGGATACGGTGTTTAGCCAAGTATGTTTACGAGCACGACCTGGCCCATGCGAACACGGAATTTTCCATACCCGGCATGGCGACGATGCCTTATTCGCTGCGGATTGAGACGGGACGCGGGATTTTGACCGTGGGCTTAGACGTTGGGCCGGACGGCACGGTTGTCCGGGTCTGTGTGAATATGGGTCAGCCTATCATGGAAGCCCGCAAAATCCCCGTGGCACTCGATGCGGAGCAGGTTGTCGGTGTTCCATTGAATATCGCCGGGCAGGACCTTTGCATGACCTGCGTTTCGATGGGCAATCCGCACGCGGTCTTTTTCTGCGAGGATCTGGATGCGATTGATTTGCCGGCGGTAGGTCCGCTGATTGAACATCATCCGCTGTTTCCACAGCGGACGAACGTGCATTTCGTCAAAGCGGACGGGCCGCGGGAATTTACGATGCGGACATGGGAACGCGGCAGCGGCATTACACTGGCCTGCGGTACCGGCGCCTGTGCCTGCGCGGTGGCGGGATTCCTGACCGGACGCTGCGAACGCGTGACGACGGCACATCTGCCCGGCGGCGACCTCGAATTAAACTGGAGCAGTGCGGACAATTGCGTTTATATGACCGGCCCGGCGACAGAAGTTTTCAGCGGTACCTGGCCGGATTGAAAATAAAAAATTCGAAATCCGAAATTCGGATTTTATAAACCACGGAGGGATAATGGCGATTCTCGCGGGGATTGATGAAGCCGGGTACGGGCCGCTGCTTGGGCCGCTGGTGGTTTCCGGCGCGGTGTTTTCCGTCCCGCAGAATCTGCTGAAGGCGGATTTGTGGCAGATACTGCAAAAGGCCGTCGCTAAAGACAAAAAGAAGCTGGCCGGGCGGCTGCTGGTCAATGACAGCAAAAAAGCCTATTCCCGCAGCAGCGGCACACACCATTTGCAGCGGACCGTGATGGCGGCGATGGAGATTCTTGGCCGGAATGAGAATCCTGTCACACCTCCGCCCGGCACAACGGAAGACGCGGTGAAACGATTGAGCCCTCCCTGTTATGCTCATCTGGCCGAGTACCCGTGGTATCAAAAACTGAATCAAACCGCCCTGCCCGCGGCGGATGACGTTTCCATCGCTTCGGGGGTTATGGAGCGGGCGCTTTCGCAAAACGGGATGCGATTGTTGTGGATGCAAAGCCGGTTTCTTGAGGCCGGGCATTACAATCAGCGCCTTGATAAAATAAAAAATAAGTCGCGGGTTCTGTTTATTGAACTGTGTTCTCTTGTGCATCATATCTTTCAGAGTTTTCACGACGAAGACGGTCCGGCGCAGTTTCTGATTGACCGCCAGGGCGGAAGGACACAATATCATTTAGAGCTGATGAAGATGTTTCCGGGAATGGAGCTTTCCGTTCTGACTGAAAGCGATACGCTGAGCAGTTATGAAATGACGGACGGCAAACGCAGTATGCGTCTGCATTTCGCCACCGAAGCCGACGGAAAATATTTTCCGGTGTCGCTGGCGTCGATGGCCAGTAAATGGATTCGTGAGCTTTTGATGGACGAGTTAAACCGCTATTTTTCCGGCCTCTGTCCGGGGATAAAACCGACGGCGGGATATTGGCAGGACGGGCAGCGATTTATTGCCGAATTGCAAAAAACAGCGGTTTCTTACAGCTTTGAGCCCACCCGGCTGATTCGAAATAAATAGTTCGTAAGTCTATCTCTTACAATATATTATGAGAAGCATAAGGCCGTACTGAAAGCAACTGACAGACTGAGTATTATTACCTATTTTTGGGGGAAAAATTTTCTATTTTTATGTTTTTTTCCTTGCATTCATTTGATAAATTGAATAGAGTGATTAGAGTAACAGCAAACGGGGTTTGCTATTTTGATGAGGTGAAAAGTTTTAATTCGAAAGCTCCTTCTGCCGCCCGTAACTTCAGTAGCCCTGGGAAGTTCACCGACTTCCTCCTCCTTCTGCGAAGTGCGGGCGGTCTTTTTTTGCGCAAAAATCCGCCTAATGGTCTGTCCCAATAAAAAAAGGGACCATAAAAAATAGTCCCTTTCGATAATCATTCGGATTGCAGAATAAATTATTGGGGCGGCGCAGCGTTCTCTTTCTGTTTCTGCTTTTCGTAATTTTTCTGCAGGATGCCCCTGAACAGATAAATTAATCCCAATCCGGCGATGACGATGGGGATGACCAGCCAAACAACGGCTGTGTCTCGCGCCTCACCCGTCACATATAACCAAACCCAAACCGCCGTCAGCAGCAGCCCAACGAAAAGAAAACCAATGCCTGCCGAGAGACTTCTGACCCAGTTGACTTCACGATTCCGGATTTGGGGCCTGGCAATCAGGTCGGTAATAGGCAGGCCTTTTTCCATTGCCGCCAGAATCTGCTGGTGCCGGTACTTGTTTCTATAATAGGCAAGAAATAAGACAAGAATAAACGGCAACAAAATCAAAAACAGACAAATCGACCCCATATATATCGGCCCCATGGGATCAACCACAACATGGTCGCCACCCGCACTGTTTACTTCAACAATTCCCCTTGCCAACAATGGCATCATTTGTGTCTCCTTTCCAATAGAGTATTTTGTTTTATTCCTGTATAATGAGTCATCAAAAGGCGCAGATCGGTTTCAGGTTTTTGAAACTTTTTTTGAGATTGTCCCGACTTATAGAGAAACAGGGAATACGATTGAGAGCACCGTCAGAAAAAACCGGAGAAGGTATTTGTATCGCCTCGCTCAAACGCGGCGACAACGGGATGTTCACACGTTTTGTCCGGGACTATCAGAATATGGTTTTTGCGTGCTGCAGGGCGGTGGGATTGCGAGAAGATGAAATTGAGGATGCGGCCGGGGAGGCTTTTCTGGCGGCATATAAGTCGATTAAAAATTACAGCGGCAAGAGCAAACTGAGCAGTTGGCTGTGGAAAATCGCGTATTACAAGGCGCTGGATTATCGCAAAAAAGTGCAAAATAAGACAACGCCGGCAAAGATTGAGATAGAAACTCTCGCCGCACCGGCGGCGTCGCCGGAAGTGAATTTATCCGCCGAGGAACAGAATGCCGCCGTCTGGCAGGCGGTACAGCGGCTTTCAGAGCCGCAGGCCGCGGCAATTGTGCTGTATTACCGGGAAGGCAAGTCCGTCGAAGATATCGCCCGTATCCTCGAAACGCCGGAAAATACGGTTAAAACCTGTTTGCACCGCGGACGTAAAGAACTTTACAGTCGATTACAGTCTATCTGGGAAACCGATTATGTCCAAAAATAGACACAGTGAAGAAGCGTTTGATTTGTGGCTGTCTGCGAGCCTGAAAACCGCACGCCCGGCCAACCCAGCCTTTTCACAAAAGATTGTGCGTGAAATAGAGCGTACAAAGGCGCAAGAACTGCTCAGACGAGCCGTCCGTCAGGAACGCCTCTCTGGGGCGATATTTGTCCTGACAGCGGCAGGCGGGCTTGTATTGTTATGCTGCAAGCCTGTGCTGCGGATGGTTTATTCGGTGCTGGAAGCGGGACTGGTCTCTCTGATTCAGACTATTATGGAACCAGCCCGCCTGAATCTGGGTATATTTGCTCTGGTTTTGCTTGGTCTGTGTCTGCTGACCAAAAGCCTGTGGGACAATCTGACAGCCGAAATGTAAAATTTTCGCTGATTTTAAAACCCATAACCACATAGAACAAAAATAGTTGTAAAAAACACATATTTTTTTCTTTCAATTCCGTTCGGTTTTTGTTAGGTTTCCTGTAAGACTTTGCCGATATAGTTTTTTGTATCTAAAGGATTTTTCGAAGAAAGGCAAAAAACCATGGACGGCAAAGGTTTTTACAACCGGTTCTCGGAACAACCGCTGTGCAAATTCGGGCCGGGCGGCGAATTTATTCAGGAATTGTCCGAAAAGACGGCATTGTCCAAAACTCCGCCGCCTGCCAATCCGCTCGGCAAGGTGCTTGAGGTGATCGCGGAAATGATTGGCGCGGTCGTCGGGCCGGAACTGCTGATGGATTCCGTGCAGCAGGACAAGGCTGTGAAAACGCAATACTATAACTCCGAAGTGGAGAAAACGTCCTATGGACACATTCAATCAGGATTCAGTCATCATCACGCCCCGTCAACTGTCCGTACTGCAGGAAATCGAAGCGTTTCAGGCCAGACAATGTTATTCGCCGACGATGGAAGAACTGGCCCGTTCGCTGGGTGTAAGCCGTCCCACAGTATTCGAGCACATCGCAGAGCTTCGCGAAAAAGGTCTGGTCGAACCGTCCTGCGGGAAAGCACGCTCTTTACTTCTCACGGAACAGGGCAAAAAACTGCTTAAGGATGCCGTCGGCGACAACGCGTCTGACGGCGACAATGCTTTTATTCCGCTGCTGGGATGTGTCAGCGCCGGCTACGGCATCGAGGCCGCAGCAGACAACCAGATTCTGGGGCTGACGGAGCTTTTCGGACGGACGGGTGATTTGTTCTCACTGCGTGTACAGGGTGATAGTATGATTAACGCCGGTATCGTCAACGGCGATTACATTATTTGCAAGTACTCCCCCACCGCTGAAAACGGGCAGATTGTTATCGCCCTTTTGAATCAGCAAAAAGCCACAGTGAAGCGATTTTTTCGGGATAAACGAAGTGTCCGCCTGGCTCCGGAGAATGACGTGTTTGAGCCAATATTTTGCACAGATTGCCAAATCCAGGCGATTGTGCTTGGACTGATTCGACGGCTCTAATCGTCCCAGAGAAAAAAAGCCTCCCGGTGAATTTGTTATCCGCCAGGGAGGCCCGCCAAATAAAGTCGAGATTTATCGAACCATAAACCCATGGATGTCGTCATAACGGCTATATATCTTATCTCGATTTTCCCGCTTTTTCTTAATAGGAAAAAATCCGGAATTTTCAGCCGAAAATTACCCATCCGACAATGGAAAATATATGCAATTTGAAATCCATCGGGTATTTTATCCGTAATTTTGGGGATACTTCCCTGTTTGAACGCGTGTGATTTGAATTTGCCTTGCTGTCTCAAATAGTGTAGAATAGGGGTTTTACAATAAACCTTATATAAATTATTCAGATACTTGTTATATGATACCAAAAAGAAAAACCCGGTGTGTCCAGATTGGTTCTGTAAAAATCGGCGGGAAAGCTCCGATTCTTCTCCAGTCTATGACCAAAACCGATACTACCGACGTCGCCGGTTGTCTTCGTCAGATACGCAAGCTGGCACAGGCCGGCGCCGGGCTGGTTCGGATAGCCGTTCCCACCCGTGCCGATACCGAGGCTTTCGCTAAAATTGTAAGCCGGTCTCCTCTACCGCTGGCGGCCGATATCCATTTCTCGCCGGAACGGGCGATAGAAGCCATTGAGGCCGGGGCGGTAAAAATACGGCTGAATCCGGGCAACATCAAAAATAAAAATGACATTCACCGGATTATCGACTGCGCCAAACGGCACCATATTGCTATTCGCATCGGTGTCAATGAAGCCAGTATTCGCGACTTGAAACACGATGTTAAAACAGACCGCCGGGTCTCGCTGATGCTCAACGAGATGACCGGTTATGTCCGCTTGTTTGAACGGCGGAAATTTGAAGCCATTGTACTCAGCGCCAAAAGCGCCGACACCGTTCGCACCATAGAAATTAATCGACTCCTCAGTAAAACGTTTGACTATCCCATCCATATCGGCCTGACACACGCAGGTCTTCTGGAAGACGCACTTGTACCTTCCGCTGTTGCAATAGGAACGCTTCTTGCGGAGGGTATCGGGGATACGGTACGAGTCAGTATCGCCGGCGATCCCGTACAGGAAATTGAAACCGGAAAGCAAATTCTCTCTTCGCTGGGACTGTATCGCGGCCCAAAACCCGAATTGACCGTCTGCCCCACCTGCGGACGTTGTGAAGTGGACGTCGTCGGGCTGGCCCAAAAAGTACGAAGACTCCTGATGAAGACGAATAAACCCATTCGTGTGGCCGTGATGGGCTGTGTTGTCAACGGCCCCGGCGAGGCGGCGGACGCGGATTTGGCGATTTGCGCCGGAAGTAAAAAAGGATTTCTCTATAAAAACGGCAAAAAAATCGCCGCCGTCGAGGAAAAAACCCTGCTGGGCGCACTGTCGGCGGAAATTGAAAAAATAAAGTGAGCGATACAGACGCCAGATAGCGCGTGTCGCGGGGTATAGCGATTATTTCAACGATTTAGGGCCGGATTTGCAGAACGAAATTATCGCCCGAACTGAACAGCAGGGATTTTAACTTTGCATTTTTCTTGCAATCCTGTCCCAGCCAAAATATACTGTGTTCCCATTCGGATGAGATTCCAAACAAGAGCCTGTAGCTCAATTGGATAGAGCATTGGTCTACGGAACCAAAGGTTGGGGGTTCAAATCCCTCCAGGCTCGGTTTTAGAAAAGAAAAGCCTGCCGGAATTTAATCCGACAGGCTTTTTTTTGTTTGCTCTGGTACTTTTGAGACTTAGACGCATTACGCTTTATGATGCGGCGGTTTAAGTGCAAAGACTGTTATCGCCGCCAAAACCAACAGGACGCACGCTCCATAATAAGCAATCGCAAAGGTTTTGTGGATGTCATACATCTTCCCGGCCAGGAATGATAGCATAAAGCCGCCAACACCCCATGCGGTAAAGACCAGGCCATAATTGACGCCAAAGTTTTTCAGACCATAGAAATCTTTGGTCAACGACGGAAACAAGGCCAGATTCGCTCCGTAGTTGGCTCCAATCAGGGCGGACAAAACAGAAAGTACCGGAAGCGAAACCAGCATAGTCCCTTCACGAGCTCTGGACAAAAGAATAATGGATATAGCCTGAACGACAAAACAGAGAAATAATGCGGCCTTTCGCCCGATCTTGTCGCTGAGCGTACCGGCAATAATGCGGCCGGCGCCATTACCGACAGCCATGATCGCCACCAGAACCGCTCCCTTTTCAATTTTAGCCTGCAAGGATGCTATGGCGGCCAGTTTTGAAATAATCATCAGTCCCGCTCCCGCCCCGCAAGCATACAAAAACCAGATTAGATAAAACTGAGGCGTACGGAGCATTTCAACGGCGGTAAAATTTTCTTTCTTTACAGCGGCATTGGCAGAGGGAGCAGGCACGGCACCTGCGGCGACATACCCTGCCGGCGGAGTTTTCAAAAGCTGCGCCAGTATTACCACGACAATCAAAAACGCCACGCCCAGAATAAAGATGGCATTGGAAATCTCATAGGTGGCAATGAGCCATTTGCTCAAAGGTGCTGTATAGACCGACGCAAGGCCAAATCCTGAAACAACGATACCCGCAATCAAGCCGGTTTTCCTGGGGCCGAACCATTTGACGGCCGGAGGCGTGGCGGAGGCATAGCCAAAGCCGATGCCGGCGCCGGCCAGAATGCCAAAACCAAGGATATAGCCCATGGGCGATGTAGTCCTGCTGGCTATAAAAAATCCCAGGCCAATCAGAACGCCGCCGATGGTCGCCACAATCCGCGGACTGATCTTATCCTGCATTCGTCCTGCGGGAACCATCATCAGTGAAAAAACCAAGCAGGCGAACATGTACGGCAAAGACTTGTCTGTTTCCGTCCACTGCCATTCCGGGGGTACATTCTTACTGATGACGCTCCATGTATAAAGAATTCCCAGTGCCAGATTGATGCCCATTCCGGCAAACGTGACCCGCCATCCATGATTTTTATCGGCAGACAATGACCCGCCTAATGATTGGTCCATATCTTAATCCTTTCATCATAAAAAAGCCGGGCACAACTGTTTGTGCCCGGCATGGTTTTAGAGGTTATTTGCCGCGTCCGGCAACGAGTTTTTCTACGACACTCGGATCGGCCAGCGTGGTGATATCGCCAAGGTTTGAGGTGTCTTTTTCGGCAATCTTGCGAAGAATCCGCCGCATGATTTTGCCCGAACGGGTCTTGGGCAGAGCGGGAGCAAACTGAATCGCCTCAGGAGCGGCAATGGCGCCGATTTCCTTGCGGACATGATTAATCAATTGCTTCTTGAGATCGTCACTTTCATGGATGCCTTCCTTCAGAGTAACATAAGCATAGAGCCCCTGTCCCTTGATTTCGTGGGGAATCGGGGTCACCGCGGCCTCGGCAACCATCGGATGACTGACCAAAGCGCTTTCGACTTCGGCGGTTCCAATGCGGTGACCGGATACATTGACGACGTCGTCGATTCGGCCCATCAGCCAGTAATCGCCGTCCAAGTCGATACGGCAGCCGTCACCGGTGAAATAGAGATTTTCAAACATGGTAAAATAAGTATCAATGAAGCGATCGTGGTCGCCCCACATAGTCCGCATCATACCCGGCCAGGGCTTGCGAATGCACAGCTTGCCGCCTTCATTGCGGTTACATTCAGAGGCGTCATCCCGCAGCACAACCGGGTCCACACCAAAGAACGGGCGACTGGCGGAGCCGGGCTTGAGTGTCATACAGCCCGGCAGCGGCGTAATCATAAATCCGCCGGTTTCCGTCTGCCACCAGGTATCCACAATCGGACAGCGGTTGCGGCCGACTTTTTCATAGTACCACATCCATGCTTCCGGATTGATCGGTTCACCGACAGAACCCAAAACACGCAGCTTGTCAAGTTTGTATTTCATAACCCATTCCTCACCCATACGCATCAGGGCACGGATGGCGGTCGGAGCGGTATAAAATACCGTCACGCCGAATTTGTCACAGATATGCCAGAAACGTCCGGCATCCGGATAGGTCGGAACGCCTTCAAACATAATCGAAGTCGCGCCGTTGGCCAGCGGACCATAGACGATATAGCTGTGGCCGGTGACCCAGCCGATGTCGGCAGTGCACCAGTAGATATCATCGTCATGAACATTAAACACCAATTTATGTGTTAGAGAAGCCTGCATCAAATAGCCGCCGGTGGTATGAACCACGCCTTTGGGTTTTCCGGTTGAGCCGGAGGTGTAGAGAATAAACATCGGGTCTTCGGCATTCATCGGCTCGGCCGGGCAATTCGCGGATGCTTTGGCCATTTCGTCATGATACCAGACATCACGGCCGGCTTTCATATTACATGGGTCTTCGCTGATTTTGGCTACAACAATCGTCTTGATCGTCGGGCATTTTTCCGCGGCTTCATCGGAAATAGCCTTAAGCGGTATATGCTTTCCAGCACGATAGGAGATGTTCGAGGTAATCAGCATCACGCAATCGGAGTCATTGACGCGGTCCTTGATGGCATCGGCGCTGAAGCCGCCGAAAATAATCGAATGAATCGCGCCGATTCGCGTACAGGCCAGCATCACAATCGCCAGCTCCGGCACCATCGGCATATAAATCGCAACGCGGTCACCGCGTTTGACGCCCTTGGATTTCATCACATTGGCGAATTTGCAGACTTCTTTGTGCAGTTCTTCGTATGTATATTTTTTGACGGCATCTTCGGCTTCGCCCTGCCAGAGAATCGCGGTCTTTTTGGCAATCGGCGTTCCCAGATGCCGATCGAGACAATTATAAGAAACGTTAAGTTGGCCGTCTTCAAAGCAGGTGTGTTTAATCGTCCGACTCTTGGTGTTCCATGTGTATTGAAGACCTTTGGTCGGCTTCTTGAACCAGTGTAATGTCTTGGCCTGTTTCAGCCAGAAACCATTGGGGTCTTTGATGGATTCTTCCCACATTTGCTGGTATTGCTTTATATCGTTGATATAAGCGTTGGACTTGATGGAAGCCGGAGGCGGAAAAACGCGGGTTTCCTGCATCAGCGATTCCATACCTTTTTTAACCTCTGCCATGTGAACACCATTTCCTTTCAGCAAAAAAAACAGTCAAACTCCCCCCTCACGTTTAAGGGGTTTTTCAGAAACGCCATAAGTTATTCGTAGTTGTACCAAATATCAACAAAAAAAGTGCAGAAATATGTTCCGTGGACACGCATATTCAGGAATTGTTATTGCCGATTTTAACTTGTTCCATGACAATACTTTATGAATCTTACGCAATTTTCTATTTGTTTGAAAGATTGGGGGATGGCCGGTATAATAATCGGGGAAATCAGCGTTTGGTAAATATTAATGCGACCGAAATGACAAATCTTTCCGACAACTCGTTTGTGATTCAGGAACATGCCCGCCCAGAAGGCGTCCACTGGGACCTGATGCTTCAGTTTCAGGATGTCCTCCGGACGTGGAGATTTTCTGTCCCGCCCCAACAGATTCAAAATGAACCCGTTCCTGCGGAAAAAATCGCCGACCATCCATTACGTTTTCTGTCCTACGAAGGGCCGGTACAAAATAATACCGGTTCAGTAAAAATTGCCGACAGGGGAAATTTCACGCTCTCCGAACAGACTGAAAGTGGAATTTCATTTGAGGTGACAGGACAGATTCTCAAGGGGAAATTCCAACTGCAGTTTCAACAAAACAATCTTTGGTTATTGTCTCGCATCGGGTAACGTCGAAAGCTGGCGGTCATGAATACGCGATAGCGCAAACACAGAGGCAGTTGCGTTTCGCTCAGCAGGAGGAAATGATACAACTGCATACTGCCTTTTTGATCCCGGATTTCCCAGGTAAATCCGTGCAAAATAATGCGATTTTTCACTGAAAAAACTTTCAGATAAATATAAAATATCTTTTGTTTATTCATGGCAAATTTTATATTCTATTGAAACATGAGGCTCAGCGGCGCAGCTGAGCAACAAAATGTAAATGTATATGGGAAATCCCAGAATAGACAAGAATAAAAAGGGAGGTATAAAACTTGAAGATAGCCTTTAAGAAGATTATAGTAACATTAATTATCATGCTCGGCACTGCCCCTGTAAGCGCCGATGAGGGTATGTGGCTCTACAACGACTTGCCCCGTCAATTATTGAAAGATAAATACGCATTTGAAGTAACAGAAGCTTGGTTAGAGCATATTCAAGAATCTTCGGTGCGGTTTAACAGCGCCGGCTCCGGTTCCTTTGTATCTGAAGATGGCCTCATTATTACAAACCATCATGTAGGCGCTGACGCTCTTCAGAAGTTCAGCAACATCGAGCATGATTATTACCGGGATGGATTCTATGCCCGCACCCGAAAAGAAGAAAAACGGTGTCTGGATCTGGAACTGAATGTACTTATCAGCATCAACGACGTGACGGACAGGGTCAACGCTGCTGTCAAAGCCAACATGTCTGCCGAGGAAGCTTTTACGGCCCGCCGAGGGGTCATGGCCCAAATCGAAAAGGAATCCCTCCAAAAGACGGGGCTGCGCAGCGATGTAGTCATTCTGTATCAGGGTGGATTATACCATTTATATTGCTTTAAGAAATATACGGATGTTCGCCTGGTGTTTGCTCCTGAGTATCAAATCGCTTTTTTCGGTGGTGACCCTGATAATTTTGAATATCCCCGTTTTGACCTCGATTTTTGCCTGTTCCGGGCATACGAAAACGATAAGCCAGTCAAAGTCGAGCATTACCTCAGATGGAATTCAAACAAGGTGAAGGAAGGAGACCTTGTCTTTGTTTCGGGACATCCAGGAAACACTTCTCGGCAATTAACCATGCCCGAATTAGAATACCTGCGAGATCAATCTTTTCCTTATAAGATGCAGAGGCTGCACAGCCTGGAAGTGATGCTGTTGGCCTACAGCTCCCGAAGCGATGAAAACGCCCGTCGTGCAAAAAAAGACCTGTTTGGTGTTCAAAACAGCCGCAAATTAATGCAGGGCAGGTTTGAGGGTTTGCTGGACTCTTCGCTTATGATGCAAAAACAGGCGGACGAACAACACCTGCGTGCGTCTGTGGCAAAAGACCCTAATGCAGAAGAAATTCTGCCCTCCCTGGATCGTATTGCTAATGCGCAACAGATCATTGCCCATAATGCACAACAATATAGTTTGCTCGAAGCAGCCGATGGCTTCAACAGTACCCTCTTTCATATTGCACGTACCATTTCTCGAGCGGTAGAGGAGAAGACGAAATCGAATGAAGAACGCCTGCGTGAATTCCGGGAATCCAACCTGGAGTCCCTTGAATTCCAACTCTTTTCGGAGAAGCCCATCTATGATGATTTTGAGCAAGTCAAACTCGCTGAATCCCTGACTTGGCTGGTTGAACAAATAGGATATTCCCACCCATTGGCCCAGAAGGTGTTGGCCGGCAAGTCGCCGGGGACACGTGCTGCCGAATTGGTTTCGGGAACTCAATTAAAAGATGTCGCGATTCGCAAGAAACTATATTCGGGGACGGCCGTTGAGGTAGAAGCATCGCAGGATCCCATGATTAAATTGGCCAGATTGATTGACTCGGATGCCCGCGCCTTGCGGAGAATTATTGAAATCCAGGAAGAGATTAACCATCAGGCCCACGCCAAGATTTCTCAAGCCAGGTTTGCAGTGGAGAAAACCAGTTCGTACCCTGATGCAACCGGCACACTGCGTCTGGCGTTTGGTACGATAAAAGGCTATGAGGAAAACAATCAGGCGGTTCCCTTCCAAACCACTTTTTCCGGTCTCTACGATCGAGCGGCTGCACACCATTATAAGCCGCCGTATGACCTCCCTCCATGCTGGATAGCTCGGAAAGACAAACTCAACTTGAACACGCCGGTTAATTTCGTTTCCACGGTGGATATCATTGGCGGCAATTCGGGCAGTCCCGTCATCAATCGGAATGGTGAATTTGCAGGCATTATTTTTGACGGTAACCTTCAGTCTCTGGTGCTTGATTTTGCTTACACAGATATTCAGGCTCGAGCAATCTCCGTCGATTCACAGGCCATCGTCGAAGCTTTGCAGAATGTCTATAACGCTGGGGAACTGGCCAACGAGTTAACCGGCAAAAACAGGCGTTAGGCATTTAAAAGTGACATTTTGAGGAGACTTTATTTAAGTATGAACTCAAATGATCGTACGTTGCCGGAAATTACATTAAAAGCATTTTTATTAGGGGTTTTTCTTTCCGTCATATTGGGCGCAGCCAATGCCTACCTTGGGTTGTTTGCGGGTATGACAATCTCGGCGTCGATACCCGCAGCGGTGGTTTCGATGGGCGTCCTGCGGCTGTTTCGACGCAGCAACATCCTGGAGAACAATATTGTCCAGACAGCCGCATCCGCCGGCGAATCGCTGGCCGCAGGAGTCATATTTACGTTTCCGGCTCTGGTCATCATGAATTACTGGGAAAAATTCGATTATATATGGGTAACTGTCATAGCCGGCTTTGGGGGTATATTGGGAACGTTGTTTACAATCCCTCTCAGAAGAGCCCTGATTGTCGAAGATAAGTTGACGTTCCCAGAGGGAATCGCAACGGCGGATGTTTTAAAATCAGGAGATCGAGGCAGCTCGGACATCAAGTACATCATCCGGGCGTCCGCGGTCGGAGGAATTTTCAAGCTATGTGAGAGTGGATTGAGGTTATGGAACGGCACGGCCGTTATGGCGCACAGGGTCGGCTGTACAATGGCGTATTTCGGTTCCAATCTAAGCCCGGCGCTTATCTCAGTCGGATACATTGTTGGATTCAATATTGCCGTTCTTCTTTTCCTGGGCGGCGCTTTTAACTGGCTTATTGCGATACCGATTTATGCAAGTCTTAACGATTGGCCCATCATACAGGGAAAGCCGCTTTCGGCTTTGGATTGGGCAGGTACAATCTGGTCAACACAGACACGGTATATCGGTGTTGGCGCAATGCTTGTAGGCGGCCTGTGGACAATTGTTAAGATCAAAAGTTCGCTGTTCAGGGGTATAAAGAGCGGTCTTGAGGTCTATCAACATCTCGAAGGGAAGACAACCACGATAGACAGGAAAGAAAAAGACATCCCAATGCGATGGGTGCTTATCTCAATAGCGGTTTCATTGGTCCCCTTGTTCCTCGTTTATCAGGTTTTTGTTGCAAATATAAGTATATCGGTGCCGATGGCAGTCATCATGCTGTTAGCCGGTTTTGTGTTTTCAGCAGTAGCAGCTTACATGGCCGGGGTCGTCGGATCCTCGAACAATCCGATATCCGGAGTAACAATAGCGATGGTGTTGGTTTCCGCCCTTTTGCTTTTGTTTTTGATGGGAGCCGAGGCGAAAACTGGACCTGCAGCCGCGATAATCATGGGTAGCGTTGTTTGCTGCGCTGCGGCAATAGCTGGAGATGTTATGCAGGACCTCAAGACAGGTTACATTGTCGGAGCAACACCATGGAAACAGCAATTGATGGAGATTGTGGGTACGGTCGCGGCGGCGCTGGTTATGGCGCCGATATTAACGTTGCTGCTGAAGGCGTATGGCTTTGCCGGTCACGAATCGGCTAAACAGTATCCGCTGATAGCAGCGCAGGCAAATCTGATTGCCTCTGTGGCAAAAGGGGTATTTGCCGGCCAACTGCCGTGGTATTTTATTTTCCTCGGCATGGGTATGGCGGTGCTGGTCATACTTCTGGATGAATACCTTGCGCGGCGAGGAAGCTCTTTCAGGACACCGGTATTAGCCGTGGCCATAGGCGTTTATTTGCCTTTCGAACTGTCGGTACCGATTTTTGCAGGCGGAATCATCCACAGACTTGTTAAAAAATGTCACTCCGCAAACGGCATGACTGATAATGATATTGAAACGACCAGCGGTCACGGGATGCTGATTGCTTCAGGATTAATCACAGGCGAGGCGCTACTTGGCATCCTTTTAGCGATACCCATCGTACTCAGCGGCAAACCTGACGTGCTGGCCGTGACGAATAATCCCTTAGGCGCATGGCCAGGCGTAATTTTGTTGACCGGCATTTGTTGCTGGCTGTTCCATGTGGCAAGAGGTAAAAGAAAAGATTCTATGCGATGATAAACAAGCCGGGATTTTATAGCATCTTTTATGAGTAAATTAAATTTTTATTTTCGCAATTCCGGCAAGTCCGGCTCGATGTGCACCATCACATTGACCGGCCGGGATAATTGTTCAATCAATTCGGTTTCCAGAGACTCGGCAATTTCATGGGCTTCCGCGATATTCAGCAATGGATCGACTAAAATATGCACATCCAGAAAAACCTCGCGTCCGACGCTGCGAGTGCGCAGCTGATGCCACTGGTGAACACCCTGTTGACCATTGATAATGGTTTGTATCTGCTCAAGCGTCTTGCTGTCCACCGCGCCTTCAGCCAGTTCGCTCAGACAATCTCCGACAATTTTCGCACCGACCATGATAATCATCAGGCCAACGGCAATCGCCCCCAACTGGTCGCCGTGCGGATAGCCGAATTTCATTGCCACCGCCCCGATCACCACTGCCACGGAACTGAACGCGTCACTGCGGTGATGCCAGGCGTTGGCATATGTTGCGGAACTATGCGTCCGCGCCGCGACAATCCGCGTAATCTGATATAGATACTCCTTGGAAACAACAGACAAAAGTGCAATCCAGATAACCCATGTACTGATGTGAACGTTTTCAGAATGTACCTGGGCAATGCCTTTGGCGCCTTCATAAATCAGCCATGCTCCGACAAGAATCAGTGCCACAGCTACAAACGCACCGGCAAACGTCTCCAGTCGGCCGTGTCCGAAGGGATGTTTTTCATCAGGTTTTTTGGAGCCAAAATAAACCCCGACCAGAAGTGCGATATCCGTGGCAAAATCCGACAGTGAATGAACACCGTCGGCCACCAGAGACAGAGACCCGACCATAACACCGACAATCATTTTTAACAGGGTCAGCGTAACATTAATCCATATCCCAAAGACTGTCACACGACGAATCTGACTATTCGCGGCTTCCACCGCAAGAGTTTTTGTCACCCCAGTGTCTCCTTACAAATCGATTCCATAGTTTTCAGATATTTCTGTGCAATGGCGGCGTCTTTGGTTTCCAGGATGACCCGCATAATCGGCTCCGTATTGCTGGTGCGGATATGCAGCCATCCATCGGCAAAATCAAACCGGCATCCGTCGCTGGTATTCAATTTTGCATCGGGAAAAATCTGTTTTGCTTTTTCAATAATAGCCTTAGCCCGCTGAGCGTCGGCTTTATATTTAGTCTTATGCATCGTATAGCCGCCCAGCGAATCAGCGAGCTGGGTGACGGTCTTTCCGGTTTCAGCCATTAACTGCAAAACCATCGCCATGGCCACGAGACTATCGCGAATCGGGCCTACGCGCAGGTCGATGACGCCGCCGTTGCCTTCGCCGCCGATAACACATTGATGCTGAATCATGGCTTGGGCCACATGGGCTTCTCCGACCGGCGTGCGAATGACTTTTCCTCCGGCCGCGGCGGCAATATCGTCAATCATCCGCGACGTGGATAAATTGGCCGCCGCCGAAGCGCCGGGGTTTTTAGCGAACATATATTGTGCGGCCAGGGCCAGTGTAAATTCCTCGCCGATATATCGGCCGGTGTTGTCAACGATCGCCAGCCGGTCCGCGTCCGGGTCCTGCGCAAAACCGATATCCGCGACGGCCTTGCGAACATTTTCACAAAGACTCTTGAGATTTTCTTCTGTCGGCTCAGCCCCGTGGGCGAAAATCCCTGTCGGCTCGATATTGACCGCCGTTACGTTACAGCCCAGTTTTTTCAGCAAAAGCAGCCCGACCGGCCCGCCGGCGCCGTTGATGCTGTCCAGAACAACCTTGAATTTTTTGGCGGCAATCTGCGCCGGATTGACAAGGGGCAAAACTTTATCAATATGAATTTCGCAGGATTTGTCGTTGGCCCAGACTTGGCCGCAGTCCGCTGAATTTACTCTTTTTAACTGCTTTTCAAAATAAATCTTGCGGATTTTTTCAGCCAGCGCCTTTGGCGGCGCAATGCCGTTGTCCAGCAGCAATTTAATGCCGTTATATTCGATGGGATTATGGCTGGCGGTAATAACCACACCGCCGGCACAATGCAGATGGCGAAGCATAATGCCGACGCCGGGCGTCGTACAGATTCCCAGGTCAATCGCATCCACTCCTACCGAAGCCAGACCGGAAACCACGGCGCCCAGCAGCATGGAGCCAGAAGGCCGGGAATCCCGCCCAATGGCGACAACGCGGCGTTTTTTGTCCGCTGTCTGTTCCTTGAGAAATGTTCCAAACGCGGCGCCGTATGTCGCAGCGGTCTCCGGAAAAAGATTGGCCCCGATAATCCCCCGCATGCCGCTGATACTGATAATCAATTCCTGTGCCATAGTATTATATAGCTCTCGTCTTTTCGAGAGTCACCTTGAGTTTGTTCACTAATTTTTCAACCTGTGTGTCTTTGAGCGTTAAAATATCTTTCAGCGCCTGGCCGATATGCGGCAGATAGATTTCAATATAGCCCCGCTTGACCATTTCATCTTTGATGCGCCGCTGTTTGCGGACGTGCAGTCCCAGCTTGCGTCCGCATTCCTGGACAGCCAGTTTGATTTCCTTAATAATTTCCGGGTAATGAGCGACAGCCTCTTTGCTTTCTGAGGTAAAGGGCACCCAGACCGAGGCGATATGAATCATCAGCAGCACCGGCCCCGACGGCAGCGCTCCCCGGCTTTGACTCAGGCCGTAGCTGCGCCAGTTGACTTCCAGCACCGCCTTGTATGTCGCGCAGGCCGACTGCTGATACAGCAGCGGCACACGGTTGGCAAACCGCACCAGCCGCATCATTTGTTCTTTCTCGTCCTTATTGGCGGATGTATCGCTTTCCTGTTCATCGCTGTTTTCGCCTGCGGAAGACTCTTTACACCCATACGCCAATGCCGCTTCCACAAGGAATGGATTCCCGCGATAAACGGCGGGCTTGCGCGTACAGCTCGTATAGAATTCCGCATCGACCACCCGTTTGAGACCGTCAACAAGTTTTTCTTCGCCGATGGGGCCGATACAATCCGTCGGCGGCGACATCAGTTTTGTTGAATTGATAATCTCGTGCAGTTTTTCCGCGTCCTTGATAGATAAATCCCGGGGCTTCATCCGTACGGACAGTTTCGCCTTTTTCAGAATCTCCGAAGCGACATGCGGGCTGACACGCGAAAACTCATTTCGCAAAAAATCACACATCGTCCGTGATTCGGTTTGCCGGGCCATTTTGAACAGGACACCAATTTCGACACCGTAAGGATGCGGCTTGATTTCCACCGGAATAAACGGCATCTGTTTACTCTGCCGGGGATACTCGTAGGTATTGCCGTCCGGGGCAATATAGGAAAACGCCGCATGCGGATTGGCAATTGCTGTCTGGGCCAGATATTCATCGACGCTCTGCCGGCCCTTTTGATAACGCCCCTCCAGAACAATGGAAACGCTCGTACCCACCGGCAGGTCAAATTCGCATTCTTCGTCCAGATTCACTTCCGGGCGGTTTTTAGTCGTATCAATCTGGACATGATAATGATTGGCCGGTTTCTTCGGATTGGTACGGGTGATAATCTGTACCGGCTCGCCGGTGGTCAAAAGGCCGTACATTCCCGCGGCGCTGATGCCGATGCCCTGCTGACCGCGGCTCATCTTGAGTGTATGAAACTTGCTGCCGTACAAGAGCCGGGCGAAGATATTCGG
This sequence comes from Planctomycetota bacterium, assembly GCA_016873215.1. Taxonomy (GTDB): domain Bacteria; phylum Planctomycetota; class Phycisphaerae; order Sedimentisphaerales; family Anaerohalosphaeraceae; genus Anaeroglomus. Next base: position 22,193 of record VGXU01000028.1, read on the forward strand.
CACTTGTTTTGGCATAATGCCCGGCCCGTTGTCTTTGACGGTCATCCGAAATTTGTTTTCGCTGCTGTCCACCGGAACGATGGAAACGGTAATCGCCGGCAGGATATACGCCTCCTCGCAGGCGTCCAGCGAATTGTCCACCGCCTCTTTGACCGCGGTCAATAGCGCCTTGCGCGGATTATCGAATCCGAGCAGATGCCGGTTCTTGGCGAAGAATTCGCTGACGCTGATATCTCGCTGCTTGGCAGCCATTGACTCGGCGGTCGCCGCTTCGCTTTTCCGCCGTCGCGAAGATGATTTTCCTGAAGGATTTTCTTTTTCCGATACCATTTCCGATTCAGACCCCGTATCCGAAACCGCCGCTTCCGGTTGTCCGGATGGTGACGTCAACAGTTTTATTTGTTCCGAAGACGTCGGCTCAAAATCAAAAAGAGGCTGATTCGCCTGTTTTTTCTTTTTGGCCTTTCTGGTCACATCTAATGTTGTCGTCGCAGCCATAACTATTCTAAGTTCCGACTTTCCTGTCCGCCATTCAGCCTGTTGGCATCCGGGCAATGACAATCCATTTTTATAGTTTAATTGAAGTATTCCTATAAATCCAGACCGGACCGGCAGGTGATGGATAGGTCAACCCGGCCGGTCCGGCCTGTCAAAAAAAATCCGTTTTCACCCTGCCGACGTAAATCGGCAGTTTTTCACTTACTGCAATTTACAGACATAGACTTCTTTGACAAATTCAAGACCTTTCAAGTCCGTAACGGCCTTTTCATCCAGCGTCTTGTCAAGACTGACAGCCAGAACCGCCCTGCCCCGCTCCGCCTTATGGCCTACGCCCATGGTATTGATGTTAATGCCATGTTTGCCCAGCAGAGTCCCGACGGCGCCGATGACGCCCGGCTTGTCGGCATTGAAGATAATAACCATTGTGCCTTCCGGCGTCACCTCGATGGCAAAGCCGTCAATCTCAATGATCCGCAGGAATTTGCCGCCGAAAACCGTCCCGCGAATGTTGCGGGTGACTTTATCCGTCTCGACCGTCGCGGCGAAACTGGACTCGAGGTCTTTGATTTCCGTATTCTTGGTCAGATCAACGCTGACGCCCCGCTCTTTGGCCAGCATATTGACATTGACAATATTGACCACCGTATCAAAGTGGGGCTGCAAGAGACCAATCGTAAACGCCGTGGCAATCGGTTCAACCGGCTTGTCGGCGATGGCGCCGCGAATTTCCACTTTCACACCCTTTATATGCCCCGGAGCCAGCGTGCTCATCAGCGTGCCGAGACGCTGTGCCAGGTCGGCATAGTAACAGACAATCGGCGATGCTGAACCGAGTGACGGCGCGTTGACGGCGTTGCGAATCGGACCGCCCCGCAGGGCATCCGTCAAAATCTGCGCCGCCTCAACGGCCACTTCAATTTGTGCCTCTTCTGTGCTGGCGCCCAGATGCGGCGTCACCAGACAGCTCGGCACCTCCTTGAATCGCACATTCTCCGGCGGCTCCTTGGGAAACACGTCCAATGCCGCGCCGGCAATCGTCTTTGCCTCCAGTGCATTATACAGGTCGCCTTCGTTAATGATGCCGCCGCGGGCACAGTTGACAAGCCGGCACGTCGGTTTCATCATCTTCAGCTCTTTGGCCGAGATCATATTGAGCGTGTTTTCATTTTTCGGAACATGGATGGTGATATAGTCCGACTCTCGATAGATTTTTTCGAGATTGTCAACAACCTCCACACCCATCGCTTCGGCTTCCTTCGGAGCGGCAAACGGGTCATATCCGAGGACCTGCATATTGAACCCTTTGGCCATTTTGACCACGGCCATTCCGATTCGACCCAAACCGATAACGCCGAGGGTCTTGTTGTTTAACTGATTGCCTTCGTAGCTTTTGCGGTCCCACTGGCCGCCCTTCAGGCTGTTGCAGGCCGGCACGATATGCCGGCTCATCGCCAGCATCAGGGCCATCGTGTGTTCGGCGGCGCTGAGGGTGTTGCCGCCCGGAGTATTCATCACAATAATACCTTTCTGAGTAGCCGCCGGGATGTCCACGTTATCCACACCGACGCCGGCACGGGCGATGCCTTTTAATTTACCCGGGTTGGCCAATACCCTGGCGGTCACCTTGGTTGCGCTGCGGATAATCAGACCATCATACTCGCCGATGATTTTAACCAGTTCATCCTCGCTTAATCCGGTACGTACCACAGGTTCCACATCCGCCATTGACTTAAGAAGATTGATTCCTTCCTGGGCCAGTTTGTCGCTGATCAAAATCTTTAACATATACGATTCTCCTAATAAACATCCTCTTGAACCATTTCATTCAGCGTAGAACGCTCTTCGTTAATCCGGTATTCATTTTTGCGACAGGTATAAAAATGGCGGACGACGCAATGCGCCGCCGCAGCAGTGAGTGTTTTAACCTGATTTTCCCGACCCTCCGTTGACAACTCCGTTGCCACATCCGCAACAATACCTTCGGTATTCTCGGGGCAAACGATTTTTTCAGTCTGGCTGTCTATTAAAACCGCCCTGGCTCGCATCTGGCCGGAATAAATTTTATCGCCGTGTAAATTGATGACCTCAAAATTCTCGAGACGAACATAGAGAACCAGTCCGGCTCCGACTTGTCGCCCCAGCGCCGCCGGAGTTTGGGAACGGCCATAAACCGCAGGATGTGAAGCGGTCTGCGTCAGGATGTTTTTCTCACTGATTCTCGCCTTTTTTCTCAGTTGTGCCAAAATTGCCTGATTTAACTGTCCGGCAACCCCGGCATCGGCCCCGCTGCCGGGCAAAGATTCCACCCAGACAAACAGCATTTTTTGCTGAAGCCGGCTTTTTAAATCACAGTTAGGCTTAATCCCTTTCTCAAACGGCCCCGGATTGGCCAAAAAACCAAAAAGAGTGCACCCTTGGCACAAAAACATCTGCACCAAAAATACAACACAAAGGGTCAGCTTTTTCAGGTTCTTATTCAACTTAATTATGGTCCTCCGTTGCCGCTCAGAGTCTTTGCTAAAGTCGCCAGCCAGCCCAGCAGAATAACCGCACATGCACCCACAATAACATACCTCCAAAAACAGGGCCGGAGCAACACCTGCTGCAAACGGGAGTGTATCCCAAAAATTGCGGTATGTAAAGACAAAATCGCCGTCAGAACCGCTACGCCGCAAAACACCGCCGCCGCCGGCTGAATTTGAAAGGAACGTATCATATCCCCTGCCGTAAACGCCTGTGCCGCATGAGTCCATCCGCATCCCGGACACGGAAGGCCGAACCGCTGTTTGAATCCGCACACGCCGAACACATAACGAAATTGAAGCGTCCCCTTTTCTCCCAGCCGCAGTAGAACGAAAACACAGACAATTCCCAGAAAAATCGCAGCGGCAATCAGTCGTGTTGCGGGGGATTTTGTTTTTTTCACAGCATTTGTTGATTGGCAATCGGTCATTTGCCGGATACAATAGACCGCACCTGTAAATTTGTCAAGATGAAAGGAATGTGATGCGATTAGCCGCATCGGACACAACCGCTTTTCTGCAAATCGCCGTTGAGGCATCCCGCCTGGCGGGCAAAAAGGCCATGGATGAATTGTGCCGTGTTTCCAGCAGCCTGAAAAATCCGTCCGAACTGGTCACGCAGGCAGACCCGCTGTGTCAGGAAATTATTATTCATCACATTCGCAAATCTTTTCCCGCCCATGGCGTTCTGGCCGAGGAAGGCCCCGGCGGCGCAATGCTGCTGGAGCCGCCGAAAAATACCTGCGATATCTGGTGGGTCATAGACCCGATTGACGGCACAAATAATTACGCCCACGGTCTGTTATGCTTTTGCGTCAGTATCGGCGTATTTCACGAAGGCAAACCCGTTGCCGCCGTCATTTATGACCCCACCACGGATTCTCTGTTCACTGCAACGCAGAATACGCAGACCTGCTGTAATGGACAAAAAATCCACGCCGGCCGGGAACCCATCAGCCAATTTGCAAGTTTCGCCGTGGACAGCCATTTTGACGCCGGCATCGAACCGGCGGTCATTCAAATTATGCGAATGACGCGTTTTCGCAGCCTCGGCTCGACGGCTTTGAATATGGCCTACGTCGCCAAAGGTGCCCTTGTCGGGGCGGTCACTATTTCCGCGAAACTGTGGGATATTGCCGCGGGCGTTTTACTGATTGAGCGGGCCGGCGGAATTGTTACCACGCTCGATGGTAAAGCGGTTTTCCCCGTGGATTTGAATCACTATAAGACGCAGCGTTTTCGCCTGTTGTCGGCAAATCCCAAAACACACCCCGAATTGCTGGCGATTTTTAAGAGCCTCTAAGAATGGTTAAAAATCATCGTCTGTACTTCGACGCCTTCGATGGCGTTGAGTTTATCGGCCAGTTCCTGTGCGGCGGCAGGGTCGTCGGTCATTTCCAGAATCAACAGGCCATTGGGGGAGCAGAATTTTTTCTCCGCCTCGTGCAGCCCCAGACGGGTACGAATGCTGCATCCATATTCGGTCAAACGCTCTTGTACGGAACGGACATGATGAATCCGATCGGTAATATGAACGCCTAAAATGATATGTTTTGCCATCGGCATAAAGAATCCTTTCCGGTTTTTATGATTCTTGAGGCCCGCGATAAAAAGGATCGTCGAGTTTATCGTTTCTTTCTTCGGATTCCGGTTCCGTCCATTCAACGTCCTCAATCGCCGACTCGGCGGATTGCACTTCCTTCAGAACCTGACGGGCCTTTTCCATTTCACTTTGCCGAACCAGCAACCGCACCTCACATCGCGGCATGACATGATACAAACTCACCGCGGCAAGATTCTCGTTTTCCAGCACCGCATGGATTCCTGCTTCCTCAAGAGTAATGCGATCCAGGTGCGCCATTTCCGCATTGTCGTATTGCGCCACCACCGCCAGTTTTTCGTCCATAAATCCTCCTGATACTATTCCCTGAACACTTCACCCAGCTTGCCGACTTGCTTTTTATACTTCGGCGGCCGTGGTGATAATTCTACACCGGACACCCCCTTGCCGACAAGTGCCAAAAACAGCCGATTATTCCAGCATGGATTCCAGGATTTCCGCGGCGATTTGCACAAATTCCGGACAATGTTCAAATGCCCCCGGCTGTTTAGCCAGCAATGCGCCCTCGGGCGTCATAAAATCAAACCCCAGCAGTTCCCGACAAATCAGCGACCCGGCGCGGGTCTTGAACTCATCGCAAAATACCTGAACTTTTTTATACGTTTCGTATTTTGCGGCCTTGTCCTTTGGATTGGTTGTGCCGTATTTCAGCCCCAATATCAGGATTGCCCCGGTGACGGCCCCGCAGATTCCGCCGGTTAAACCGACGCCTCCGCCCAGACCGGATGCGATTTTCAAGGCCGTATTTTTGCCCACCCCAAACCGGTCCTCATACGCCGCGACAATCGCCTGAGAACAGGAGTACCCCTCGTTAAACATCTCCACCGCCTGTTTGACCCGCTGATTCATAGCATCGCCTTTCTTTAAGAAGAATTTGTCGGTGAAAAGATGATACCTTCCGGCGGCGTGATTGCAAAGAAATACTTCTTTTGAGATATACCGTACCTTGGTTTTAAGACACGAAAAAAAGGCAGGCTCGTGTGAGGTCGCGGGCCTGCCGGAGGAAAGCATCCTTTCCCATATTTCAATTTTCAATTATTGTTTTTTAGCCACTCCGAACGGAAACATCTCCATCCCCGCTTTTTCCGAAGATACGCAGATATCACAATATGCCCTTAGCTCCCCGTATCCTCGTCAAGCGATGTGTTCGGCCCCCGCAGTTGTTCTATCTGTTTGCGTAAATCGCCGTTCTCGCGTCGCGTAGCTTCAAGATCGAAAATCAGGTATTTGACTCCAACCCGAAGATAATCCAGCGAATTCTGCAGTGACGAAATCTTCTCCTGCAGCATTTTGTAATGTTCACTGCTCCTGCGGGCCAGAAAAAGAATCTTTTCCCGCTGCGGCGTCGGAATGTCGCCGGCATTGTTCAACAGTTCACTTAGTTTTTCCTCAAAACCGGATGGACTCATCATTCACCCCCTCACATCAAGTTGACACCTCTCGTGTATGCTCCGAAGCCAGGACGCCGTCGCCCACAGCTCTTTTCACCAATGAATATGTTTCTTAACCCCCGTTGATAATCTTGCGTTTCAACTACAACGCTGATTATAACAAATCGGGAGTTTCGTTTCAAATTCCCCCTCAAAAATCATCTCCGGCACGTTCAAAAAACACCCCGTTATCCCGCCGGGCACACGTTTTTTATCACCCCATGGAAGATTTTTTTAATTTTTTGGACCCCCGCCATACTTTATTTATTGCAAGATTTCTGAAGGCGGAAAAAGTTTGACAACCCCGGCCATTAAAGATATAAAAGCCGTTTTATGGGCGTATAGCTCAGTTGGTTAGAGCGCACGGATCACACCCGTGAGGTCACAGGTTCGAGTCCTGTTTCGCCCATTGGATAAAAAATATCTTTAATTTGAGACGTTTCGCAAAGTTCGGAAAATTTACGCTTAATCCCGAAATCGCAAGGACTTAAGACATCATTGGCAGTACTGTCTTGCAAAACGTCGCCGGTCGTTTCTACTATGCTCTGGCCCTGATTGTGGCCCACTTTTTGGCCCTCTTTTTTGCCCCCATTTTGGACGGTGTTTTCGGCGTGATTTAAGACAGTTTTTTCAGCCGCTTGTTTCATGTCTGCATCGGTAACTTGTGCATAATGGGCCATAGCAACAGCAGGACTATTCCCCAGCCAACTGCAAACGGCCTTAAGATTGCCGCCGGTCATCTTGAATAATTCCGTTTCCCTTGTGCTTCGGCAGTTCTGAAACAGCTTCGGCCAAGCGGCTATTCCAGCCCGCTTCAATATCCGGCCTAACTGTGTCCGCAAATTGACCTTGCCGCCCCTGTAGCTCTCAACACAATAAACCGCCCCTTCTTTGGCCGAATCATACGCATCCTGAAACAGCGGCTTTAACTCTGGAAACATAGGGACAATACGAACTCCGCAATCCGCATGATGTTCGGTCTTTGGGCTGTGTACCGTGAACCGCTGCTTATCAAAATCGACATCTTGCCATTTAAGCCGTACAATTTCGGATGGACATCGCAAACCGCCCCAGCGGGCAAGACCAAAGATTAACCGCCATTGACTATCAGGACAGGCATCCAAGACCTTCTGTGCCGTTTCTACGGAGAGATAATAGAATCGGGATTCATTTGCCCGGACGGATACCGATTGCCCCCGGAACGGGTTTTTGGTGATAATCTCGGCATCAATCGCCGCATTAAAGAATTGCCGGGTAATCCCGATATGCCGTCGCAGGGTGTTTTCAGACAGCAGGGAAACAGTTTGCAGGTATATACGAAAGTTCTTTGCCTGCTCTTTTGTAACACTATCAAGGGAATCATCTTTGAAGAAAATCGCCAGTTTGCTTTCCACATCACGCCATTTTCGCCGGGTAGCTTCTTTCACGTCTAACCGCCGGTCGATATAATCGGCAACCCATGCCGCAACCGTCCATCGGGTCTGTTTTTCTCTGGATTCAATAAGCCCCAGGACTTCAAGCCGCTTCCTTAAGCGGTCATCAATCGCCTTTATCCATGCCGCTGTAGTATCCTCAATCCTCTGGCCGTTCATGCATCGGATTAGGTCGTCTATGTACCGATGGACCTTTTGGGCCTCGTCCTGTTTTATCTCGACTTCCTTTTTTTTGGCCCCAGCGGGTATGACTATACCCAGGAAGATTTTTGGCCGGGCCTCATTCTCACCTGGAGACAACCGGAGATAATACCGCCCTTTAATTTTCGATAGACTTGACATATCTACCTCATTTTCTTTTTTGAAATTACATAGTCAAAATATACAAGCAATTTTTCCACTGTCTCGGCTTTACAACTGCCGCCCTGCATTATCCGACATAAGACGGCCTGGTCAACCCCTGTATCCTTCCAGATTCTATATCGGGTCTTGCCGCAGGTCTTTATCTCTTTTTGTAATGTCTTTAGTATGTCCATATAGGCAATATATCTCAATAGTAATCAATCGTCAAGCAGTATTCCAAAATTTATAATTTATGGCAAATAGCCGGGGGGATGTCTGACCGTCAGACATGGCCCCCGGCCAGCCAGAAAACTCTCAACTGTTTTCCGGTAAGTCGTTAAAATGCGGTATCTTAATGCTGTTTTCCGCTTCATCGGCCAACTGCCTGGCGTTTGCTTCAATCATCTCGTTTTGTTTTTGGCAATAATTAGCGGCATTTTCCAAAAAGCACATTCTTCTCTGTATCCGTTCAAAGTCGGTCGCAGCCTGTCGATATTGTGCTTGAATACCCAAAAGGCCAGAGGCTTTAATAAAACCATCTCTTGCGTGTTCCATTTCTTTGGTCGTCTCTCGTAACTGTCGCCGTGAGGACTTGACGTTATCGATAATTCTGGGGATAGGTTCCGCCGCAGCCGCAGCCGCCTTCAACAGCCCCAGGCCCGAAAGCCGGGTGTATTCCTCATGGTGTTTGTTGAACATCGCCATCCCAACACTGACCGCGTCAGCGGCCCGTCGTATCTGTTCAAACAAAAAATTAGTTTTTTCGACAACCGCCAATAACTGACCAAGACAAATCCTGTCTTTGTCGTCCAGGTCATCGCCGACATAATTGTCCGAAATGTACTTGCTGACGATTGAGTCCATCGCAGCCCCGGCATTTTTTGAAACAACATCCTGCTTACTCATAAATTTTCCTTTCAATTTTTTTATAATGCTTCAGTTTCTCGGCATCAAAGCCGAACAGTTCAATCCAGCTATTGCAATTATTTTCAACTTCTATTTTTTTATCATCATATTCCGACAGCTTAAAGGCCCCGATTGCAAACTGAAACTCGTGTGTCAACTCGTGGGCAATCAATGCCTCTGCGCCGTCGGTGTCCATCTCCATAATCATGTCGCTGCAAAAAAAATAGCCCGTGTCAAGGCGGAAAAACGCTGACGGGGTGTTCGCGTTCTTTCGTTTTGAAAACTGCGAAAACCACCGTTGTCTGTTTGCAAGGATGATTTTGGGATAGTCCGTTACCAGTAACCGCCGCTGTCTCCATGCCGCCAGCAGGGTCCTTCGCACAAAAAAGGATAGCGATATCCAGACGCGGCAGAACAACTCTATAAACCGCCGCGCGTCTGTGGCAGAAACACCAAAACACTCAACCGGGATTGCCCGCCGCCGCAGAACATGAATAAAAAAAACTATATCGGGTTTTTTCATATTGCCGCCTTAGTCTTGCTGGACAAGCCCGTCCAGTTTTCATTTTGGGTGTCAAAGCTAAAACCGAGTACCCGGACCAGCTCATTACACTCTGCCTCAAGTTTCTCCTCACCCAGCTCATCCGCCGTTAGCCCCGCGTCGTCCAGGCAATCATGCGACAGCTCGTGAATGATAATCGACTCAATAAAGTCATCCGACTCGGCCATAATTTCCGCGCTAAAATAAAAGCCCGATTCGGGATGGAAAAAAGCCAAAGGCTTTTCGCGTCCTGGAGAACAATACCGTCGCGCGAAGGTCCGCTGCCCGGCCAAAATGACAAACGGATAGTACAGATAAGCCGCTCGCCGCTTCCGCCAGCTTCTCAACAGATATCGCCTCGCATCAAACTCCATCGTCTCCCAGGCATGGATAAAAAGCGTTGCGAATCGATTCGCATCCTCGCGCGAAACATTATACACGAGTAAAGGAATAGACTTGTGCCGCCGAACAGGTAATAAATAAAGCTGCTCAACCTCTATTTTCGGTTTCCTCTTTTTGGGCTTCATTTTTTTAGTCTCCGTATCACAAACTAACAATCGGGTGTTTTTTTGCCCCGCGTCTTGACCGCATTGGCCGACCCTTCGGAAGGACCCAAAAAACGCCTCACGGGGGGTCCACCTGGTTATTTTTTGGAGTCGGTGGTCGGAATTTTCCATATAACTCGCCGATTGATTTCGACGTGTCCATTGTTTGCTCTCGTCGTCGCAGTTCATCTATCTGGGCCTGTCGCTCTTTGGTCCTTTTTGGCTCGCCAGCGGCAGGGCCATCAGGCTCGCCCTGCCGCTTGCGGCTTTTTATATTCTTTAATGTATATTCTGTATCCCGCCCAGGCGGGACAGTACTGTCCCGCTCTGGCCTGGACACTAACGCGCAAAATC
>VGXU01000029.1 GCA_016873215.1 Planctomycetota bacterium
CGGTCCAATGTGTCGGGTATTTTGGCCCCATGGGGCCATCCCAAGAATTGACATGATTAACTGCAACACTTATAGTAACATTTTAAGTTGAGGCAACGGGGAAGGCAAGATTGATTGTCGCTGATCACGCGTTTCCGTAAACAGGACTGCACAGATACGTATGCAGCGTCACGGCAAAGTGCGAATAGACATGTTTGACAACGCAGAGTTTTTTGCCGGCTCGGACACACAGACCGGTTTCTTCATGCACTTCCCGTTCGACGGCATGTTTCAATGTTTCGTTCTTTTGTTTTTTTCCGCCGGGCAGCTCCCACAGACCGCCCAGGAAACCTTCAACCCTGCGTTTGTCAATGAGTAATCTGCCTTTTGAATCAAATAGGACGGCAACCGCAACGGTATAATGCGGAATCTTCTTTCCTTTTTTCCGCAGCGGCAGAACATCCTGTACCCCTTTTTTGAACGCCTCACAAAATCGCCGTACCGGGCATTCGGTGCATCGCGGATTCTTCGGCGTACAGATTTCCGCCCCAAGTTCCATCATCGCCTGATTCCAGTCGCCGCAGTTTTTTATGGGCAAAAGCTCTTCGGCAATACGCCACAGTTTTTCGCGTGTCTTCGCATCCGCCGGATTCCCTTCGACAGCATACCATCGGCACAAAACACGAATCACATTGCCATCGAGAACGGGCTTACGCAAACCAAAGGCGATACTACCTATGGCCCCGGCGGTATATCGCCCGATACCCGGCAAAGCCAGAATGGCTTCAAACGTCCGTGGAAATTCCCCGTCGTGCTTTTCGATGATGAGTCTGGCGGCCTTGTGCAGATTTTTGGCGCGGGTGTAGTAGCCAAGCCCCTGCCAGAGTTTTAAGACGGTATCTAATTGGGCTTTGGCAAGAGCCTGTATCGTCGGCAGTTTTTTGAGAAACCGTTCGTAATAAGGAATGACGGTCCTGACCTGTGTCTGCTGAAGCATCATTTCACTCAGCCAGATGCGGTAAGGGTCATGGGTGCCGCGAAACGGCAAATCGCGGGCGGCCCGGCCGAACCATGACAGAAGCGGTTGGTGAATTTTAGTTTTGTTTATCTGGCCCATCGACCGGCTTTGATGTTATCGACGGCAAAAAAGCGTCGAGCGCGCGCTTTTGACCGCGGATGTTTATCGGCACGAAAATAACGAACAAAATCATATAGACCGCGGTCACGGCGAGAACGCCGATATTAAACCCCTGCTCCAAAGAAAAACCGCTGACCTTCTGCAAGTCAATTTCCGTCCCGGAATTGGACAAAACGACGGCCTTGCCTACAAATTCCTGTATCTGGTTATACTTGACCCAGACGCCGCAGCCGAAAATAATCATCGCCGCCAGAAAAACAATCACCGTCACCGGCCACCATTTCTTTGCCCGGAGATGGCAAACAACCTGTTTTTGCTGCGGCTCCGTCAACCGCTCAAGGGTCAGATGATACTCCGACAAAAATCGGTTCGCCGCAGCTTCAGTGACTTTAGAATAATTTGCCGACGTCATCGTTGACTCCTTACCAGAGTATTACCCCTTTTCCGGATTCTTCAACTCTTCCACCTTGGGCAAATCCTTCAAATCCGCCAGCCCGAAAATATCCAGAAATTTCTTCGTCGTGCCGTACAGCATCGGCCGGCCAAGAATCTCCGCACGCCCGACGATTTTGACCATCCCCTTGTACATCAGGTTGCGGATGATTTCACCGCAGGCGACGCCGCGAATCGCCTCGACATCGGCGCGGATAATCGGCTGCTTGTAAGCGACAATCGCCAGCGTCTCCAACTGCGCCGGCGTCAGTTTGTTGTCCGAACGCACCTTAATCAGCTTCGACAGCCACGGATTAAAACAGCTCAGCGTCATCATCTGATAACCGCCGGCCAGTTCTTCAATCCGAAACGTAAATCCGCCTGCACGATATTTCTTATTCAGGTCTTTAACGGCCTGACGAACGGTCTTGACCGACCCCGCTTCGGCAATCTCCACCAGCTTGGCAACCGATAACGGCTCATCGCTGGCAAACAACACCGCCTCAATCACCGATTCGAGCGTCGTCTCAAATTCACCCTCCGGCTCCGCAGGCTCATCCTCCACCGGTACCTCGCCCGGCTCTATCTCCGGCTCAATCAATTCCTCCGGCGCCTCCGACACGGGCTGCTCGGCCGGAGCCGGGTCTTCCGCAAATTCCTCTACGCGTATCGGCTCAGTCCCGCCGGTCGATTCCGACGCGACAGGCTGTTCTTCCACGGGTTGCTTTTCATCTGTCATATCTTTTTCCATGCAAATGGGTCTTTATCCTGCACACTTTGCCTTATTGTGACGCTTTTGAGCCGATTTTTCAATGTTTTTACCAGTTTTTTCAGAGCAAATCGCTCCGAAACCGTATGCGACAGGCAAATACACGTCAGCCCCGCCTCCGACGCCGCCAATGCCTGATGATGCTTCAGTTCCCCGGTCAGATACAGGTCGCAACCCCGGTTTATCACGTCAAAAATCAGCTTGCCGCACGACCCCGCACATACGGCGGCGGTTTTGACAACCCGTTTCTGCGGCCCAATGATCCCGGCGGCCTTAGCCCCCGTGACGGTCTTAATCCGACGCAGAATTTGCTCCATCGTCATCGGTTTGGCCAATTTACCGAATCGCCCCAGGCCTAATTTGCCCTCGACATCATAATGGCGAAATACATCAAATGCCGGCGTTTCATAAGGATGGCTTTTACGCAGTGCGGCGATGACCTGCTGAACTTTACCCGCCGGGACAACGGTTTCTAAACGGACTTCCGCCACGCGCTCGAACCGCCCCTTTTTGCCGATAGTCGGCTTCGCACCCTCCAGAGGCAAAAATGTTCCCTGCCCTTCCGTCATAAAGCCGCAGTGAGAATAATTGCCGATAGCCCCGGCCCCCGCCGTATAAAGTGCATCGGCAACCTTATTGACATTTGCCGCCGGGACAAAAGTGATGACCTTATATTGCGGCCCGGCCGGGTCTTCCACAAAATCCCCCAGCGGTTTGGCATCCGCCAGGTTCAATATCTCCGCCAGCGCATCATTGACACCCCCCGCCGCCGTATCCAGCGCCGTGTGAATACAATAGACGCCGATATTTTTTTGGATGAGTTTATAGATGGGCGCCGTCGCCCCGCCGGCGGTGACGCGTTTGAGGCCGTCCCAGATGATGGGGTGATAGGCCAGTATCAAATCCGCACCGAAGCGGATGGCCTCATCGGCGACCGCGTTGGTCGTGTCGATGGTTACGAGGATTTTTTTTATGTCCCGTTTGGGATTGCCGACTAAGAAACCGACATTATCCCACCCCTGCGCCAATTTGAGCGGAGCCATCCCCTCCGCCACCGCGATAATTTGAGTCAATTTCATTATTAGCCTCTCATATCGAAAATCATTTCAGAATTTATAATTTCAGTGAAGTAAGAGATGGATTGTGAGTTATTTTTTGATAGACCTATCAAGAATCATTTTTACAAATGACGGCATGTCCTGACGTGCTTCATGGGCCTCTTTCTGTAGCTTATCATAACATTCCGTTTCTTCTCCCTGCCATGAGAGGTCTAAGCGTCTTATCTGCCGCATAGCAACATGTTGATAATTTTCCGGAAAGGCCCAATAGCAGGATGAACAAATAGATTTTCGTTTTAAAGTTGTCCAGTTTGTACAATGTTCGCAAGACCATGACTTTGCCCTGTTTGCTGAAGGGCTTATCAGCATATAATCGTCAATTTCTTCTTGTCCAGAAGGCTCACCTGCAACTTCATATGGGATTCGGTGATCGATCTGTAATTCGGTTTCGGGAAAATTATCCATATAAATGGAACACTTCGACCCCAATTTATCAATAAGTTGCTTCTTTAAGTTCTTAGTCAGCGCCGTCCTTCCGTGTAAATCACGAGTTTTCGTGGGGTCTCCAAATTTATATGCCGCGATTTTTCTGCCGCTTGAACTGTTTACCTTGAAAGTTTCCAACGGAATTCCCTGCTCACGCACATCACGCGCTGCCCTTGGCGGGTGGTTGTAACCATAAAGTTCCTTCAACTCTTCTGTTGTAATATAGCCCTTTTTAAGTATGTGTTCAATGACCGTTTTAGGTCGTTTTGCCTGTATCGCCTTGCATTTTCGCATGAAATCTTTGGGTAATTTCGGTTTCTTCATTTAGGGCAGTCCGCAAAACAAGGGGAGTTCTTCCGCCTCCAAATAATTTGAGGGCAGAATAGACCTTTTATCAGCAATGGATTTTGACACATAAAGGGACTCGTATGTATAATCTGTACGTCCCAATAAAGTTGCCTGGGCTGAACGACCCACCTTAAGTTCAATTCTTTGGAGATTTAGATCGGAGGGCAATTCTTTACCATGAACCTTATTGCCGGTTCTGCCATCATAACTCACAATAAAGTCAATTTTTTTGCGGTTCAATAGAAATAATTGCTCGCAGAATTCGTCAAAATCTACGCTTTGACAATATCGATGATTTCTGACATTACAAACTCCTTGATAGGGAGGGTCCATATAGATCAAGTCGCCTTTACGAGACTTGGCAAGGATTTCTTTGTAATCGTTGCAACAAACAGTTACCCGGCCTTTGAGAATCGCGGAGATATTCGCCAGATTATTCCGCATATTTTCCGGTTTCATTCCTAATCGTCGATTATCCGGACTGTTATTAAATTCTCCATTTCTATTGTAACGGACAGTACCTTTTACACAGCGGGCCAGTAAATATAAAAAATGGTGGGAACTCCCTTTCTCATTAAAACATGTTCTTATGAAATCATAATAGCTCCGCCCCTGTTTCTTTTGGGCATTCCAAAGCGATTCATATTTTTTGCAGAGTCTTTCCGGATTATTGATTATTTCATTCCAAAGATTGGCTATCGGTGTGTGTAAATCGTTAATAACATACCTTCGGGCTTTATTTTTATATGCCGCGGCGATGGTAATCGCCGCCGAACCGGCAAAAGGTTCATATAAAACGTTTATGCCATCGGGCATACATGACAATATATAAGAAGCAAGTTGTCTTTTGCTTCCCTGATATGGAAAAGGATGAGGTACACCTTTTATGCAAGCCATAAACACATCACTCTATTTACAAAAAAACAATGCTATTATAACACTGCTATTATAGTTATTTATAACAGAAACAGCAAGTCAGTTTATTCAGGATTTCAGGATATAAAAAAGCCCGGCGGGCAAACCATCGGGCTTTTGAAACTGTTTCATGCTTTTGGACAGAGATTATTTATGTGCGGCTTCCTGCTCGCGCTGTTCACGCCGGCGGATGATGATTTCCTCGGCCAGCTTCATCGGAACCGGGGCATACCGGCATATTTCCATAGTGAACGTCGCCATACCCTTGCTCATGCTGCGGACAATCGTGGCATATCCAAACATATTGGCCAGCGGCACCTCAGCCATAATAACGGTGATCGTCCCGCGATTTTCGACACCCATAATCATACCCCGGCGGGCGTTCAGGTCGCCGACGATGGACCCCTGGTAATCCGTGGGCGCTTCCACTTCCACCTTCATAATCGGTTCCAGCAGGCATGGACGCGATTTCTTGAACGCCTCATTAAAGGCGTCCCTGGCCGCGATACGGAACGCCATTTCGCTGGAGTCCACGTCGTGATACGAGCCGTCGTCAAGACACATCTTGCAACCGACAATTTCATAGCCGGCCACGGGGCCTTTTTTCATCGCCGCCTGGAAACCTTTGTTGACGGCGGGAATATATTCGCCCGGAATCCGCCCGCTGACGATGTTATCCTCAAATTCATAAGACGCTTCTGCATCGACAGGCAGCGGAATCAGCCGGCCCACAACGTGGGCGAATTGGCCGGAGCCGCCGGTCTGCTTTTTATGCTTGTAATTGAAGGTCGCCTCTACGGTCGGCGCTTCACGATAACTGACGTTGGGAGCGCCGACGGCAACCTCGGCCTTGTATTCGCGCCGCATCCGTTCACAATACACATCCAAATGCAGTTCGCCCATCCCCGCGATAATCGTCTGCCCCGTTTCAGGGTCGGTCGAGACGCGGAACGTCGGGTCTTCTTTCATAAATCGGTTCAGTGCCTTGGCCATCCGTTCCTGGTCGGCGTTGCTGGCCGGCGTAATCGACAAACTAATCACAGGGTCGGCGACATAAATACTTTCCAGCGAATAATTGACGCCTTCGCCGCAAATCGTATCGCCGCTGGCACAATCCAGCCCCAGCAGAGCCACAATATCGCCCGGCCCGGCGTCGGAAATATCCGTACGGTCATTGGCGTGCATACGGACGATGCGTCCCACACGCTGCATCTTGTTGGTGCGGGCGTTGCGGTAATGCTGACCCTTGGCAATCCGCCCCTGATAGACGCGGGTATAATTCAACTGACCGTAGGTTTCGTCGGTAATTTTGAATATCATCGCCACGGTAGGAGCATCCGGGTCGCTGGCAAGCGGCGTTTCCGAACCGTCGTTGTCGTGGTTACGGGCAAAAGTGCAGCGATCCAGAGGACTGGGAAGATACTCGCAGACGGCGTCCATCAGTAATTGAACGCCCTTGTTCTTAAACGCCGACCCCATCATCAGCGGCACAATTTCGCGGTTGATGGTGGCTTCGCGAATCGTCTGGCGAATCATCGCCTGCTCAATCGGCTTGTCTTCGAGAAGCAATCCCATCATCTCGTCATTAAACATACTCAGCGATTCGAGCATCTCGCGGCGGACGATTTGAGCGGTATCCGCGTATTCGGCGGGAATCGGCCCGCGAACCACATCGTCGCCGTTGTCGCCTTCAAACGTCACCGCTTCCATTGTCACCAAATCGATGACGCCCTTGAATTTTTCGCCTTCGCCCATAGTCAGTTGAATTGGAACAACATTAAGGCCAAGCTTCTCGATAATACTCTTGCGGACGCGCTCGGCGTCGGCTCCGGTGCGGTCCATCTTGTTGATAAAAGCGATGCGCGGCACGCGATAGCGTTTCATCTGCTGGTCCACGGTGAAGGACTGGCTCTGAACGCCGCCCACGGAGCAAAGCACCATAATCGCGCCGTCCAGAACCCGCAGCGAACGCTCGACTTCGACGGTAAAGTCAACGTGGCCGGGAGTGTCAATCAAATTGATGCAGTTGTCTCGCCACTGAACCTGGGTTGCGGCGGAGGTAATTGTAATACCCCGTTCACGCTCCAGTTCCATAAAATCCATGGTGGCGCCGGCTCCGTCTCCCTTGACTTCGTTCATACGATGTATTCGGCCGGCATAAAACAGAATCCGCTCGCTGAGCGTTGTTTTGCCCGAGTCGATATGCGCCGATATTCCGATATTCCGAATTTTACTGATTCGTTCCATTGTTTCTCACTGCTCACTTTTCAAATTTCTGTCTGATTTTTCTTCTTCTGTCTCAATAAAAAAACGCCGCCAGTTCCAGCGGCGATTGGATTTCCCTTTCCAGTCGTACTCGTTTTATCCTGATACAGCGACACACTTTTGGAGGCTGTGATACCGGACGGCAAAAAAACCGTCCCCGCGACGGCATAGTCCGTTAAGACAGACGCCGCGGCATAACACCATTCAAGAAGCCTGCGAATTTCACCTTGAGGATTTCAGGGTGACCAAGGAAGCACTTGCCCCACCAAAAGTGTATATAGACCAATAAGTATAGGGCCATAATGAGTAAATTGCAAGAAAAAAATAGAAACCCTCCCTCATGAAAAACCATAAGTTATTTATTTATAACAAGATAACAAAAAAAACAAAAAGCCCGGCGGAGCTTGTCCATCGGGCTTTAAATTGACCGTTTTTCCCCTGATTTTATACTTTCGGGCAGCCGCCCAGGTATTCGGTCTGCGGCAGGCCGCCGACCAGCGGCATCGCATATTCAATAAACGCCTTGGTCATCCCATTGCCTTCGGCATTGATGTATTCGTCCGGCACGGATTTCGTCTTTTCGGCGACATTCTTTAACTCGGTGCGGAAATACTCCACGCCGTAATTTTTGCCGCTGCCGATGCGTTTCATCGCCACCGAACCATTGTCTTCCTTCATCGCAAATTTTACCGCCTTGCGTCCGCACATCCGCGCTTCCTTGGCATCGACTTTGGACTGCAAACCCGCAAAACTCCGCTGCAGGTAGCCGAAGGTATCCGCCCGAACGCGTTTGATGCCAAGTTTGCCTTTGATTTGCCCCGCCAGAAAATCAGCCAGCGCGCCGGTGCCGGAAAGCTGCACATTGCCGTGTGAATCGCGCTCGGCGTTGGCGGCCAATTTCTCCGCCCACGTCACGTGGTCTACGTCGCAGATGCCTTCGCTGACGGCGATGACGCAGCGGCCCAGTCTCTTATATACCCCATCTATATCCGCGATGAATTTCTCCATCGTAATCGGCCGTTCGGGCAGATAAACCAAATGCGGCCCGTCGTCCTGGCGCTGTTTGGCCAGCGCCGCCGCCCCAGTCAGAAAGCCCGCGTGCCGGCCCATCACCACGTCAATCTTAACGCCCGGCAGCGCCCGGTTATCAAGGTCGTCGCCCATCACGGCACAAGCCACGAATTTGGCCGCCGTGCCGAAGCCCGGACAATGGTCAGTCACCAGCAAATCATTATCGACGGTCTTGGGAACGTGAAACGCCCGCAAATCATAGCCGACCTTATCGGCCATCTCGTTGATAATATAGCACGTGTTAGCGCTGTCATTGCCGCCAATATAAAAGAAATAGCGAATATCGCGCTTCTTGAAGACCTCCAGCACCTGGGCACAGTAAGCTTCATCGGGTTTATCCCGGCTGGACCCCAGCGCCGACGACGGCGACACCGCAACCTTCGCCAGCGTCTTAGCCGACAGCTTCTTGAGGTCGATGAAATGCTCTTTCCTGATTCCGGAAACAGCATGAATCGCGCCGTAGAGTTTCTTAATCTGCTTGCACTTGCGGGCCTCTTCAATGACGCCCACCAAGGACGCGTTAATAACCCCCGTCGGCCCGCCGGATTGGCTGACTATCGCATTTCCTATCATAACAAAACCTTTCTCGACTTAGAAATTCCACTTTCGCCTGAAAACGATACACTGAAACGGCAGAATTATATAGGACCAAAAGACAAAATCAAGGACAACCACTCTTCTTTTAAGATATTCATCGAATATCTCGTCTGATGCGAAAAAGGGTTGCAAAAATCGCCCTTTTAAGCTATCTTCCTGTCCCTGTCCGAAAATTTTTTGGAGAATGTATGGCACAGGAAGTCAGACTGCCGCAACTGGGTAAAGCGATGACACAGGCGACGATTGTGCGTCTTCTGGTCGAACTCAACCAGTCCGTCGATAAAGGACAAATCCTCTGCGAACTTGAAACCGACAAAGCGACACTGGAACTGGAATCGCCTGTCGCCGGCGCAGTGAAGCATATTTTCTGCACCCTCGAGCAGACGCTGCCGATTCGTGCGCCGCTGTTTGTTATCGCCCCGGCCAACGAAACCGTCTCGGCGGATTCCCTCAAAAAACTCCAAGCCGAATTTGATTCACTTCTCGCTTCACTGAAGTCGAATTCTCCGACGCAACTGTCTTCCGCCGGCGGCGCCGTTCATCCGAATGCTCAATGGGTTGAACCGGCACAACCCTATTTTCATAACGGCAAAAAAATCCCTCTGACACGCCGGCAGCGGATTATCGCCGACAAAATGCTCGCATCAAAGCAGCACATCCCATGCTTTTATCTGAATATTCGCGTCGATGTCACCCATCTGGTCGAGCTTCTGGAACAGCTTAACAGGACCGCCGCGAATCAATACGCCATCGGTGATTTTATCTTTTTGGCGCCCCCCCGCGGGATGAAACATTACCCGATTATGACAGGCCGGCTGGTGCAGGACTGCATTATGCTTGCGCCGACGATAGATATGGGTTTGGTGATTGCCGCCGAGAGTGGAACTGTTGCGCCGGTTGTGCGGGATGTCGGCTCTAAAACACTCGAACAAATCAGCGCTTGCCGTCGCGACCTGACCCAACGGGCGAAAAATGACACCCTGACCCCCGACGACTTGGCCGACGGATGTATCACTGTCAGTGATTTAGGTGAGGTTGGAGTGGATTCGTTTATCCCGATTGTGATACCGGGGCAATGCAGCATTCTGGGGGTTGGACGGATTTTCGAGTCGCCGATCCCCTCAGGTAAGGGAGAAATTTCCATCCGCAAAATGATGAACCTGAATTTGTCTATCGACCATCGTATCGCCAACGGCGCCGATGCCGCCCAATTCCTCGACTTTGTCAAAAAGCAGCTCGAACATCCCGCCGAGCTGCTGGATAAATCCGCCGCCGGCCAATCGTCTAAAATGTAAATTGCAGCCGGGTAAAGAACGTCCGCCCCGGCGTCTCCAGCCCGGTCATATTGCCGGAGTCATAAACTGCATCCGCAGTTTTATTCAGCACGTCCGAAACGCCGACCATAAATTCACCCGTTCCTTTGGCAAATTTACGCGACAGCGTCAAATCCAGCCGATGAAGAGTCTGCGGGTCTTTCACGACCGTGCCGAAAGCATTGATGCCGTTTTGAAACGCATAGTTAGCGTTGAATATCCATTCATTATCCAGAATATATCGTCCTGACAATCCGGCTTTATGCTGTGAAGGGAATGTTGATCGTAGTTTCGGTGCGAATTCGTCGGTTTCAAAACCATTATATGCGTACCAGCCGGTGAGTTTGACGGCTTTGTACTGCCAGGTCAGGGATGTCTCAGCGCCCCAGGAATTGGCTCCACAAAGATTTTGTAGTGTAGATGTGGTTACCCCCAAAATGTTCGTCGAGCTTCGCGCACCGGCCAAATCTTCCATCCGCTGATAGTATGTATCGACATTGAGGGAAAAATTGTCTGATAATTGTCCGGCATATCCGGCTTCCAGCGAATAAGTTCCCTCGTTATTCCACTCATAGCCTTCAGGCACGTCGGTTTCAAACAGACTAAAACCAAACGGCTGCAGATAGCTGCTGTTGTGCTCTCGCAAAGCAACCGAAGGAGATCGAAAACTGCGGGCAAACCCGGCACGAACGATATGATTCTGCTGTTCATCCATCGCATAGAGCGCCATGAATCGGCCGGACCAGTCGGTAGTCGTTTCACTATAATCATCCCCCCGCATCTGTCCTTCCAAAGTCAGTCGGTCGGTCACGGCCCAGCGGTCGATTAAGAAAAGCCCTGCCCAGTATTCGTCATATTTATTGTTGTCAAACTTAATTACATTTAGAGACGAATCGGTATGCTGAGTGATTTGATCCTATCGAAAATTGCCGCCTACAGAAGCGGTATGGTCGTCGGCGGGTTTGAATGTGAGCTGTGCTTCAAGGTCGTTTCGCAGATAGGTCAGCCTGTCGGAAAAAACCTTGTAGTGATAATCCATGTAATTTCCAAACCACTGGACATGGAAACGGGTGTCTTTATCAATCTGGTGATCCATCCGGGTAAAGAGCCTTGTGTATTCGGACAACATATCCCTTCGAGGAAAGACACCGAGAAGTTCATAATCGCCTTGCTGACCGGAGGTATGCGCCGCGCCAAAACTCCAGTGGGTCTGGTCATTGACGCGATATTCGGCCTGTAAATCCGATTTCCAGAATCGGCCCCAGTCTCTCGCCTGAAAATTATTAAACCCTGTTGAGTTGCCAAATACCATAAAGCCATTCAATCCGGGAGATCCGGAAACATATTTCCCCGCTCCCGCTGCATCGGAATCTTCCATGCCCTCATATCCGGCCGAAGCTTTCCAGCTCCATTTGCCCTGGGTCTGGCCGTAACGCAGGGATGTGTATGTGTCGCCGTATTCATTGACGGTGGTGGAAATCAGGCCGCCGGGGGTATCCTGCGGTTTTTTGGTGATGATGTTGATGACGCCGGTGAAAGCATTGGCTCCCCAGGCCGCGCCGACAGGACCGCGAACGATTTCAATTCGCGCGATATCCTCCATCAGTACCGGCATGGATTCCCAATGTGTCGTTCCGAAAGCGAGATTTGTCGAGGGTCGGCCGTCAATCAGGACCAGGGTCCGGTCGGAAAACATTCCGAACAGACCGCGGACGCCAACTATATATCTGTTCCGGTCTAATCTCCGAACGTCCACACCCGGCGTAAACTGCAATATTTCCGGTATGGTAGTGGCGCCGCTGTAGTGAATATCCTCCTCGGTAATCACCGTGGTTGCCGCCGACAGATACTTGGTCTCTGTCGGTAATCGAGAGGCCGAAACTACCGGAATGTTCATTAACTCTTCCAGTGACATTTCAAACAAATTGCTCGGCTTGACTTCGCTCCCGGCGGCGACGATAACTCCCGGCAAGAATATGCCCATGAAAAACGCCATACAAATAACACCACTGACACCATTACGATTATTTTGAGTAGCCATAAATCGAATCTCCTGAAACGTTTCTATTAGTAAAGAAATCCTTTTTAAAATATCCGCTGTCTTTCTTCCTTATTTATCGATAATTTTCAAGACGAACTCCGGCGGGACTTTACAAAAATTTCATACCCACAAATAAAACGAAAATTGTGAATGTTTTATCGGAACTTACGATATACCTGTATTCTTATGTCTCATAAAAACCGTCGAAAAATCAACATTCAGAAATGTTTCTTTGGAATGAAAAACTTCTATAAAATTGGAGGGAAAATTTTTCTCAAACACGGATGATGGAGGTTGGCGTTTGCGACAGCCTTTATTGGAAAGGTATTTTTCTTATCAGACTTTAGAAGAAGCCAAATACCATACTGGGATTTGCTGCATGCAAACGGCCCCGGTTCAACTATGAGGACAGTTGTGCCTCCGCGGCTCGAATAAGCTTTTGAAGAATTTTATCCGGAATATCCGATAGTTCCGGTTCCGGACGCTCGGCCCGGCCCATCGAAGACAAAATTCGCAGCGTGGTGCGCTTATAAATTTTTAATTTAGAGAAGGTTTTTTCCGCCCCGTCCAGTTCACCGTCGGCTATCTGCCGCAAATACAGAATGCACGTTTTTATCACGGTCTTTTCATCCACGGTGTCTCCTGTGCCGCCGATGCTTTCAGCGGGCAAATCCGTCTCATGTAGAATCTGCCGGGTCAGCACATGCGTCTGACTCCGCAGCATCCCTATCTTGCTCTCTTCGCTTTCCTCTATCGGGGCCAGACGCAGTTCCGGCTCATCCTCGGATTTCGGCATCGGAATATAACAGCGATGTTTGCAATACGGGCAATTGCCCCACTTGCCGCCGGCATTGTCGGGAGCCTTGATTTTTTGCTTACAGCATTCGCAGTGAAAACTGATCGACATAGTACGACTCCTTTATTTCTCCGCCCGATATTGAACCGTCACATCCGTGGTAATCCCGCCGCGCGGCGTAAATTGCGACACAATCTTCATCCATACAGGCTTGCTGGCTTCCACAAGGTCATCCAGAATTTCATTGGCCAGCCGTTCATAAAAGACGCCCTTGTTGCGGTAGCTCTGCATATATAATTTCAGGCTTTTTAATTCGATGCAGGATTTATCGGGG
Source organism: Planctomycetota bacterium (assembly GCA_016873215.1). Classification (GTDB taxonomy): domain Bacteria; phylum Planctomycetota; class Phycisphaerae; order Sedimentisphaerales; family Anaerohalosphaeraceae; genus Anaeroglomus. The sequence continues at coordinate 13,543 of VGXU01000029.1, forward strand.
GTGTATTCAATCGTAATCGTGCCGAAGTCCGGCTGACCCGTCTTCGGACAGACGCTCGTAAATTCCGGGCAGCGGATCGTAATAACATAATTCCGCCCCGGCCGGGGGTTATCGAACAATTCCAATGCCGGTTTTTCGCTCATTTCATTGCCCTTTTTCTTCCAAACTGATAATATACCCATTGTAATCGGATTTATTTATTTTGCAAGGGATTCAGCCAAAAAATGACCCCGTAATTATGTATAACCAGTAATTTTACTGATTGACAAAACGAATCAGGTTTCTGTAGTATGATAATAAATAGGGCAATAATAGAAGCATAGAAATGTCTTGTTTTGTAATTAAATACTGAAAGTCCACTGGACTTGTAGCGTTCTCACTGAAACCGGCAAGTTTTATAACGATAGAATCGCATGAGATCAGTGCCCCACACTGGGGCGCTGCCTGCGTGTTCTCTCGTAGGCCTTGCAGGGCCCGGTTGCACATAGTTTTGCAGTGCCTTTTTTACGGGGTCGGCTTGTAAAGGAGGTTTGAATAAGAAACGGTGATCTTATTTTGAAGGGAGCGGTTTATGAAGGCTATTTTGATTGCATGTCTTGTGTTTGTTTCTGTAAGCGCAACCGGGGCAATTACCATTTCCGACCCGAATGCCAGCCTTTCCGAACAACAAAAAGAATCCATCTCAGCCTGGTTTAATATTCTTGTTGTCGTTTATGATAATGATGTTTCTTTAATTCCTAATGACCCCAACGAGATAATTGCTCTCGAAACATCTGAAAATCCAAGAGACCTTATAGCCTGGCAGATTTTCAAAATGCTGCGTTATGCGCTGGACCCGAATTCGACACCCCCTGACGAAACTGTTTCCGTTATTTCCAATGAGTCTAATACGACTCCTCAATCTGTCGTCTCAATGGAGACGGTCGTCAATACCGTGGAAGAGGGGCAGGAATTACAGCAAGTACAGGCGATAACATCTCTTCAATCCATGGAATCCATTGAGGAACTTTCCAATCCTCTCGGCTCCCGTATTTTAGAGAGTAAAACCTATAGAATCACTACTTTGCCTTTGGAGATCCAGGGGCATGTGGTTATTCCGGCCGGGGCGAAACTGATAGTGCCATACGATCCCAATCATAACATTATCGAAGTGATGCCTGGGGGGCTTCTGGATATGGGAAAGGCTGTGAATATTTCAGACCCCAACTTTCCGGATGTTCTGCCGCAGGTGGAAATACTGCCTGAGGATCCAAATTTTATTTTCACGCATAATAATATTGGCATTTATATTCGTCGAGGTGCAAATCCCTGCACACATATTTATAACACCATCGTTACTCACTGCCGAATTGGGATTGTGGCAGATGAAGCCTTGACAAACCCGATACAGAATGTCATTACCTATGGCTGTTATGACGGCGTTCACTTGTACGCACCGGCTGCGATTATCGATTGCCAATTTTGGTCTAATGGTTCGATATGGAACTGGATGGGTGAATATATTTTGGCCCATTTTAATGCATATCTGAATGGAACGCTGTTCGAGGATGAGAACATTTCAGCTTTTGCATCCGCTGCTGTTTATGTGCATCTTGACGGCGAAGCGTTTCCGTACTCTGAAATCTCGATAGAACGGACGGTGATGGATACTGCTGATGTGGGACTGTATGTTCGAGGGACCTATATCGACCCGAACCTGCCTGACCCGAATGTGATGGCGCCCTTTGTGCCGCGAATCAGCTTTGTCAACAACGTGTTGTCGTTAAATAATTTCTATGGATTGTATAAGACGGAAGGCCAGGCGGAACTTGATGTGAGGTATTCGGCCTTTGCGGCCAATCCCTATTACAATACCAATGTCGATCTGCCCTATATCGGCTGTTTTGGGATTTCTTATGATCCGTTTTACTTGATAGAAGGCCGCCTGTATGTCAACCCCGAATCACATTTAATGAACGCCGGTGAGGGGATGGCAAGCGACGGTACAGGGGTTTATTATGATTGGCCGGATATCGGGCAAATGGATATCGGTTGTCATTTTCCGATAGGTGTTTCGGGGAGTTTCGGGATACCGTCGAGTCCGGCGGATTTCAATTGGGACGGGGTTGTGGATGAGTTGGATTTGCAGCTTATGAACGATTGCATGGGCGCGATTGCAGACCCAAATATTGTGCGAATCGATACCGATTATGACGGGCGGGTTGATTGGCCGGATTTTGGGGTGTTTGCCGCCGATTACGGGTATTCTTTCGATCCCAACGAGAGCGGCAATAACGACCCGAATTGCGAGCGGTCGGATTTTGATTTTGACCGGCGGGTGAATTTGGCGGATTTGGAAGTGTTGGCGCAAAACTGGCTGACGAAGGTTTTTGACGAATATCGTATTTGCAGTTTGTGCAATCTGCACACAGGCACAGACCCCAACGATCCTAATGGGCTAAGCGGCACAGGTATCATCGACCAGCGCGACATGGACGCTTTCATGGCGGACTGGGGGAAACAATCGGCGTTTGATCCGAATATTGTCATTGAACAAACGGCGTCTAAAATTACTGTTGCCGTTGGAACTCCTGAGCCGGCTTGGAAAATATCGGCGTTTTTGGATGATGAGCCGATTGGTCAATGGATAAGCGGGGAATTGGATTCGACGGCATTTGACGTGGATTTAATGCGGTATGGGCCGGGCAACCATCGGGTAAAAATAGTTCGCAATATCGGCAATGGATTGGAAATCACCGAAAAAATTATTTCTGATCCAAACTCGATAGGATTGTATTTTGCTGACATTCCGGATACGTTTGAGCCGAACGAGCCGTACAACATTCGCGGATTCAACCTTGGAGATGAGTTGAACGTTCAAATCAGGAATCTCTACGATCAGACGATTTATGATGTGAATGTGCCCTGGGGTCCTGTAACCCTGGGGATTTCGCCGGAAATATTCAACTCAAATCAAATATGTACACTTAGATTGGAAGGAAGCGATTATTCATACGAAGGTTTCGGTGTTTTAGCCGCCGGTGAGAGTCTTTCCTCTGTGGAAAAAGATATAGTGAAGGAATTCAGGAAAGAAGATTACGACAACCAGACCGTGCAAATGGTAATTATTGCGCCTGACGAAGATGTATTCGAATATAGGGAACTGTCAATTAAAGCTTGTGCACAGGCATGCAATGCTCGCAATGTAAATTGGGTAGTATTGTATTATACGGATGTGACGCCTGTAAATCTGACCTATCTTTTACAGCGTCCCACGGTGCGTTATGTGTATTGGTGCGGCGATGGCAACAGTCATGTGGGCCGAACAGAGGAAGAGGAAAAACAAGATATAGGAGGTGTACCGCGAACCTGTATGACCTGCTGGAAACCGGGTAAGCATTGGTGGAACCTTGATGGAAAGAGTAGGGCATTTTCCTATTTCAATCCTCAGCAGGAACCTTTGCCCGATGATTGGGACCATAGAGGTTTCAGTTTATGGAGTATCGGAATGCATGATACGGTAAACAAATGGATTGTCTTTGTGGATTGCTGCAGATCAGCGGCGTTTGATACGTTCGATGTACAGCCGGATATGGCACAAACATTTGGAATCGGCAACAGCGGCAACAACAATCAGATATATATAGGATGGTATTACAAGATTACCACGACTCAGAGTGGATCCAGAGAAATTTTTTCTCCCCGAAATTTTGAAAAATACAAAACGAAAATCGATCCCGGCATTAAACGATTTTGGGAAAAGATGGGAGAGGGTAATACGGTATATCATGCGTTGCATGCAACAACGGAGTATGATGATTTAACAGAAGCTGAGACAGTCCTTGCATTGTGGGGTTTCAATATGCAAATGGATATTGGAGTTCCATACAACGATGACAGTATTCGTGTTTATGGTAATGGAAGTGGAAATAGATTAAGCAATAGCAATTAGCGAGGATTAATAATGAAAAAGATGATTTTTTATGCGCTATTGGTTTTGATGATGCTGGTGTGTTCTTCCTGTCAGAAAAAACAGGAGAGAATCTCTATGCCAGTTGAGGTATGGAATGGCCAAAATTTTCATCTGGCAGAAGACGGGCTTCCGGTAAGTATTATTTGGTATAGAGGATGGTCCTCAGTATCTTACAAAGGGTTTTGTCAGGCAAAGGAAATCAAAGAAATTGTTGAGCGGCTGCAATCCCCTGAAATGCCGGGGCCGATACCTGAACTGCCGCTGGTGCTGGGAACTCGTAATAGGTTGTGTTTATTTTATTACAAAGGCGAAAAATATGTTTCGCGTGTAGCGGTATTCGATTTTGATATTGATGAAGACGGTGTATTTATCGGGCCGCGCGGCAAGAGTCTGGTACTGGGTAAGCTCCTGCAAAAGAAAGAAGAATCCGAAATGGGAAACTATGCCTATGGTCTCCCTAACGAATTTATTACTCAGGAAATGATTGACAGGAATAAAGCGGTACAGCAACAAATGCAAGAATATTTGGAACAACAACAAAAAAATCTTGAATCAAGGCCGTTTGAGCTTGTGGAGATGACGTTAGATGCTTTTTCAAAAGTGAGATTGAGCTGTCAAGGCATTCTGATCCGGCGGAGCGCTGACCCCGACCCGAATCATGCGTTGGTACTGCTTGGCGAACTTCATAAGGCACGCTGGATTGTCGGGCGCGACATTCAGGTTGACAGGGTTCTTCGTTACCCCGGTCCGATGATTACGGTGTTTGCCGAATTTCGGAAGGCAGAGTGTGTCAATAATCTGCCGGTGGAGGGGAGTGAAGAATATCAGGTGATTTTTCTGGATGGGAATAATCGGAATGGGTATAGGATCAATATGGGACTGGATAAGAGGTATGTGTATGGGCCGGGGTACCGTTCGCGGCAATTGCGGAAGGAGTTTGCGAAAATGGGTTTGTTTGAGACAAAATAAGAGATTTACGATGCCATTTTCTCGATAGGTGTTACAGGCAGTTTTGGGATACCGTCCAGCCCGGCGGATTTTAATTGGGACGGGATTGTGGATATGTAGAAAATAAACTGTAATTTCATCCGATTGACAACAGGGCAGGGACCTGAAACATCCCTGCCTTTTTATTTTTATGGAATTACAACAAAAAAAATGGTATCAAAACATTTTCTAATGTGATTGCTATTGGAAAAATGTCCCAAATTACGGCAAAAAAGGCGGTTATTCTGCTCAGCGGAGGCCTCGATTCGGCCACCACACTGGCCATCGCTCAAAACGAGGGCTTTGAGTGCCACGCGATGACCTTCCGCTACGGACAGCGACATCGTGTGGAAATCCACAGTGCCTGCCGCGTCGCTACGGCCTTAAGGGTCAAAGAGCATCGGATTATCGATATGGATTTAGCCTCCTTTGGCGGCTCAGCCCTGACCGATGCCGGCCTGGATGTACCCAAAGAACGCCCCGATTTAACTGACGGAATACCAATTACTTACGTCCCGGCCAGAAACACGGTCTTTTTATCCTACGCCCTTGCCTGGGCGGAAGTTTTGGGCGCCTTTGACATCTTCATCGGCGTTAATGCCATGGATTACAGCGGCTATCCGGATTGCCGGCCGGAATATATCGAAGCCTTTGAAAAAATGGCAAATCTGGCCACCGCCGCCGCCGTCGAAGGAAAAGGAAAATACAAAATCCACACCCCCATCATCCGGATGACCAAGGCACAGATTATTCAAACCGGCACCCGGCTGGGGCTGGATTATTCACTGACCCATAGCTGCTATGACCCCGACCCGCAGGGCCGGGCCTGCGGCCGATGCGACTCCTGCCGATTGCGCCTCAAAGGCTTCGCCCAGGCCGGCCTCGAAGACCCCGTGGAGTATGTAAAATAATTTCATCTTGCAGAAACAGCCCCTTAAAAAGATAAACTTTGTTATTGCCAACAATTACATTCCGGGGGTACAATGAACCAACAATATCTCATTTGAAAGGAGAATACGTATGAGAAAGATTTGCGCAATACTGGTTGTCGTAATGGCCGTTGGTTTCGTAGGATGTAAGAAATCTGCGCCGACCGACCAGCCCGTAACCGAACAGTCCGCCCAGTCGGCTGCCGCAGAAACACAAAAAGCGGTACAGGAAACTGCCGCCAAAACAATGGAAACCGCAAAGCCTGCCGCAGAAGAAGTCAAACAGGCCCTGATAACGGCAGCGGCAGAAGTTGATCTGACCAGCCCGATTGACAAGCTCAAAGAACAGGCCAAGCAAATGACCGTGGATGCTTTGAAGACCACAGCCGAAAAATACAAGGCGCAGTTTCTTTCGACGAAAAAAAGTATGGAAACCAAGACGGATCTGCTGAGCAAGATTCCTATGGCTGAAAAACTCGGCGCCGAAGCCCAGTCGCTGACCAAAGACATTCAGACGCTGACAAGCACTCTGGCGTCCCTGAAAGATCGCATGGCGGTTTATGTGAATGTCCTCAAGGCCCAGGGCATTGATATCAGCGGTTTCGCACTGTAACAAACAGCCGCTTAAAAAGAAAAAAGGGGATTTTCGATTCACGTCGAAAATCCTCTTTTCTATTATCGGCTATACGCCTGTCGTCCATTTTACTCGGCGTCTTTATCTTGTTGTCCGGCGGTGCGACTTTGTCGGGCCATCGCGATAGTGCCGGTACGCACCATATTTTTGATTCCGTAAGGTCGGCAGGCCTCGATAAAAGCTTCTATTTTGCTTTCCGGCCCCGCGACTTCCACCGTCACGTACTTCGGGCCGATATCGACCACCTTGGCCGTGAACATCTCAATCAACGCCAGGATTTCCGGCCGCTTCTCCGGAGAACATGCTACACTGATAAGCATCAGGTCGCGGGCCACCACATCCTGCCCCGCAAAATCCTGCACCTTGACAATCGTCACGATTTTCGCCAACTGCTTGCGCACCTGCTCGACGGTTCTGTCGTCGCCGACGACCACAATCGTCATCCGCGACAGCGACGGGTCTTCGGTTTCACCCACCGCCAGCGAATTAATATTAAAAGCCCGGGCCGCGAACATCCCCGCCACGTGAGCCAGAACGCCCGGCTTATTCTGCACCAACGCACTGATAATATGTTTCATAGTTCACTCCTGAAAATCAAAAACAGTCACGCCGAAGGCGTTCCGTAATTTTGACTTTTTACTTTTAACTTTTGAATTTTCTATGCTATTTCAAACAAATTCAGGCCGTCCATTTCGTGCAGCGCCTTGCCCGCCGGCACCATCGGCCAGACATTTTCCTCGCGGTCCACGTGGAAATCCACCACGCACGGCCGCGTTTCCCTGAGCATCTTCTCAATCACCCCGGCGGCGTCTTCTTTTTTGTCCACCGTATAGCCGACCGCGCCGAACGCACGGGCCAGGTTGGCAAAATCGGGATTCTGCAGAGAGCTGCACGAATACCGCTTGCCGTAAAACAATTCCTGCCACTGGCGAACCATGCCCATATAACCGTTGTTGAGAATGCAGACTTTTATCGGCAGATTGTACTGCACCGCCGTGGACAGCTCCGTCAATGTCATATTGAAACTGCTGTCGCCGTCGATGTCGATAACCGTTTCGCCGGGCCGGGCAATTTGCGCACCGATAGCCGCAGGCAATCCGAAACCCATCGTGCCTAAGCCGCCGGAAGTAATAAATTGCCGCGCCCGGCTGAATTTATAAAACTGCGCCGTCCACATCTGGTGCTGACCAACGCCGGTCACTATCGTCGCCTCACCCTTCGTCTGCCGCCAGACCTCCTCAATCACATACTGCGGCTTGAGCGTCCTGGCATCACGGTCATAACGCAGCGGATATTTTGCCTTCCACTCAGCAATCTGCTTGAACCACGTATCACGCGGACGATGTTCGACTTCCTCGGTCATCGCCGCCAATACTTCTTTGGCGTCGCCAACCACCGGAATATCCACAGCCACATTCTTGGAAATACTCGACGGGTCTAAATCCACGTGAATAATCTTCGCGTGCGGCGCGAACGTCTTGACTTTACCCGTCACGCGGTCATCAAAGCGGGACCCAACGGCAATCAGCAAATCGCAATTCTGCACCGCATAATTGGCGTACGCCGTCCCGTGCATCCCCAGCATATCCAGCGACTCCGGCCGGTTCTGGTCATACGCCCCAAGACCCAGCAGCGTCATCGTCACCGGGATGTTGGCCTTCTGCGCAAACGTCCGCAGTTCTTCCGAGGCATTGGAAATAATGATGCCCCCGCCGACGTACAGCACGGGACGCTCGGCTTCATTAATCGCCTGCGCCGCCATTGAAATCTGTCTCGCGTGCCCGCGCGTCCGATTGCGAAAGCCGGGCAGCTCTATCGGCGTCGGCGACGAAACAGGAATCTGCGCAAGCTGCATATCCACCGGCAAATCAATCAGCACCGGGCCGGGCCGACCGGTCCGCGCAATATAAAACGCCTCACGCAATGCCTGCGGAAGCTCCAGAGGATTTTTTATAATCATATTGTGCTTGGTAATCGGACGGGTGATGCCGGTCGTGTCGGCCTCCTGGAAGGAGTCATTGCCGATCAGCTCCGTGCGCACCTGCCCTGTGATAGCCACCATCGGCACCGAATCCATCATCGCGTTGGCGATGCCGGTCACTAAGTTCGTCGCCCCCGGCCCGGAAGTCGCAATGACAACGCCGACCTTGCCGGTCGCGCGGGCATAAGCGTCGGCCATGTGGCAGCCGCCCTGCTCGTGACGCGGGATGATAAATTTAATCGGCGCATCGTAAAGCTTGTCGAACAGCGGCAGCACCACGCCGCCCAAATAGCCGAATAGCACTTCGACATTCTCTTCCTGCAATATATCGACAACAATCTGACTGCCGGGCTTGCAGGTTTGCTCATTTTTTACCTTGTTCTTACTCATTATTATCTCCTGTGAAGGGCTTATCATATCTAAGGATGAGGTCCACGACAGGTCCCGGAATCGGTCGAACAGCGGCAGCACTGCCGCGCCGAGATAACCAAAAACCGTATCGACGCCGTGTTCCAGAAGGATGTTGACGATAGACTGCGAGCCGGGCAATGTCGGCAACGGGGGTGCGACGGGCCGGCCGCCGCAAGCGGTAGGAAATTGCATTTCTGTCACTCCTGATAAACATATTCGTCATTCCGACGGCTGCGATTTCGATGGGCCTTACCGACCGACCGGCCAAAAACCCCAAGTTTTTGACCCGTCAGGCCGGCCTTTTTTGCCCGACCGCAGTGCCGTAACCACAATTAGTTTTTGTGTCTCAGGTATCCCGCCAAGTCTTTTAACCCGGCAGAACCATAAAACTGTGAACTACTATACTCACTATCGGCAAAATTGTCAACCGAATTTCACAATAAAAATGGAATGGGAAGGGAACATCGTATCCCCCTGATACGGATAAGATGTTCCCTTCCCATTCCAAAATGTGGAAAGTATTATATTGACAATTCCCTATCTTTATTATATTAATCCCAATTGAAATTTTCCGTTTCACAACGGATAAAACAACCGTCGGGCGCCATGCCCAGGTTGGTTTGCGTGGGCATGATGGGAGTCGAATATGCTTGTCCGAGACAAGCATGGCACCAGTCTTGAACACGGAAAATATCAATCGTAAAGAGTATATATAATAAAAAATCGATTTATAAGTTGAAAACCAGATGCATTGAATCGTGGGGCAGGGGTGCTTACAATACTGAAATGGTGTTAAATATACCCGATATTTCAATTGTCCTCTAACCAGCCAGGCTATGGAAAAAGAGGTATCCAAGAATAAATGCTCCTGCAACTGTTCCTGTGTCGCAAATGACCCCGGCAGACTTACCCGGCGTGATTTTGTTAAGATCGCTGCTGCGGGCGCAGCATTCGCATCTCACTCAGGCACTCTGGCTGTTATGGCCGGCCCGTTTGAAGGTAACGATTACTTGCGGATCATTCCCGAGGATAAGAAGCTCAGCCCGGAGTGGATTGCTTCTCTCTACAGCAGGGGACAAAAGCAGGTTTACAGCAGCCGCCAGGCATTGGGACACATCGGTATGCCGGCCGGCGGATTGTTTGCCGGAACGGTCTATCTTAGCGGTGACGGCCGACTCTGGCTGTGGGATATCTTTAACCGTGACCAGGAGGGCATCGTTCCGAAAACCGTAACCTATAAAGGACAAAAAGTCGGTCCGCGGGACGGCTCCAGGTTTGTCGAGCCGGCTCCGATAACGAATCCGTTTGAACAGGGATTTGGTTTGAAATGCAAGCTGGACGGTTCGGTACAGGACATCCCATTAACGAGCGATGGGTTTGAGAGGGTAACATTCAATGGCCAATATCCGCAGGGGACCGTGGAGTATGAAAGTTCTCGCCTGCCGCTTAAGGCTGTTCTAAAGGCTTATTCGCCCTTTATTCCGCTTAACGCCGCCGATTCATCACTGCCGGCAACGCTGATGCAGTATACAATTACCAACACGTCGAAGGAAACGATTGAAGTTGAGCTGTATGGGAGGCTTCAGAATCCCGTTTGTATCGAAACACGTGAAAAGACGACCGGCCGGCTTGTCAACCGTGCTGTCAGTAAACCAGGATTTTCGGCAATCCACTGCGGCGCAGAACCGCTCGAAGAGCCGCAGCAGCGAGCAAGGCCTGATATCGTATTTGAAGATTTTGAAAAAGAATCCTATGAGGGCTGGACGGTTGAAGGAAACGCCTTTGGCGCTGCTCCAATCCCGATGAAGGATATTCCGGAATATCAGGGCAATGTGGCAGGTGAGGGCAAGCGTGTTGTGAATTCACATGCCTCAGCGGCCGGTCAGGATGTTTCTGCAAGAGACGCCTGCACGGGAATTCTGACCAGCCGTCCGTTTAAAATTGAGCGAAACTATATCGTTTTTCTTGTGGGCGGAGGCGCCCATGAAGGTGAAACATGCATCAATCTGCTTCTGGATGACAAAGTCATTGCCTCGATAACCGGGTCAAATAACAATCGAATGACTTCCAGGAAATTTGACGTCAGACGTTTCGAGGGACGGACCGCAAGGCTGCAAATCATGGACAAGTCTGCCGGAGGCTGGGGCAATATCGGGGTTGATCATATCCTGTTTGCAGACCAGGCAATCCACGGCTGCAAGCTGGACCAGCAGCGAGACTATGGGACCATGTCACTGGGGTTGTTCGGCAGCCGACAGGGGGATTTTATTCTTGCCGCAGAGTCCGCGGATAAAACCGCCAAACGAGTGACCGGAAAATTGGAGGATAAACTTGTCGGGACAATCGGGACCATGCTGCAGCTTAAATCCGGGCAATCCCAAACGGTTACTTTTGCCGTGGCGTGGAACTTTCCCAATTATTACGGCCGCGGCGTTGGTGGTAAAATGGTGGGTCGCTTCTATGCGGCGCAGTTCTCAACGTCGCTTGATGTGATACAATACATTGCCGAAAACTTTAACCGGCTTACGGCCCAGACCGAAAAATGGGTGAACACCTGGTATGATTCAACGCTTCCTTACTGGCTGCTGGACAGAACGATGGCCAATACCTCTACGCTTGCAACCACAACATGTTATCGATTTAAGGATGGACGCTTCTGGGCATGGGAGGGGATTGGATGCTGTGAGGGAACCTGTACCCATGTGTGGCATTACGCGCAGGCTCCGGGCAGGATATTTCCGGAGATCGAACGCATTGAACGTGAAAGCGTCAACTTTGGAATCGGCCAGCATACGGATGGAGGTATCGGGATGAGAACCGGATTGAGCGGTTCCAACGAACCGGCCCACGATGGACAATGCGGCCGTATCCTGGGCGCTTATCGTGACCATCAGATGTCGTCCGATGATGTATTTTTGCGTCGTATATGGCCGAAGGTGAAAAAGGCGATTCAATACCTCATTCATTGTGACGCCAACGACGACGGCCTGATAGAAGGCGCCCAGCCCAATACGCTTGACGCGGCGTGGTACGGAAAAGTTTCCTTTTTACAATCGTTGTATATCGCCGCCCTGAAGGCCGGGCAGACCATGGCGACCGAGATGGGCGATATGGAATTTGCGGCCGAGTGTGAAAAAATTGCACGCCGGGGGGCTGCGACCATCGAAGAGCTTTACAATGGAGAGTACTTTATCCAGGTTGAGGATCCCGCCCATAAGAATGATATTGGTGTCGGGTCGGGCTGCTACATTGACCAGGTGTTTGGTCAAAGCTGGGCTCACCAGGTTGCGTTGGGCAGGATCTTTGACAAAGACAAGCAGTTAACTGCCCTAAGGTCATTGTGGAAGTATAACTTTGTGCCCGATGTAGGACCTTTTCGAGATCGATTCAAACAAGGCCGCTGGTATGCCATGGCCGGGGATGCGGGTCTGCTGATGTGCACCTGGCCCAAAGGCGGTCAAAATCCGAATTTTGAAAAACACTGGCAATACAGGTATTTCAATGAGTGCATGAGTGGCTTCGAGTGGCAGGTTGCATCGCACATGGTTTATGAAGGGATGCTCAAAGAAGGACTGGCGGTTGCGCGGGCTATTCATGACCGTTACGACGCAAAACTTCGCAATCCCTATAATGAGATCGAATGCTCTGATCATTATTCCAGAGCCATGGCAAGCTACGGGGTGTTTATATCGATATGCGGCTTTGAATATCATGGTCCCAAAGGATATATTGCCTTTTCTCCGCGTTTGTCGCCGGAGAACTTCAAGGCCGCATTTATCGCCGCAGAAGGGTGGGGAGCCTTTACGCAAACCCGCCAGGACAGTAACCAGACAGAATGCATCTGCCTGCATTGGGGAGTATTGACCGCAAAAGAAATGGCTTTTGATCTTCCGGTCGGTAAAACGGCTCAACAAGTACAGGTTGCGGTTGGAGGACAGACAGTCGAGATTTCCTATCGTATGTCTGAAAGTCGTATTATCATTTCACCGGCTCGGCCGATAAAGTGCCAGACCGGTCAGGAGATTCAAATCAAGATTGGGTGGTAGAATTTCGGAAGAGTTAAAATGTTGAATATTAAAAGACAGGTTGAAATCGTCGTTTTTTTATGGATCGGTGTGAACTTATGCGGATGCGGTGGTAATGCCTGGAAAAACCGCTTGAAATCGGTACTGCCGGAATATGGGCATCGCAACTGGATTGCAATTGTGGATTCAGCCTATCCCAAACAGAGTGCAACAGGCATTGAAACCATTGCCACTGGCAAAGGACAGCTTGAGGTGCTGGATATTGTTTTGGATGCCATTGCCGATGCCCCGCATGTGCAGGCCATGGTTATGGTGGATGCCGAACTGGACCGTGTCACGGAGGCAGACGCCCCCGGGGTAACGGAATATCGCAGCAAGCTCAAGGCTGCTCTGAAGGGTAAACAAGTCAAAGCGATGCTCCATGAAGATATCATCGGCCAACTGGATAAGGACGCCAAAATGTTCAATATCCTGCTGCTCAAAACAGACCTGACTATCCCCTATACTTCGGTATTTCTGCAGTTGGACTGCGGCTACTGGAATCCGGAGAAAGAGAAACGACTCCGGGATACGATGGCCGGAGATGGCCAGCCAGAATAACCACCGATTGTCGCTGCGGAGTTCGTTGCCAAAAGTAAGATAAAATTTCTCGAAAAAATGAAACGAAATGAAACGGGGTCAGACATGCTCTGTAGAAAACCTGTGTTTTGGAACCCCGAAGGGGTCAAATAAAATAGCCGGGGGTGGAAACCCCCGGAAAGAATGGCTTCCTTCCCTTTTTTTGAGCCCCGAAGGGGCGGCACATGTTCAGCTTTTCTACAGAGCAGGTCAGACACTCTTTTTGCCCGCTCCCTCTTCATTTCCCATTAAAGAAATTCCAGGCCTGCTGCCTCTCTACATCATTCCCTGATTAATGCTCCAAAGTAGTGTTTATGGAAACATAGCATAATGATCGCAAATGGCAGATGGCAAAGCAAGCACTCTTTGACTTATAATGCGTCAGTCTCTCTGTTTGTTCCGCACCGCTAAGCCACGATGAAGACAGAAAAGGGGACTTGTAAGTTATTTCATGATATGAGCTTATAATACACTAAAAGACCGCTCTGTTTTCGTTTTTTTTTGACAAGATTCGGTATTACGGATGTGTGATTTTGCGTCATTTTCAAAGGTTTACCATTCACGGAAAGCGAACAACCTGCGTTCTGTGCCAAAACATGCATTATCCTACCAGGGGATAGAGCCCCACGTGGCCATTTGATAATATTTCAAGTCCTCGTTCTTAGTATAGTCTAAATCCTGAGGCATTTTATAACTGCCTCCGATCGACATGATTTTTTCAATTTCTTCCTTTACCACCCTGACGGTATCGGCGTCAAACTTGTAGCCCTCTACATGGCCGTCGGCAAAACCGTTCACTGAAGAGCCGCTGTGAAAGACGTTAGGGAGATTCCACCATTTGGGTTGGCTGTACCAGAGAGCCGCATAGGCGTCATAGTTATATCCGGCATTGTCCACAAACAAAAACCGCTGACCGGTATTTTTAAGTTTGCTTATTTTATTGATCACTTTTCCTGCTGTTGCTGGATCGCAATAAACCCTATCGCCATCACGTGAAAATTTATTACTGGCATCAACGGTAGCTTTGCCCCAAAACTGGGCGGACATGCCGTAGCTTCTTAAAGACTCTTTTAAGGGATCGGCCGGACAACCCCATGCATTGGGGGTTTGTATGTAGGGCCAAAGCTGTCCGTTTCGAAGGCCTGTATGGGCGCTCCCGGTCCCTTCTATTTGTTGATTCCCTGGAAATACCGATGTCGCGGTACCAGTAACACCGCACCAACCGGCGCGAGCAACACTGTTGACTGTCCATACATTGCTCGAACAGGGAGTGTATCCATCAGTATCGTCGGCAAAGAAACGTGCTGCCATGGACAGGCTTTTCAGGTTGCTTGAGCAGGTGATCCTTCTGGCATGGTTTTTGGCCATTCTTAGAGAAGGCATTACAATACTCAGCAGCAACGCAATAATCGCAATCACGACTAATAATTCGATTAGTGTAAAACCTTTTTTCTTCATACTATCTCCCTAATGTCTTTCCAGTGAACGTTTATGAATAGTTAAACCGGCATGAACCATATTCATAGGCCGCATCATACAGAGCCACGATATTCTCAGCCGGAACACCCGCCTGAATATTATGGACATTATTAAATACATAACCGCCATGGGTCTTAAAAATTTCTATGTTTTTACGCACATGTTCTTTGACTTCCTGTGGCGATGCAAAGGGGAGAATTCTTTGAGAATCAATACCGCCTCCCCAAAATACGATTTCCTTGCCAAACTTGTCCTTCAGTTGCTGTGGATCCATATTCACCGCGCTGATTTGAACCGGATTTAATATGTCCACGCCATTATCAATTAGATCAGGAATATACTCCTGACAATTTCCACAGGTGTGATACCAGATTTTTGCATCGGTGAGCGACTTGATATGCTGAACCAGTTGCTTTTGCCGCGGCTTGACAATCGTTCTGTAAAATTCCGGCCGGAACAATGGGCCGGACTGACCGGCCAGGTCATCTCCGATCATCACAACATCAACCAAATCACCAATTTCATTCAGAAATCCTGTATAAAAATCTAACCAGTATTTCAGCGTGCAATCCAGCATCGCCTCACAGAAGGCCGGATTTTCAATCATGTCCATAAACCATCGCTGGAGTCCCCGTAAATACCAGCAATACTCATACACAACGCCGCCAATTCCGGTACAGACCCCATAAGGCCCTTCATACAATTTCTTGGCTTTCTCACGCAACCCCTTAAACCGTGTCGGATCACTGCCGTCTGGAAAGGGATAATCCGCCAAAGATTCAATCGTGGCATCGGCAAGCGGATGATGCGTGATATCCATATAAAGGCCCTGATCGTCCGGCATGGACCAAATAACGCCAAACTCGTCTTTCAGATCATGCCATAACCGACCATTTCGTTTATTTAATTTGATACTGCCGTCAAAGCCATCCGGCCCATTCGCACATAGATAGCGAGTATCAACATGAAAACGCTTCAAAATTGCTTCGCTGGGCCTAACTATCTGCTGGACCGGGTCCATAATGAGTATTTCTTCATTTATCTCCAGATACTGCAAGAGACTTTCATATGCTTTTTTATGAATGCCCGTCTGAAATCCGCCCAGGTCGATCGGGATGCGATCCGCTTCCTGAAATTGAAGTGCCGCAGTCAAACGCTGACGGGATGTCTTCACTTTCGCAGACCGATAAATGAGTTGAATTCCTTGAGCTGCATCTGCACGCCCGGGAGATGCTGTTTTCTTGACCCTCTTACTGATTTTTTTTGTTTCTGAGTTCATTTAATCCTCGCTCCAAACGGCTAAGGCATTAAAAGCTTCTTCTCGCTCATGGCATGCCAAACAATGACGTAAATATTCGCCTGCACTCCACTATGGCATTATCACATATTTCGTCCGCAGATTACAACACTAAATACAGGTCTTTTTGCGTCATACTGCAAGCCATCCTAATTCGATCCAAAAAACAAAACGCCTTAAACAGAAACACCACATGTATCTAATATAAAGGCACTTATGTTTATTATAAAATATTACAAACTTAGGTCATTGATTATTTAAATCATTATTGATAAACTTAAACACAACAAAATACGGCACATTACATAATTCGTTCGTTCACTTCATTAGGTCACAGGTTTATTTTATGTACGAATTTTACCATTATTTTCCGGTTGAAGATTCAATCATGAGACTGGGCCTCTACTTGACGGCCGCTGGGCATAGGTACGCAGATAAAACTGGTTGATACCGGCCAGATACGCCATATGAGCCAGCCGGATATAACCTGCCGGATAGCCCGCCTATTTTGCATCCGGCGAAGACGGCTTTGCGGTAAATGCCTCAGCAGCGACAACCGGTTTGCCCGCATAAATCGCAGCCCTGGCAACACCGTCGCCGACACCCTTTGAGTCGGTCCAGAATTCATCCATCGGCACATCAGCATCCGCTACAAGTTCCGATGTTTTTGCCGGGGAACCATACGGTTCCACTTCATAGTTCAATCCTTCTTTGCGACACAACTCAGTGATGGGCACTTCGCCACGCAACCCCTCCAGAACAACACGGATCTTC
>VGXU01000030.1 GCA_016873215.1 Planctomycetota bacterium
GAATGAGTTCCAGAATCGCCAGAGTGCCGTTGGATATAAAAAATATATAAGAACCGGCAAAATATCGGTGCAACAGGCGGCTTGAGAAGAATTGATCAATTAGTCAACTTTTTCAACAGCCCCACAGGCACGTCTCGGCTGGCGCCTCGCTTGTGCCAGTCCCCATTTTCCAACAAAAAAACCACATCTCGGCTAAGTCGGAGTGCAATTTGGCCGATAGAACCTGCCGTATGATTATTTAGGCAGAGATATGGACAGTTTATATCAATCAATATTATCCTCTTCACAGACGCTGCTGGGGCAAATCGGCCGGGCGGTGCTGGCGGAACAGGCGGACTTTGGGCCGTTCTGGGTGCTGCTGGATGACCAGCGGGCGGTGTGTGCCGGCGATGAACAGCGGCTGGCGGAGATGATTGACGATATCGCGTCTCTGCATCCGTTCTGTTCGCGGGTGGACGACGGTTTCGAGTCAGTGATGTGCCCGGCCAAAGACGGCGTGATTGCCATCGGGCATCTTGGCACGGAGCGGACGCATTGCGGGTATGCGTTATTGGCGCTGCCGGGCTATACGGCCGATACAGCACACGCCAATGCGGCGATGATTGAGATGCTGCTGGGCCAGATGAATCTGCTGGCGGATGTGATGGAGAAGAATAACCTGTTTCATCAGGAGCATTTAAGCCGGCTTTCGAAGCAGTCGCCAGTGCTGGCGGAACGGTGATAGAATTGCAGATTGTCAATTGACGATTGTAAAATGGGGGCCTTTTTGAGCAATTATAATCCTTTCGCTTGCGCTCCAGGCTACTGTTTTGTGAATGAACCTCATTGGCCGTTATTTTGCCCTTTCAGGATGACAGGCGGGATGATTGTTCTTACCCCAGCCCGGCTGGGCTAAGTTATTCGGCCTTACAGGCCGCGGATTCAGAAGTCGGGGCGGATACTGAGTAAAATCGAAATTCGAAACCCGACCCGCCGTCGCCAAGGCTATGGCGGGAAAAATCCGAAAGTGGGTGTACCCCCAGTTATACCACACATCCGTCCGGCGTTCCATCGCAATTCTATCATGGCCGGATGACCCTATAAAATCACGATCTGGTTCTCTTTCGGCCCATGTTTTATCTATCCCGTTTAACCCTAAGTCTATGTCCTGAATGGGATTCCAATTAAAACAAACCACCTAATCAAAAATCTTTAAAAAACTCATATTTTTTTAATATTTTTGTTGACGAATTTAAAAATATATTTTACATTTTGCAAAAGGTAAAATGTGAAACACAGGTACACTACCCTTGTTCAGTTTGGCTTTACATGAGACAGAACGACAAAAGAGAATTTACAACGCCTCCCAAGCTGTATCGGATTGGAGATATCGTTCGCAGTACTCCGTTCACACGCCAGACGATTCACAATTACACGACGATGGGACTTATTGAAGAGTCCGATTGGACCGAGGGCGGGCATCGTCTTTATGATGAGTCCGTTTTTGAAAAACTGCGGCGAATTCAGCAACTTCAGGGAGACCAAAAGACCCTCGCCCAGATTCGCGATATGTTTCGCACAGAACGGATGCTGCAAATCTCATAGAGGTTGACAGAAAAAACCAGGATGGTGACTATGAAAGTAAAAACGGCCCCCGCTACAACCGACAATATCACGGATCTGCTGAACCGGATTATTGATTTTACCGAACGGCGCAAAGAAGTCCTGTCTCACAATTTGTCCGATTGTCAGAGCGCCGATTTTGTACCGAAAGATTTGCCGGTACAAGAATTTGCGGACACCCTGACTTATGCGCTGGCCGAACATATCCGCAACAAGCGATTGCTTCTGGAAGACCGGCAAAACGTGCATTTTTACAGTCAGGGGGATTTCGACGCCTCTGCGGTGACGGACAACGACGCGATGGCCCTGCTGGAAAGTAATTTGCAGGGGTATATTCAGGGACAAATTCGTAAATTGTCCGAAAACCTGATTCATAACCGACTGGCGGGGGAATTACTGCGGCAAAAACGTCAAAAAGAGACGGCCTTTACCGGTTTGTAAACGTGTTAGCGGCATCGGCCTCGAAAAGCTACGTATTATTACCCGGGAAACAAACGGGTATTGACAATAAAATAGAGGATGGCTGGCTATGATTTGCTGCCAAGCCGGGACTTACAACAAGAGTATATCGAGGGAGCGGCAATGAATGCCAGCCGAATAAGCGCTTTACGGCACAGAACGGACGCCCATGCAGAACGGGCGATGGTGCTGGCGATTACCAGCGGCAAGGGCGGCGTCGGCAAAACCAACGTCGCGGCCAATTTGTCGATTTGTCTGGCCGGCGCCTTTAAGCGTGTTTTGCTGATGGACGCCGATCTTGGATTGGGCAACCTTGATGTGGTGATGAATCTCAACAGCCGATACAACCTGAGCCACGTATTAGCCGGGCGAAAAAGTATAGAAGAGATTATTCAACTGACCTCCACCGGCGTGGAGGTGATTTGCGGCGGCTCCGGCATTGAAGAATTGGCCAACATCAGCCCATTTCAGCGTCAGCGGCTGGTGGATGAACTGGACAGGCTTGGGCATCGGGCGGACGTGATTGTGATTGATACCGGGGCCGGGATTCACACTACTGTTGTGGGTTTTTGCATGGCGTCGGACCATACGCTGGTGGTGACGACGCCTGAACCGACGGCGATGACCGATGCGTATGCGATGATTAAAGTGCTGGCAGGCAAACATTATACCGGCCGAATCAGTTTGCTGGTCAATATGGCCGACAGCATCGGCGAGGGCCGAAAAACCTATCGGCAACTCGCTGAGGTCGCGGCGCGATTCCTGAATACGCCGGTGTATGACGGCGGAGTTTTATGCCGGGATGAATTGGTCAGCAGCGCGGTTCGCCGGCGGGAACCGGTGGTTCTGGCATACCCCCGCTCATTGATTGCGGATTGTTTCGCGACAATCAGCGCCAGATTGGGCAATATCCGCCGGACTGAACCGGAAACAACAGGATTTTTCCAAAAAGTTGTAAATTGGCTCTTTTAAATGAAGTTGCCTGACAGAAACGTCGATACGAGTACGCTGCGGCGGCGATGCTATAATCCCGCCGCCGAAAGAAACTTGAAAACAGGCTCTTATCGGACGTGAACAGGTGAGTGAAAAATACAAACAACAGACATGGAGGTCTTATACTATGCGTGGGGCCCGGTCAAAAAATATAGAACAGGTATGGCGTGACTTTTTCGCCAGCCACAGTGAAGCATCTCGCAATATTTTGCTGGAACATTACCTGCCCATCGTCAAGTACACCGCAGATCGGATTTGCACCAAACTGCCGGACAAGGTGGAGTTGGACGATTTAGTCAGTTCGGGAATTTTTGGCCTCAAAGACGCTATCGAAGCCTTCGACCCCAACCGCGGCGTGAAATTTGAAACGTACTGCACGCCGCGAATCCGCGGCAGTATTCTCGACGAACTGCGGAATATGGACTGGGTGCCGCGCTTAGTGCGCGCCCGGGCACATCGCCTTGAAAGGGCCATGCAATCGCTCGAAGCCCAGTTGGGCCGGATTCCCACGGAACGGGAAGTCGCCAATAAACTGAATATCGATATGGAAGAATTTCACCGGCTTCAGCGGGATGCCTGCGCTACCGGATTGGTATCGCTGAATAATAAATTCAACGAAAACGAGGGCGAAAAAGACGTCCGTGAAATCGATATTATCGAAGACCAGCGAAGCCAGAACCCGGTCATCGAAGCGCAGAAGCGTGATTTGAAAAACCTGCTGACCAAAGGATTAACCCGCGCGGAAAAGCTGATTATCATTCTGTACTATTATGAAGAAATGACGATGAAAGAAATCGGAGCGGTGCTGGATTTGTCGGAGTCGCGCGTTTCGCAGATGCATTCTTCCATCGTTGCCAGGCTGAAGGCACAAATGAACAGCCGGAAAAAGGAATTTGCGGTTTCGACATAAGACTTTGCCACAGAGGGCACAGAGAACCACAGAGGTAAAAAGGCAGGGAGCCACAAATTTAACAGATTGTACAGATTACACAAAAAATTCTGTCATAGCGGCAAGGACAGAAATCCGAATCACCGAAATTCAGAATTCCAAAACAAAAAAGGCCGACAGATGTCGGTTTTTTTTATTTAAATACCTCCTCACAAGTTTCCTTTGACACAGCAACAAGGGAAAAAATTTATAATTCGCCGTTGAGGTAGTGCAGTGTTTTTTGGATGATTTCGCCGGCCACGGGCGAAGCAACACGGCCGCCGCTATAGCCGAGGTTCAAGGCGCGGTTGGGTTTGCGAATGGAAACCATCACCACAATCTTCGGGTCGATATCCGGCGCCCCGCCGACAAACGATGCGATATAATTGGACGTGTCATAACCTCCCGTCGGCAGCGCGATATTGGCCGTGCCGGTCTTACCCCAGACCTGCACCTCATCAAGGTCGGCCTTGTCGCCGGTGCCTTCTTCCACAACGCCCACTAAAGCCTTGCGTATAATCCAGTTCGCCACCTCCGGCTTAACAATAAATCCCGTATTGCCGGAAGGACGATGCATCTCCGTCATATTGCCCTGTGCATCCACCGCCGCACGCACGATGTACGGTGTGACAAGACTGCCGCCGTTGGCGAGGATGCAATAGGCCCGGCAAATCTGAATCGAATTAACCAGAATTTCGTGGCCGAAAGGAATGCGAGTGACGGTGTAGCCGCTCCATTTGGAAATCGGATGAAGCTGGCCCGGCTCTTCGCCCGGCAAATCGACGCCCGTTTTTTGGCCGAAGCCGAACAATTTCATTCCTTCGTATAAGCGTTTCTGGCCCATCGCAAGGCCGACTTTGGCCATGCCGATGTTGCTCGAATGAATCAGAATCTCGCGTATCGTGAAGCTGCCGTAGCGATGATTGCCAAATTCGCCGATGCGGTATTTGCCCCAATAGCCGTCTTCACAATAAAAGACCTGCTTGTAATCGATAGCGCCGGTGTCGAGGGCGATAGACGCGACGATGGGTTTAATAATGCTACCCGGCTCGTAAGGGTCTGTCAGGATGCGATTTTTCAGGCGCTGCGGTTTTTCGGTATTGAACCTGGCCGGGTCGAAATCCGGCAGCGATACCAACGCCAGAATCGCGCCGGTATGGGGACTCATCACAATGCCTGTCGCCGATTCCGCCTGGTACTCCTTCATTTTGCTTTCGAGCGCAGCCCGCGTGAACTGCTGAATGGCCGAGTCAATCGTCAGTATCAGGCTCTGCCCGTCAACGGCCGGACGCGACTGGTCGGGACGGTACGCGATTGGACTTCGCGACACATCCACCAGAAACATATTCTGCCCTTCCTGCCCTTGCAGTATTTCATTGTATTTTAATTCCAGCCCGGCCAGGGCCATGTCGGCGGCGCCGATAAAACCGACGACGTGGCCGGTCAGATTGCCCATTGGATAATAGCGTCGCCATTGATTCTGGATTCCCACGCCGGGCAGGTTTAATTTCATCACCGCCTGCCGCTGAGCGAACGTCAGGCCGGTCTGAATGGAGACATAACCGGGGTTTCCGCTTTCATAAACCATCCGGCAGATTTCCGGGCCGGGAAGAAGAACAATATCCTGAAGTTTCATCGCCGTTTCTTTGAGCTTTTCCGGGTCGGGCAAACGCCGGGGTTCAATAAACAATTCATCGCTGGTATTACTGGCAGCCAAGACGTTGCCGCGGCAATCTACCATAGTTCCGCGCAGCGCATGCAGCGGGAGAACAGAGTTCTGGCGGCGCCGGCTGGTTTGCATAAAATATTCCGACTGCTGAAACTGAAGCTGATACAGCCGCCAGCCCAGCAGTCCAAACGACGCTAGTAATCCCGTCAACAGGAAAGCGATGGTGATTTTGGTTCTCATTGCGATTTTTTCTTTTTCAGCGATTTGGATTCCGCCGACACAGGGACATATTCCAGCAAGCGACGGGGACTGATCAGAGATTCAAAACGCAACTGCAGGCCCCGCAGTTCCTGGCGCAGGATTTTCTGCTGCGCCTCAGCTTTGCAGTATTGATTAAACACCCGGCTCCTGGTGGTGCGGATATGAATGGTAAAAATCAGGACGGCGGTCAGAAAAAACGCGATAAATACCAGGCGTGGCCGGCTCGGCAGAGTCATAAATTATTATCTCGGGCAAAATCCTATGGTTTTGGAACTTTCAGTTTCATTCCCACTTCCAAACGGTCGGAACCGGAAAGCACGTCGTTGTTGAGCCGCATCAGTTCGGGATAGCGGTCGCCATCGCCCAGAAATTTCTGCGCGATTTTGTACAAATGGTCGCCGCTTTGAACGGTATAAATCGTCACACCTTTGAAGGATTG
This sequence comes from Planctomycetota bacterium, assembly GCA_016873215.1. Taxonomy (GTDB): domain Bacteria; phylum Planctomycetota; class Phycisphaerae; order Sedimentisphaerales; family Anaerohalosphaeraceae; genus Anaeroglomus. The sequence goes on from VGXU01000030.1 coordinate 6,352, forward strand.
CGTTTTATCCGCCTTTTTGTCACTTATGGCAAGGCTTCCATTTTTATCTTTAGAGCCGTTTTTGACAACCGGTTTTTCTTTGGTGACGTCTTTGACCGTTGGTTTTTCTTTGGTTACATCTTTGGCCGCCAAGTTATCCTTTTTGCTGTCGGTTGACATAAAAACATTTTTGAATTTGTCCAGCAAGGTACTCGTGCCGACGGCGGATTCTTTTTCCTTTTTGGCCGGGGCTGCCTGCTCCGTCGCAGCGGATGCGACTTTGGGAATCACCAACTGGTCGCCCACCTGAATTTTGTCCGGCGATTCAAGGATGTTCTTGTTGGCTTCATACAGCATCTGAATGGTAGTTTTTTTGTTGCCTTCATCCGTACCGTAATATTTTTTGGCAATGTACGCCAGACTATCACCTTCTTCGACGACGTGATTTGCGACGGCGACTGTTTTCGGCGCCGCCGCAACCTCCTGCCGGTTGGGCTTCTGAGCCTGTTCCGTCTTCTGCACGTCAGGCTGCTCCGTCTTCGATTCGACAACGGCCGTTTTCGTATCCGGCTGCGCCGTTTCTTTCACTTCCGCTGCAGGCGGAGCCGTATCATTGGAAATCGTCTGCATCGCAGGTGCCTGGCTCGAACCGGCAGCAAATTCATCCAGCGGTATGACTTCAGCAGGCGGGGTCACATAACGAACGCTCGTTCGTTTTTCCTGAAGATTTCGCGCCACGTCCACGACCGTCGGTTCAATCACCAGAGCACCGCCGGTCTGCGTGGCGACGGCTGTTTCCACAACGGGCGTATTTTTGGCCGAAGGAATAAAATCCGGCACCCCGTTAATCGCGAGGATAATGATGGCAATAAGCACCAACCCCAGCAACAGGCCCACCTTGGCATCGGCTGTCATTTCCGTGTACTCCTTTTTGCTCTGCATATTACCTGTTTTATAATTTTCTGGCTATTCTCAGCTTGGCGCTGCGGGAACGGGGGTTTTCCATCATTTCCTTCGCGTCAGCCATCAACGGTTTCTTAGTACAAATCTCATAAACGCCCTGCTGCCGGCGCGTCCTGAAATCGTCTTTGACAAGACCGTCTTCCAGACTATGAAAACTGATTATTGCCATTATACCATCTTTTTTCAATCGTGCAGGTGCGGTTTGCAATAAATTTTTCAGATTTTGCAGTTCGTCATTTACCGCAATCCGCAGAGCCTGAAACGTACGTGTGGCCGGATGAATCTTCGATCGCCTTGCGAACGCCGGCTGCCGCAGAGCCTCACAAACCACAGCCGCCAGTTGGCCGGTCGTCAGAATCTTTTGCCGAATTCTTCGGTTGACGATAAAACGGGCGATTCGACGCGAGGCCCGTTCCTGACCCCCACGAAAAATCAAATCCGCAAGCTGTTTTTCATTCATCTGGTTGACAATATCCGCCGCAGTGATTGAAAGCCGGTCGTCCAGCCGCATATCCAGCGGCGCATCGACCTGAAAACTCATCCCCTTTTTCGGGTCAGCCGCCTGCGACGAACAAAAGCCCAAATCCGCCAGGATCGCGTCAACTTTCTCTATCCCCAGTTTTGAAAGAACCTCATCCAGTCGGGAAAAATTCTCGCGTATCAGAACCACACGACACGTCAGACCTGTTAAATACGTTTGGGTCCTTTGGATGCAGCTCTGATCCATATCCAGCCCGATAAGCGTCCCCTCAGGGCCCAGTTGAGAACCGAACAGCCGGCTGTGACCTCCGTGTCCAGCCGTGGCATCCACAAAAATCCCGTCCGTGGGCAAATGGATGTGTTCGGTTAACGTCCCGGCCAATACCGGGATATGCTCGTTCGGCGAAGACCCGTCCATAGGCTCCGCCGAACATTCTCGCTGTCGTCCGGAATCCATTCTCAAAACGATTTTTTAGCCGACGACGGAAAATGCTGTTTGTCGCGTAAGCCGCTGAAGCTTCGGAGAAAGCGAAACCGCCGCGAAAAGCGAACTCTGCTTTCTGAGCTGCTCCAGCCGTTCAGCCAGCACAGCTACCGCCGAAAGCGTCTGTTCATCCGCGGGACAATTCCCACTCAGGTGATCCTGCACTCGGCTCAATTCGTCATAAAATAATTCGGCCATAATCCCTCCAATTACAATTCTATCTGACGGCTCTGCTTTTGCAGAACCGTTTGTCTCGCCTGAGCAATCTGGGTTTGGTACTGGTCCATGTTGTCCACCATATACTGTTCCCAGTCTTCAGTATTCCAGATTTCGATATGATCTCGTACCCCAACCAGAGTTAACGCGTTTTCAAGGTTGGCTCGTTTCTTGATTTTTTCCGGCAGCAGCAATCTCCCCTGCCGGTCCAACTCGAGCCTGACGGCCCGCCCGAAGGTCAGACGTTCAAAACTCACCGCCTCATCCGGCGCCGTATATCCGGGCGCCCCGGTAAGGGCGAGCTGCTGAAAGTATTTTTCCGCGTACAGGCATAAAATCCCATTGGGACCCATGACCAGATAAAAGTCGCAGCCATATTCCCTCACGTCTATCTGACTGCGGAGCTTGTTCGAAATGAAAAGCCGGTTCTTTTCATCCAGCGTATGTTCAAACTCACCTGTTAGTAATAAACCTGCCATTTACACCACCAGTATTCCATTCTGTACCACAAGATTCCCACTTTTAACCTATAAATACCACCCACTTCCACTTTCTGTCAATAGTATTTTCGGCAATTTTTATAAAATTGATTCCCCCTGCTTACCCCGAAACATCGAAAAATAGACCGAAAAACGCAAAAATACACAACATATAGATTATTATTTCTGAATTGCTCAATATAAAGTGGTTCATTTTTCTTATTATTGCCCCATTTTTCGCTCAAAAAAGGTATTGCGACAATGCAAAAAAATGCCTGAAAAACGCCTCTGTTTCGGCTATACTTTTGTAATAATTCTATAAAAGTTTAGTGATAGAAGAGGTTATAATGCGTCTCAAATTAAGAGGACTTGCAACTAAAAATTGCCCGATACAGAATTTTTGCATTCTTTAAGCGATAGCAGTGTTGTTTTTCGTGATCCACTGTATTGACATAAATATTACAATTGCGGCCTAATGAGATTGATCTTTGATTTTTTGAAAGAAAGATTGACTAAACGGAAAGGGTGATTTGTGACCAAAAGAGGCAAAAAAATCATCTGGTGGACAGTCACTATTATTATCGTGTTATTCGTTTCCTGCCAGCTGATGCATAAAAAATCTCCGAAGCAAATCCAGACTACGGTTCGACTGGAGACAATCCAGCCGGGGCAGTTACAGGAATATGTCAGCGCACCAGGGGGGATAGAGCCAAAAACGAAGGTGGAAATCATCGCCAGGGTTTCCGCCTCTATACAGGAACTGCCTTTTAAGGAAGGCCGGCATGTCAAGGCCGGAGATATTGTTGTTCGATTGGACGCCAAGGAGTATGAAAGCCGGCTCAAGAGTATTGAGGCCGGGTATAAGGCTCAACAAGCCCAGGCAGAAGTCACCAAGAGCCAGATTACCGTTCGCAAGGCCCAGTTAAAAGGCACAACCGCGTCGCTCGAGCAGGCCAAAAACGATTATCAGCGTCAAAAACAACTACTGGAAACACATGATATCAGTCAGAGTGCTTTTGAGCAGGCCAAACAAAAATATGAAGAAATCCAGTCCCAGTACGAATCCTCTGTCGAGCAGATTAGAACGGAAGAATTGAGCCTCGTGGTCGCCCAGCACAATCTGGAATCGCAGAAAGCACAGATTGATGAAGCGAAAGAGGCTCTTGAATACACCATTATGCGTTCACCGATTGACGGCGTTGTGACGCGGATTAACAAAGAGGTCGGCGAAATGGTGACCGGTTCGATGAATTATTCGGGTACGTTGATTATGACTGTGGCGGATTTGTCGCAGATGCTGCTGGTGGCACAGGTCGACGAGGCAGATGTGGGTAAAATTCGTGTCGGGCAGGAAACGAACATTCGTGTCAAGGCATTCTGGGACCAGGTCTATCACGGTAAAGTGGGATATATCGCACTGGTTGACGGCGAACCGGGAAACGAAAACTATAATAATAATAACTCTAAATCGACCAAGTATTACCGCACGGAAATTCTCATTGAAGGCGATGTCAGCAAATTGTACACCGGGCTGACGGCGGATGTAGATATCTTTACCAACACCCATACCGGCGTTCTTAAAGTTCCCAGCCAAGCAGTTGTGACCCGAAAATTCGATGACCTGCCGCCGGCCATCCGGGATAAGAATCCTTTAGTCGATCCAAATAAGGCCGATGTGACAGTGGTATTTCGGCAGATCAACGGGAAAACAGCGGCGACACCGGTGAAGATTGGGCCGAGCGACACAACCCATATTATTATCGAGCAGGGATTGAAGGCCGGAGAGCAGATTATCATCGGGCCGTACAAGATACTGGACTCTCTCAGGCATGACCAGGCGGTACGGGATGAAAAAGAAGCCGAGGCCGAAAAAAAAGCCAAGGACAAGTCCGCCGCCGAGAAAAAAACGCCCGCGCCGAAAGCATCATAGAGAAATCAGGAGTCTGTGTCGTGAGCGGACAATCAGTCGTTATCCAATTAAATGATATCCGGCGGGTTTATAAGGTCGGGACGGAACAGATTCACGCGCTGGACGGCGTGAGTCTGGAGATTTATGAAAACGAATATGTCGCCGTAATGGGTCACAGCGGCTCAGGCAAAAGTACGCTGATGAATCTGCTCGGATGTCTTGACCGCGCCTCGGGCGGTATTTATGAGCTGGACGGCGAAGACACAACTCAAATGAGCAACTCTCAACTGGCGAAGGTTCGAAATGAGAAAATCGGGTTTGTATTTCAGTCGTTTGAACTGCTGCCGCGGTTTTCGGCGTTAAAAAATGTGGAACTGCCGCTGATTTATTCACGCCAGACCATCTGGAATCGCAAAGAACTGGCTGGCAAGGCGCTGGAGCGGGTCGGACTGGGAGAACGCATGACCCATCGTCCCAATCAGCTTTCAGGCGGTGAAAAACAGCGTGTCGCCGTGGCACGCGCATTGATTAATAATCCGTCAATCCTGCTGGCCGATGAGCCGACAGGCAACTTAGACAGCAAAACCAGCGAAGAAATCCTGGCGTTGTTCAGGCGGCTTCACGAAGAAGGCCAGACAATTATTATGGTGACGCACGAGGCGGATGTTTCCTGCCACGCCAAACGCATCATTCGAATGCGGGATGGAAAAGTCATCAGCGACGTGCCGACGGAACAGGACGCCGTCTGGGAACATCGCAACACGGGAGCGGGACGATGATTATGCTTTGGAATATTCTGTTCCGCCTGCTACGACTTATCGGGCAAAGCATTTGTCTTGCCCTGGGGCAAATCTGGGTCAACAAAACCCGTTCAGTGCTGACGACGCTGGGCATTATTATCGGCGTAGCATCGGTGGTATCGGTTATCGCTGCGATGAGCGGCCTGAAGGCCAAGGTGATGAGCGATATCGAAACCTTCGGCACCAATCGTATTTTTGTCCGGCCTACGCGCCCGGACAGCGGCAAATACAAAAATGTATCCTGGAGCGTTATCCGGTTTAAACCTGAACAATTTGAAGGACTTCTGGAGTATTGTCCCTCCGTATCCTGTTTTACACCTTTCGATAGCGAGAGGGATAATATCCGATACAGGGAACGAACCCTTGAAAGAATTCGTATCAATGGGATTGAGTCGGCCTGGCACACGATTGAATCAAGACCCGTCATTATTGGAAGAGCTTTTTCGGTCATTGACCAGACCCAGGCTCGTTCGGTCTGCCTGTTGTCGCAAAGACTTCGAGATAAGCTCGGAATGAATCGCGATTGTACCGGGGAATTGGTTACCATCGGCTATCGTACCTATCGTGTATTGGGTGTAGTGGAAGAAAAGCCCTCAATGTCCATGATTGGCGGCGACAGCGGCAATGAAGAATTCGAGGCATTTATTCCATTTTTAACCATGTATCGAAATTCTGGCAACTGGTCATGGTTTGAAGTCATGGCCGCCAGCAATTCCACGGATGTCTCTGAGGAAGCCAAGGCGGAACTCAATTTCTTTCTGCGTCAGCGGCGTCATATCGAACCTGGCGAGCCTCCTACGTTCGATGTGATGACAATAGAAAGCGAAGTTCGAAAATTCCAGGAAATCTCCGCCGTTTTCACCATGGTCGCCTCCGGAATTGTCGGCATTTCTCTGCTGGTCGGCGGCATTGGCATCATGAATATTATGTTAGTCTCTGTATCAGAACGAACCCGCGAAATCGGCCTGCGCAAAGCCGTGGGCGCAGGTTCCATAGCTATCCTGACGCAATTTCTGGTGGAAGCCGTCGTATTATGCTGTATCGGCGGCCTGATAGGATTGGGATTTGGGCAACTGTTGACCATGGTCATCGCGCACATCCCCAAGGTTCCACTTGACAAAGCGTATATTCCCGGCTGGGCAGTATTGATGTCACTGGGCTTCTCGGCGGTGGTCGGCATCTTCTTCGGATTATTCCCGGCCGTCAAAGCGGCCAGACTTGATCCTATTGAGGCGTTACGTCATGAATAAAAAATATATCATTCTGATATTGTGCAGTGTGATACTGCTGGCGTCCCTGCCAGGCTGTGCGATGCTTGACCCTGAAGACCAGTATTACGAATACAAAGTCCCGGGGAAAAAATTGCACACGATTACGCCGATAGAACCGAATCAGTTTACCGCCCCAAAACCGGCCCCGGCCAAAGAGCAAACGCCGGACGCGAAGGCAGAAATGAAGGCGGAACCCAACCTGCCTCCGCCGCCGGAGATGCAGATGTCGCTGGAAGAGTGCCGGGCCACTACCCTGCAAAACAATCTGGAACTGCAATCGCAATTAATTGCCCCGGCTATCTCTGCCGCCGCTGTCGGTGCCGAAGAGGCCAAATTTGAAGCCGCTTTCTACGCCAATACATCCCTTTCAAACACGGATTCGCCGGGCAGTAAAAGCCGACTTGACACCAGCGGTTACTCCTCCGGCTATGGCGCATCTCAATATCACAACGTTAATTCCAGAACCGGCGTTCAGATGCCGCTGCGCACCGGCGGAACGCTGGATTTCAGTCTGGCCGACTCCCGTACTCACAATCTGGCGCCCGGCACCAGCCCGCAGTACCAGAACAATTTTACGTTCTCCGTCAGCCAGCCGCTGCTGAAAAACGCCGGGCAGCGTGTCAATATGCACAGTATTCGTCTGGCCCGCTATGAAAAGCAGATTACCGACAACACGACGAAACTCGAAGTCATTCGCGTCTTGGCCGCGGCGGACCGATCGTATTGGCGACTGTACGCGGCGCGAAAAGAACTGGAAGTCCGCAAAGAGCAGCACAAGCTGGCCACGGCACAACTGGAACGGGCCAAGCGGATGGTCAATGCCGGGCAGATGGCAAATATAGAAATCGTCCGGGCTGAAGCGGGCGTCGCGCGCCAACTGGCCGCTATTATCTCCGCCGAAAACAACCTGCGCACCCGTCAGCGCGAATTTAAACGGGTACTCAACAGACCCGGGCTTGATATTGAAACACCGACGATTATGATTCCGGCAACAGAAGCCGACCCTGTGCATTATACCTTCGATACGCCGAAGCTGATCGACCAGGCGTTCGAGAACCGGGCGGAACTGCTGGAACTGGAGCTGCGTATCGCTGAAGACGTCAGCAAAATTGATTATCTGAATAATCAAATGCTGCCGTTAGTCACGATGGATTATACCTATAACGTCACGGGAACCGGAATGACGCGTAATGATTCTTACGATATGCTCAATAAAAAGAACTATGAAAATCATCGCATCGGCGTCAGTCTCTGGGTTCCGCTGGGCAATGAGGCGGCCAAAAACAACCTTCGTCAGGCGATGTACGTCAAACGCCAGCGTCTGGCCACCAAAGCCAGCCAGCGTCAATTAGTCAAACAGGAAGTACTGGACGCATTGGACCAGGCTGAGGCCAACTGGCAGCAGATTATGGCCGCTCGGCAGGACGCCCTGCTCGAAGGCGATTTGTATCAGGCGGAAGTTCGCCAGTTCGAAGTGGGCCTGCGAACCTCAACCGACGTGCTGGATATACAAACAAAGCTGGCCGATGCGCAAAGCGCCGAGATTACGGCGCTGGTCAATTATGAAATTTCGCTGGTTGATATGGCTTATGCAACGGGAACGCTGCTGGGCGCCGATAAAATCGAATGGCAGGCAACCACGCCAATTGTGCCTGTAAAATGAGAATTATAATTATGGCTGTGATTTTTTCATTGCCCGGCGGGCGACGAATTCTTTCACCATACAGAACAGCGTCGGCACAATCAGTAAATCCACCAGCGACAATGTCATTCCGCCAAATGACGGAATGGCCATCGGAACCATAATATCCGACCCTCGACCGATGGAAGTAAGAACAGGCAGCAATGCCAGAATCGTCGTTGCACTGGTCATCAGAGCGGGCCTGACACGACGGGAGGCGCCGACGATGGTCTCCCGGCGAATTTGCTCAATGGTTTGCGGCTTTTCCGACGCAAACCGTTCCTTCAGGTAGGTCATCATCAGTACGCCGTCGTCCGATGCGATGCCGAATAACGCCAGAAAGCCGACCCAGACCGCAATACTGAGATTGTACGGATGAATATTGAACAGTTGCCGCAGCGAAATTCCAAACGGCATAAAATTCAAAAACCATTCCTGCCGGTAGAACCACATCCACACAAACCCGCCTGACCACGCGGTCAGGACCGTGGTAAACACCACGCATGACCAGCCGAAACTTTCAAACTGCAAATACAGCAGCAGAAAAATAATCGCCAGCACAATCGGAATCACAACCACCAGTGTTTTTTGCGCATGAACCTGGTTTTCCCACGTCCCGGAAAACGTAAAGCTGACCCCTGCGGGCAAAACTAATTTGCCTTCCCTGATTTTCTGTTCCAGAAACTGCCTGCAATCGTTGACCGCATCGACTTCGGCCGCACCAGCCTTTTTATCAAACAGCACATAACCGGTCAGAAACGTATCTTCGCTCTTAATCATTTGCGGGCCGGGTTTGTACTCGATATGAATCAGCTGCCCCAGCGGAATTTGCACGCCGCCGGCCATCGTCGGAACAAGAATTTTATTCAGTGCTTCCACCTGGTCGCGCAGCTCACGCAGATAACGGACACGCACGGGATAACGTTCGCGTCCTTCGACGGTGGTGGTGACAGGCTTGCCGCCAATGGCGATTTCGATAACACTCTGCACATCATCAACACGCAGGCCATAACGAGCGATGGCGGTTCGGTCAATGCGAAGCTCGATATACGGCTGGGCAACAATACGGTCGGCAATGACCGCCGACGGTTCGACCGAAGGAACCTGTTTGAGCAAATCCTCCAGTTCAAGACCGACTTTTTCAATTGCTTCCAGGCTGGGTCCCTTGACTTTGATTCCCATCGGGGCACGCATCCCGGTTTGCAGCATCACAATACGGGTTTCAATCGGTTGCAATAACGGCGCGCTGGTCGTCTCAGAGAGACCTGCGACACGGACAATTTCATTCCACAAATCCCGCGGCGTCTCAAATCCCTGCCGCCACTGTTGAATCGCCCTGCCTTTGTCATCCAAAACCAGGCGTCCATTCTTGTCGGTCTTGTATTTGGGTTTGTAGTTAATCACCGTTTCAAACATTGAAATCGGCGCCGGGTCTAACGCACTTTCCACCCGGCCGATTTTCCCAACGGCCGAATCAATTTCCGGAATCGAGGCGATGGCGGCGTCGATTTTACTCAACTGATCCGTCACTTCCGCAATGGAGGCGTGAGGCATCGTCGTCGGCATATATAAAAACGATCCCTCATCCAGCGACGGCATAAATTCCTTGCCCATATTGGCCCACACCACAAAGCCGGAAACGACCATAGCCGTCGGCAGGCTCAAGAAAAGCCATTTATGCCGCAGACACCAGTCCAGCATCACTTCATAAAAACGGATAATCAACACAAACGACCCAATCAGAACTCCCACAATAACAATTACCCACAGCAGATTCAGCATCAGACCGCGATCCGGCCCAATCGGCATCCAATCGTTGGTCAGCAAAACAGCTAACACCGCCATCAGCCCATAATCCAGCCATCCTCGCCGGCGTTTCCTGTCACCATTGGCCGACAACAAAGAAAAATTTCCTTTTCGGAATAAATAGTACGCCAGCGGGGGCACAACCAGAATCGCCAAAAAAACAGATGACGTCAACGCCAGCGTTTTCGTATAAGCCAGGGGTTTAAAAAGCTTGCCCTCCGCCCCCGTCATTGCAAAGACCGGCAGAAAACTGACCACCGTCGTTGCAATCGCCGTCATCACCGCCGAGGCTACTTCTCGCGATGCGTCAAATACCAGCTTCAGTCGGTTCTTTTGCGGATATCGCTCCAGATGCTGGACAATATTTTCGCAAAATACAATCCCCATATCAGAAATTTCACCGATGGCGATGGCAATGCCGGACAATGCAACAATGTTGGCGTCAACGCCAAGCAGCTTCATCCCCACGAACGTAAACAGCGCCGCTATCGGCATCATCGCCGAGACAATGACCGAACTGCGGAAATTGCGCAACAGCAATATAATAACAATGGCGGTAATGATAATCTGTTCATAAATCGCCGCATTCAGTGTACCCAGGGTTTCGTAAATCAGGCCCGTGCGGTCATAAAACGGGACAATGGCGATTTGACTGACCGTGCCGTCGGGCAATGTTTTTTGTGGAAGCCCGGGGCTGATTTCGGCAATTTTGGCCTTGATATTCTTAATTGCCGCCAGCGGATTCTCGCCGTATCGAACAACCACTACGCCGCCGACAGCCTCGGCTCCGCCTTTATCGAGAACACCGGTGCGTAAGGCCGGGCCGAGACCGACGGCGGCAATGTCTTTAATGCGAATGGGAATGTTATTGCCGACCCTGACGACAATCTGTTCGATATCTTCGACGGATTTGATAAATCCCAGTCCGCGTACCAGATAATCGACACGGTTGATTTCAATTGTCCGTGCACCGACATCACGGTTGGATTCCATTACAGCCGCAAAGATATCATTCAATGAGACCTTTGCGGCTATCATTGCATCCGGGTCCACATCAATCTGATACTCGCGGATAAAACCACCGACCGACGCCACTTCCGCAACACCGCCGGCCGATTGCAGTGCGTAACGCACCGTCCAGTCCTGCACCGAACGAAGCTCGTGCAAATCCCATCCGCCGGTGGGTTTCCCTTTGTCATCCCGCCCTTCGAGTGTGTACCAGAAGACCTGCCCCAGCGCCGTGGCGTCCGGCCCGAGACGCGGCACGGCACCCTCCGGCAAAGCCCCTTCGGGCAGTGAATTGAGCCGTTCAAGAATCTTCTGGCGGGTTAAATCAAACGGGACGTTGTCATTAAAAATGACATAAATGCTGGAAAAGCCGAACATCGACGTGCTACGAATCGTCTTGACACCGGCAAGTCCCAGTAGATTGGTCGTCAACGGATACGTAATCTGGTCTTCAATATCCTGCGGGCTTCTGCCGGGCCAGTCGGTAAAGACGATCTGCTGATTTTCGCCGATGTCGGGAATGGCGTCAACTGCCACCGGAAAACGCGGCAACCAGCTAATTTGCCAGTCAAACGGCGCCACGGCCACCCCGGCCAGCATCGCCCCGACAACACACCAAAGAATCGCCAGTCGATAATTCAGACAAAACTGGAGTACCGAACCGAGCAAACCGCCCGGCTCAATATCTTCTCGTCTCAGACGTTCCGTCATAAGTCAGCCATCAGTCATTGAGCGTTAATGAATAGGATTCGTCGTTTACTGTTTAAACTGCGGCAAATCCTTCACGTATTTTTCCGCATCCTTATTAAATTCGGCCTTGCAGGCTTCACAGCAGAAATACACTTTCTTGCCCTTGTACTCAACAAAGACATTTTTATCGATGGGATTGTTGGGCAAAACCGGGCATTTCGTCTGCTCGATTGCCGCGACAGCGGTATCGGCAGTCTTCTGAACTTCTGTAGCGGCCTTGTCAGCGGTTTGCTTGACTTCCTTGGGCATTTCCATTGCCGGGGCCGCCGCCGGCAGCTGAGGTTCAGTTTTTTTCTCACAACCCACAAGAACCGTCAGACCAATCGCCGCCAAAACAAGAATCGTGTTTTTCATAATTTTTTCCTTTCCAATGCTATGTTTAATTTACCTTTATTCATTTGTTATTTATCATTTTTCCGTTCGTGTCATCATCGAAGGGATTGCCTGAATCTGCGCAGCCGAGTCAATTTTAAACGCCCCATTGACAACGACTTTCTCGCCTTCCATCAGGCCGGATTCGACAACATAAAAATCCCCGCCTTTGGGGCCTAAAATCACTTCTCTGCCGATAAATGCCGGATGTTCCGTTTCGGCGATTTCAACATAAACAATTGCTCTGTTCAAATTTCTCCCGGTAATCAGCGGGGCCGTTGCCGGAATCACCAGCGGCGCTTCCGTCGGCTGCCCGGCCGTCTGGTATCCGAGGTCTTCGGCTTTGACAAGAGCCATGCCGCAGATACCGCACGCCCCGGCGTCATCTTTGACGATTTCGCCGTGCATCGGGCAAATATATTTGCCTGCAAGAGAGGCATCCATCACTTTGCCGCTGCGGGTTAGTTGTGCGTGGATGAGGCCGCGAATAAACATCCCCGGCTTGAGAACATCGTCGGGATTGTCCACCACCGCACGCACTTTGACCGTACGGGTCATTTCATCCAGCACAGGGCTGATAAAGCTGACCGTCGCGGAAAATGTTTTGCCGGGCACGGCGTCGGTGGCAAATTCCACCTTTTGGCCGAAGCGAATCCACGCCAGGTCGGATTCATACGCATCCATAATCACCCACAGCCGCGACAAGTCCGCAATGGTATAAATCGCCATTCCCGTCTGGACATACATTCCTTCCGTCGCCATTTTATCAATTACCACACCGCCGATGGGAGCTGGAATTGTCAGATGATCAAGGACTTTGCCTGTAGATTCAATCTGTTTGATTTGTTCTTCAGATACACCCAGCAGGCGCAGTTTTTCGCGTGAGGCTTTTAACGTGCCTTCCACCGACCGGCGGATTATATCCGACGACGACTGCCCCACCGTTTTTGAAGATTTGAGCGATTCGAGCAGTTCACTTTGAGCGCTGATGAGTTCGGGGCTGTACAATTCAACCATATGGTCACCCTGCCGGACGGGCATCCCGATATAATCGACAAACAGCCGGTCAATGCGCCCGCCCGTCCATGCGGTAATGGATTTGATGCGGGTCTGGTCGTAATCGAGCTTTCCGATGAGCTTGACCTGTGACGAAACAAATTTTCGTTCCACCGGCGACGTCTGAATCTCCATCAGCTTGACTGCTTCGGGTGTAAATTCGACGATACCGGCGGTTTTGTCGCCGGTGCCGCCGGCCGGAATTAACGCCATCCCGCAAAACGGGCATTTGCCGGGGCCGGGCTGACGAACTTGCGGGTGCATTGAACAGGTCCAGATGGTTTGACTTTGCTTGACCTGTCCTGCGGCCTCGTGGTCATGGCCGGGCGAAAAAACAGCCTTTGCAAACCACCCGGCCAAAAAGACCCCGATTATCAGTATGATAAAACGCTTTTTACCCAACAAAACGTTTTTTTCTGTTTCGTCAGCCATATACTGTCCTTCCAAATCTTTTATATTCCTACTCAATCAATAGGAATTTGGTTCACAAGAATTCGCAAAAAAAAGTCGTGAATTCTTTACTTTTTCACCGTCACAAGCGGCTGCCCCGTAAGCATCTCCAGTTCGGCCTGTTTCTGAAGGTAATTGGACTTGACGCGCTGATACGTCAGTTGAAATTCCAGAAGTTTTTTCTGTGCGTCAAAAAGGGACAGAAAATCAATGATATTGGTTCGGTATGCCTGCTCGCTGACTTCAATCATCTCTTTGGCCTTGGGAATGAGAATATCTTCATACAAGCGAACTTTGCGAAGATTATTGTCAAGCTCATACATCGCCTGCTCAGCCTGTGCGATCAAGTCGAATTCGGTCTGTATTTTTTCACGTTGAGCCATCGCCGTCTCGGCCTGAGCCTGACGGACGCCGGCGGCATAACTATCCACCCATATCGGCAGGTTGATAGTCACCATCGCCATAACGGGGTTTTGCATCCCCGAAGCTCTATTGGGCATATTGTCAATCTCAACGCCAAGACCCACATCCGGCCAATAGCGCTTCTTCGCCAAATCCACCATCTTGCGCGAGGCCAGTATCTGCTGGTGCATCGCCGCCAATTCCGGGTTAGCAGCGCGAATCTGCCCGGCAATCGCCTTCGAATCAATCTCCACGGGCACAAACTTTTCTTCTTTCGGCCACGAAAGGTTTTTATCCGTCGGCTGATTCATCACCGCATTTAATTGCGCAACAATCGGCCTGCGCATCCGCGTCATACTGATTAAATCATCTTCCATCGTCGCCAGTTCTATCTGGGCACGAATGACATCGGGATGCGACCCCTCGGCGGTGCGATATTTTTCGCGGGCCACCTGCTCGAAATGCTTCATCAGTTCGAGATTATCTTTGGCGACATCCACCGCCCGGGCTAAATATGCAAATTCATAAAATACGCTGCTGGTCTGATAGATGACTTTGACCCTGGCGGCTTCGTAGCGATGATGGGCGGCCTGGGCCGCAGCGGCGGCAGCATCCGTACGGGCCTCGAGCTTGCCGAACCACGGAAACATCTGCATTATTCGGTAATCCTGCTCGCGGGGGCTGTCACTGTGCTTCATTTCCTCACGGACAAAATAGCTGAACGTAAACTGCGGGTCATCGAGGGCCGCCGCCTGCGGGATTTGCTCAATCGCGGCTTTCCACGCTTCAAACGCCGACTTGAGGCCGGAGTTGTTCATCGCAGACTGATACAGGTAATCGTTAAGTGTCTGCGGATTATTTGGGTCGGCGGGCCTGACCGGCGAGGCCGCCGCGTCAA
Source organism: Planctomycetota bacterium (assembly GCA_016873215.1). Lineage (GTDB taxonomy): Bacteria > Planctomycetota > Phycisphaerae > Sedimentisphaerales > Anaerohalosphaeraceae > Anaeroglomus. The sequence continues at coordinate 21,356 of VGXU01000030.1, forward strand.
AACAAACACCGACCAAAAGATTGCTCAGAAGGACAATCAGAACTTTTCCGCCCTGTTTCATTGGGTTGTCTCCATACAAGTTATTTTGCGTCCTTCACTTATACTGAATAATCTATGCCGGGGTTTGCCGTTTGTCAAAAGAAATTAAGATAACGTGCGGTTGATTATTTTATTGCCTCAGAGGGGCGGGAACGAGTAAAATGCCCCGGCGATGTAAAGTTAATTCCCGGTCTTTTATTATGAAAGAAAATTGAATGAGCAGACGATATTTGTACGGCGCTATCGATATGAAGGCATTTAAGCCGCTTGCGATAGGAACCAGCGAAGCCAAAATCAATGCCTTTATCTTGGACCATGCGGATAAGGCCATAAAACATTTCAAGGTGACGATTGAGACCGGCAAAGACTACAAGGTACGATTGAATATCGAGGATTTTTCGCCGGCCCATGCCGATTTTGACGATGTTGCTTTCAAGATGCGCAAACTGTGGGAGTTAATTTACCTGTTCGAATCCGACGTATCCGATTCGAACATGGAAATTTACATCTTCGAATGATTCTAAAAGCTGTAAAAGATATAAAATTACACCTTTATTGAACAAATCCCGGCCAGACGGCCAAAAATCGATTATTTTTTGAGAGTCTATTGCAAGTTTTGAATTTTTAGGTACACTGATTATTCCTGTCGGCATGGCCGGCGGCGGGTAGGTAGCTCAGTCGGTAGAGCAACGGACTGAAAATTCGTGTGTCGGCGGTTCAATTCCGCCCCTGCCCATTATTTTTAACTCCCTATAAAATAACGCCATAGGGAGATTTTATATCCCTGAATTTCCCTCCAAAAACTGGCATTGTTTTCGGGGGGGGAGGTCAGGTGAATATCAAAGATAACTATGGAGTATTACTCAAAGTAGACAGAAAACCACCCTCGTTATTTCCCTACTCTGGTACTCCGTCAACTCTAAAATTGTGGATATAGGCGTTTGAGCTTGCTTCCGGCGTCCTCACTGGTAAACCGCCAATCCACAGATTTCTGGTTTCCATTTCGTCTTTGATACCACATTTGTGTCTGTTGTTGTAAGGTCGGCAAATCCGGAATCCGTCGTTGCAAGCACTGCCGCGTCGATAGGAACCTGTTTATAGACGATAGGTTTCTTTCATGAAGAAAGTACATCCCAGTGAGATCAGGGAGCTGATAAACAGAATCAGCAGGACCGCAGAGTATGCTTTTATTGGATAGCCGCCGGAGGCCGTCTTTCCCACTGTATCCAGGACCCAGCCCAACAGCCACTGAAAGACAGCGCCTCCAAAAAAGGGAAAAAAGTTAACCGTCCCGACGGAGGTACCTGCAATCTCTATAGGAAAAAGTTCCTTGGTCGTGGTAAAAGCCATGATAACAATTGATGATGAACATACCGAAAACATAAAAAACCAGACATACAGAATCCAAAGCGGCAGGTTCGCCGGGAACAGATAGAGAAACAAAAACAGTACGGCCAGTAAAGACGTACACAGCATAAAGGTCTTCTTTCGGCTTTTGAGAACCTTCTCCGACAGCAATCCCAGTAACGGACTGCCGATAATCATCCCCCATGCCAGCATACTCAGTATCACCCCGACCTGCCCTTTGCTCATCCCGTATGAATGCGCCAGGTAGGGTCCGCTCCACAAGCCCCCGAAGCCGAAGAAAATCCCGCAATCAAAGAAAAACCATATCGCAACCGGCCAGAAATATCTCTCCGAGATAACCCGCTTTGCCCCACTCCAAAGACCGATTGAGTTGGACTGATTCTCGGATTTGTCCCGTCCATACTCAATCTGGGCAATCGACGGCCATCCTTTGTCGGCGGGCCGATCCCGGACCCACAGCCAGGCCAGCACAATCATCAGCAGCGTGCATCCACCGATGATTCCAAATGAAAATCGCCATCCGGCCCAGGTCGCCAGCATTCCAAGGATCCATGTGCCTGCAAGAATACCGACGCCGCCCAGGCCGTTGAGCAATCCGGCCATCAAGGCAAATTCGCTGTGCTTAAACCACTGCGACAGGATTTTCATCGTGGGAATAAATACCAGTGAGGCGCCCAGCCCCACCATGATACGCGCGGCAAAAGCCGTTTTGATCCCGGGCGCCATGCCGAACAGGACGCTGCCGACGGCGGCAAGCAAAAGCGAATACGTCACGGTTTTTCGCGGACCGACCGAATCAGAAAGAAGCCCCGCGGGGAACTGCATGGCGGCGTAGCAATAAAAGTAAATCGACCCCAGCAGGCCCAGCACACTGCCGGTTGTCTTGAAGTCTTTGGTGATATCCGCGGCCACAACCGACATGGAAACACGGTGGAAATAGACAAGAATATACCCAAAGGCAAGAATCCCAAAAATAACCCACCGATAAGACAGCACCTTTTGAATCAGCTTTTCTTCCATCTTTTTGTCTGCTTATCTAATGCGCCGTCTAAATCAACCCGATGCGGCCGAAGAAATCCTTTGCGGAAAATCCATTTGGTTATTTTACAATGCGTACAATTCTTCGTCAGACAGCACTCGGAAGCCGTTCTCGGAAATCAGTTTGGCAACATCGACACCATTGACGTTCTGGACTTCCAGAAAACAAACGCCCTGCTTGTCGCCGGTTGATACAAAGCCATAAGCGTCCTTGATGTTCACGTTCTTTTGAGACAGGGTTGAAGTCAGCCTGTCCAGATTGCCCGGCTTATCCGGGGCTGTGATGGCCAGCACTTCTTTTAACGCACAGGCAACACCACATTCGACCAGCGCCACCTGCGCCTGAGCAGGCTTGTCAACCACCAGCTTGACCAGTCCGAATTCACCTCGGTCCTGAATCGCAAACGCCCAGATATTCAGGTTATTGACCTGCAGCACATCACAAATCGATTTTATACGGCCCGGACGGTTTTCCAGAAAGATTGTCAATTGCTTAGCCACAGGAAGCTCCTTAAAGAATTCTTTGGTTACAAACTAAAGTTTTTGTCTCTCATCCACAACCCGCTTTCCCTTACCCTCAAAAGCCGGCAAAAATCCCGGTTCATGCAGCTCGATATGGGCGTTGATCGTAATGGATGCCCGAAGTTTGTCTTTGATTCTGCCTTTGAGCGAATCCAACTGCGACAAATCGCCGGTAAATAATTTTTGATACAGTTCAACCTTCACTGTCAGCCTGTCCAGACCTTCGCGCGTGGCCAGATGTATCATATAGTTCGTTCCCACTTCGGGAATGCTCATCAGGACTTCTTCAATCTGTGATGGGAAGACATTGACGCCGTTAATAATGAGCATGTCGTCGGTTCGACCCAGAATACGGGAGATTCTGCGGTGCGTCCTGCCGCAGGGGCAGGGTTCGGTGTGGATAAATGCGAGGTCGCGTGTGCGATACCGAATCAGCGGCAGGGCATGACGTATCAGGTTGGTAAGGACCACTTCGCCTTTTTCGCCGTCGGGCAGAATCTCGCCGGTGGTGGGGTTGATAATCTCGACGATATAACCATCCTCCCAGACGTGCAGGTCATTTTTATAAACGCACTCAAATGCCACCCCCGGACCGTTCATCTCGCTGAGACCGTAGGAGTTATAGATATCAATGCCATACAATTCCTGCAATTTTAAGCGGGTAGGCTCTGAATAGGGTTCCGCGCCAAGATAGGCTTTTTTCAGGAATAAATCCCGCGGCTTTATATTGTACTCCGGCATACACTGATGAATGTGCAGCAGATAGCTGGGGGTAATATGCAGTACGGTCGTCCTGAAATCCCGCATAATCTGAAGCTGTCGCTGGGTATTGCCTCCGCCGACGGGAATAACCGTCATCCCGACGCGCTCAGCGCCGTAATGCATTCCCAGGCCTCCGGTGAACAGACCGTAACTCATCATGTTCTGGAATATATCTTTGGCCGTCGCCCCCGTGGCAATAATACCGCGGCTCAGCAAATCCGTCCAGCGGCCTACATCCTCTCTGGTGTAATAGATGACCGTCGGAATGCCGGTCGTGCCGCTGGAAGAATGCACGCGAACCACCTTTTCCATATCGACCGCCAGCATTCCTTTGGGGTAATTCTGACGCAAGTCATCCTTGACCGAAAAAGGAATTTTTTTCAGATCATTGAGGCTTTTTATGTCTTCGGGACTGCCAATACCCACTTTAGACAGGCGCTTCTGATAAAACGATGTCTTCAGTGCGTACGACACAACCTCTTTTAGCCGCTGAATCTGCAACGCCTCAAGACTGCTTCGGTCAGCGGTTTCTATTTCTCTGTTCCAAAATGAGACATCCATTGTTGACCTTCAATTAAACCGGCAGCAAAATCCTCATTACAATGCCTGAATATCCTTGCTGGTTACGACATTGATGCCGCAAGAGGCCAGAACCTTACCCGCCTTTTCCGGATCATCAAAACGGAACACCAGCAGGGCTTTTTCGGTGAATTTCTCGATAAAACCATACATATATTCCACGTTCACATCCTGTTCGGACAAAGACTTCAGGATATTCGCCAGGCCGCCCGGACGGTCTTCGACTTCCACCGCTACCACCTCAGTACGATTGGCAGTCACATTGTTTTTGTGGAACAGTTCCAGCGCCTTGTCGGGCTTATCGACAATGATACGAAGTACGCCAAAGGTTTCTGTTTCAGCAATAGTCAGAGCGCGGATATTAATACCGGCGGCTCCCAGCATTGAACATACCTCATATAATCGACCTTTTCGATTTTCCAAAAAAACGCTGATTTGCGTAATCTTCATAACAATCTCCTTTCAAAATCACTTGCCGGTTACAGCGACCGTTTATCAATGACCCGTTTGGCCTTGCCTTCGCTGCGGGCAATGGTCTTGGGTTCGACCAGTTTCACTGTTACGCCGATGGACAGTACCGCTTCAATTTCCTTTTTAATTTTCTGTTCCAGCGAATGCATCTGCTTGATTTCATCACTGAACAGCTTCTCATCCACCTCGACCATAATCTCCACCTCGTCGAGCTTATGCGCCTGGCGGTCAATGATAAGCTGATAATGCGGATGTGTTCCGTCAATTCCCAGCAGGATATGCTCAATCTGCGATGGGAAAACGTTAATGCCGCGGACAACAATCATGTCGTCGGTGCGGCCTTTGATCTTGCTGGTGCGAGGGCTGGTGCGTCCGCATTTGCACGGCTGGCTGGTCATACTCACAATATCCCGCGTCCGGTAGCGAATCAGGGGAATGCCCTGCTTGGTCAGCGTCGTGATAACCAGTTCACCATCCTGCCCTTCCGCAACCGGTTTGCCGGTATCGGGGTCTATGATCTCGGGGTAAAAGACATCCGAGAACAAATGCAGACCTGTTTTGAGATGACATTCCTGCGAGACACCCGGACCGATGATTTCCGACAGACCATAAATGTCGGTAGCCAGCATATTCCAAGTCGCTTCAATTTCGCCCCGCATCGATTCGCTCCAGGGTTCCGCCCCAAAGACGCCGATTTTCCAACTGCTGCTTCTCGGATCGATTCCGATATCACGGGCTTCATCGGCCATATACAAACAATAACTAGGCGTACAGGCCAGAATCCGGGGTTTAAAATCCTGCATAATCTTCAATTGCCGTTTAGTCTGACCGCTGGAGGTTGGAATAATCGTCATTCCCATTTCCAGCGCGCCATAGTGCGCCCCCAGCCCGCCGGTAAACAGGCCGTAGCCATAAGCAATTTGAATCGTGTCGTCAGGCACCGCCCCGGCGCAGCAGAATGCGCGGGCCATTACCTCGCCCCACAGCTTAATGTCATCATGGGTATATCCGACCAGTGTTGGATTGCCGGTCGTGCCGCTGGAAACATGAATTTCAGCCAATTCTGTCCGCGGCACGGAAAACAGGCCGAACGGATAATAATCCCGCATGTCGTGCTTGGTGGTAAAGGGAAGCTTAACTATGTCATCGATGGTTTTGATGTTCGACGGCTGCACACCAGCCTGATCAAATTTTTGCTTATAAACAGGGCACCGCTGATAGACATAATTAACCAGCTTGACCAGACGTTCGGACTGAAGATTTTTCAAGTCCGCCAGCGGCATGGTCTCGATTTTTTCATTCCAGATCATTGGCCGACTCCTTTTCTTGTTTCCTGCATTTACATGAACGTTGACTATTGTCTTACAAGGGCCTTGCCCTTTTCAAATACGGTTCGGTTTTCCTCGATGATCTTTGGAGAAAAAACGACTTCCATCGCTTTCTGCCAGCTTTCATTGCGAATCGGCAGATAGGCCGCCAGAACCCCGACAAGCACAGTATTCAGATGCCTGGGATTTTCGATTATCGCCTGTGCTTTTTCAAGAAAGCCGGCTAAATCAACCCCGTCTTTTTTCAAAAAGGTCTTGAGCCGGGGATGTTCTTCCGCATGGAAGCACAAGAGGTAATCCGCCTGTTCGGGGCCAACCAGCGGCGAATAGATTTTTCCGCCAAACCGCACGTGCGATTCGACTGAGCCGCCCCGCTGGGCCATACCGTGGACTTCACTTTTCTTGACATGATAACCGTCATATAATGCAGCCCAGCCAAGCAATTCCGAGGCCTTGATAATCCCCTGCCCGCCGATGCCGCCGAAAGTTATATTAATTATGGTCTGTTTTTTCATGGTCGGATTCCGCTATTTAATCAACTTGCAGGGATGCTTTGCGATAATAACGCTCAGGGTATTCTCATCCAGACGCTTTTTAACCAGTTCCTCAAATTCCTTCAAGGCTCCCGCCGGGTCTATCACATCGACATTGTCCACACCACAAGCCTTACACAACGCAGGCAAATCCAGCGCCTTTGTTGCTTCGTTACGGATGGTTTTACCCGTGGCGGGATGATTTTGGCCGCCGGTCATCGCAGTCGTGGAATTATCCAGGATAAAAACTATTCCCTTCGCTTTGTTATATACGGCGTTAATCAGGCCCGTGATGCCCGAATGGACAAAGGTAGAATCGCCGACGACGCCCACAATTTTGCCTTCGGGATGTGCCCGGCGGACGCCTTCATTAAAGGTGACACCGGCTCCCATACAGATACAGGTATGCAGAGCCGAAGTCGGCGGCAAAGAACCCAACGTATAACACCCAATATCACCGGCCACGAACAAGTCCAGCTTTTTCAATACCGAAAAGACAGACCAGTGCGGACATCCCGGGCACAACCGGGGAGGACGGGCTGGAAGCTTTTTTTCATTTTTGGGCCTTCCCGCAACAAGGTCGCCTATGGTCGCGGGTCCCAGTTCGCCCAACTGGAAGGATGGGTGTTTAAATTTAGCCTTACGAATGCCCAAGGCTTTCACGTGTTCTTCAATAAACAGGTCAAGCTCTTCGACCACACAGAGTTTTTTAACCTTTTTTGAAAAATTTTTGATTTTTTCATCACAAAACGGATACAACATACCAAGCTTCAGGTACGATGCATCAGGAAACTGTTCCTTCAGATACATATAACTGATGCCGGATGTAATAAAACCCAGTGATGGATTTTTTAATTCGACTTTATTCAGACGGCTTTTTTCGGATAGCTTGACCAGCTTTTCCTGTCGTTTTTCCACAACCTCATGACGCATCCGGGCATTGCGAGGAACCATCACGTACTTTTCCCAGTCTTTGACCAGCGGTTTTGCCGCAATATCCGTCCGGGTTCCCAAATCGACATCTTCTTTCGTATGGGAGATACGCGTGGTCATACGGATAATCACGGGAGTATCAAATTTTTCGCTGATTTCAAAGGCCTGCCCGACAAACTCTTTTGCCTCGGACGGGCTGGATGGTTCGAGGATCGGTACCTTTGCGTAGGGTCCAACCCATCGTGTATCCTGTTCATTCTGCGAGGAGTGCATCCCCGGGTCATCACAGACAACCACCACAAAGCCGGCTGAAACCCCGGCGTATGACGCAGTCATCAGCGGGTCCATTGCCACATTCAGGCCCACGTGTTTACAGGCAAACAGACTGCGAACACCCCCTACGGCCGCTCCATAGGTGACCTCAAATGCAACCTTTTCATTGACCGACCACTGGACATCCAACTCGGGATACAGGGCCAGTGACTCTAAAATCTCTGTTGAAGGGGTTCCCGGATATGCCGCTGCCACTTTGAGACCTGACTCCCAGGCTCCACGTGCTAGCGCTTCGTTGCCGGAAAGAAATGCTTTAGTTAGGTTTTCTTTTTTTGCCATAAATATTGGTTACCCCAATCGCGTTTCCCTTGTTTTCCACGTAGTAAAGCAGGTTTTTAAAAGTACCCGAAACAGGTTTTGAGGTCAAGAAATATCCTGTTAAAAGCGAAGTTTTGCACCGCAGTAATGGGGCGCATAAAAAAGGCCCGGCGGATACCGGGCCTTTAATTTTGATACAATTTAATCCTTTTTTAGAACGTCCACTCAACATTGATACGGGCGAAAATCGCGTGGTCACGGTTGCTCTGATCATAGTAGCTGCCGGGAATGAAGTAATCCACAAGAAACTCCGTCTTGAAATTTTTGCAGCATTTATATGTCAAAAGACCAGTAATCATCTGGCCGCGGAAATAACTGTTGG
>VGXU01000031.1 GCA_016873215.1 Planctomycetota bacterium
GTCCGCGCGACAGCGTTCCCTGCTAATGAACGTTATTATCCGTCACTGGTGCCGCTGAAGGAGGAAGATAAACGGTATTGCTGGTCGATTCTGGCCCGGCGGGCGGACACGAATACGAACCAAGTACAGACGACGGTATTGGTCTGCCGGATGCAGGGAGGAAGTGCGAAGTATTATGATATGGATGCGCCGCCCAATAACAGGGATAACTTATGGCCGGTGCCGGTGAAAGTGACGGTTAAATATACTGCGTTTGGCAAGACGATTACGGTCGAGCCTAATACACAGTTTAATGCCGGGACGGAAACATTGACGGCCTGCCGGTTCTTTACGGAGGGCTGTATGATTGTTGAGGATAAAACCGGTTATCTTTACAAGGTGATGGAAACGCAGGATGTATCGCCGAAAGACGGATTTCGGGAAACACTGGTTTTAAATAAAGATTTTCCCAACAATGGGGTTACCGGGGCCGGTTTTCCATCCTCCGGCACTGCGTATATCTGGGTTGTGCCCCCGGCCGTTGGCAGCGGCCGCAACCCCTGCATCCGCGTGTGGCAGGCGAATTTAACGTTTTAATGACGATTGAAAAATAAATAAACATTCTGTCATTCCCGCGAAGGCGGGAATCCAGTCTAAATCGTTCTGGATTCCGGCTCAAGGCCGGAATGACAAGGATATGCAGAATATGAAAAAGGCATTTACCATAATTGAACTTCTGGTGGCAATGGGACTGCTTTCGATGCTGATTGCCATTTCAGGGCTGGTTTTTTCCACCGCCGTCAAGGCGCATCGCGTCGCCGACGCGACAGGAGAAATTGCAACCAAGCTGCAGGCTATTACCCAGCAGCTTGACGCGGATTTTGGCAAAGGGCATTTACAAAAAGACGGCGAGGTACTTTTTGTTTCGATGGTGGAGCCGGAATATGCTGTCAAAGATGGACAATTTGTGGACATTAACACAACGGTAAATGGGGTAATTACGAGCCCAAATAAGGACGGGAATGTGCCAGATGCGGTAGATGAAGACGGCAATGGAATCCCAGACCGATATCTGCCTTTTGACCGAATCATGTTTTTTACTACAGGTGATTTTCAGAGTTACAACGCCCAGCAGACCAATGTGGACAAAAATAACGACGGTGTTCTGGATACCAAAATAATATATTCCAACATGGCGCGAGTCTGCTACAGCTTTGGCAAAAATGCCCAGGGGACACAGGCGGCGCGTGAACCATCTCCGTCCAAACGCATATTCTGCCGAACACAGCATCTCATTACGGCGGATACGGATTTGCCGGCGTTCCCGGTAGTTTCTTCGTGGAGTCAATCCGTGGCGGATACGTTCAATACATATAATTTCAAATATGAATACCAGACCATGATGAAAGAAAACTGGTTTGCGATGACGGATGCTGCGAGTCCCGACTGGCAGGCCAAAATCGATATGTTGTTTTATATTGTTTTCGATACACCCATTAACATTACCCTGAACAGCGTCTCATACAGTCCCTCTTCATGGTGCCATGATGGCGACAGCCAGTTGAAGGTGGATTTGAGCGCCCCCGACGCGACCGTACATCAGTTGTTTATGCAGGGTGTCGGGCAATTCCACGTGCAAATTTGGCAGTGGGATCCGGCTATAGGTCGATATCGCTGGTGGCCGGAAATCGACCCTGACGGAGATGGAATTTATAATGAAGGAGCGACTTTTAATGATGGCCGTACGGATTATAATTTAGATGGTAACGCAATTGACATTAGTACTATTCTGGGGAAATGGTATCCTGCTTTTGGTGCAGTATTTGATAATGTCATCGGCCCGGCGCTGAAATTCACCTTTACGCTGTATGATTCCAACGGGGTGTTCAAGGACGGCAAAACGTTCACGTATATTGTCAATCTGCAATGAAAATAGAAAATGGAAAATTGTAAATAATCGTGGAGGCGGAAAATGAATAAAGCTGTGCATCCTGCTGTTCAGAGCCGCCAAGGCTCCGCCCTGCTGCTGGTCGTGGTGGTGACGATGCTGCTGTCGGTCATCGGCATCGTATTCATTATGACCGCCCGTCTTCGGGGCATCGCCGCCTCCGGCGTGACCGACAGCCGCGACCTCAACGCCGCCGTCCAAAGCGTCGTCAGCCGGGTGGATACCGTGCTGGTGCAGGATTTGTTCGGGAAGAGCTTGAACAAAAGTATCATCGATGGCACAGACCCCAACAACGAACCGTATGACAGCCCGGCTGCGGACACGTGGCTGGCCAGTCTTGAGCCGGACGCGACGACATTTAAGTGGCCGTATATTACTGATTTGTCGGGCGGCACGGTGACTCTGACGTGGGATAGGGTTTCGGCGATTGTCGCCGCGTATCAGGATAAGGGCGTGGTTGCCGAAGGGAAGGCTGCCGACGCCGACGGTGATGGCGTCGCCGACAGTATGTGGATGAAACTGCCGAACCTGACGACCAGCGGCGGCAAACCTGTTTATGCCGCGGTGCGCATTATTGACAACTGCGCAATGCTGAATCTCAACACCGCCTTTGGATTTTATCAAGATATGTCCACCCCAGGGAGTTGGTATACTAAACCCTGGTATATCTGGTATAATGCGGCAGCCCCGGCCACGAATACGCCTTATTCGAAAAACACTAATTACTGCAAAGATATCGGGCGTTATTTGAGCGAGGTTAATTACGGGCCGTTTTTGCGTGGGAGTGATATCAATCGTGTCGAGAGAATCCAACTGGCACGGGATGTCACCGCACGCGATAATGGTATATATAGCGCGGATATACAAAATTATCCGCGTGATTATCATAATTTATTTATTATGAATCAAGACTCGAATTTCACACCGTTTAATATCGCGGATGAACTGGAAATCCGAAATCGGTATTTGCTGACCAGTTATGCCATTTCGCGTTTTGAAAAATCGGACGAGGATGAAACAAATGACGCCGCGTTATATCCGCCGTACTTTACAGGGCTGAATCCTTCCGGTCGGTCGTATGTTGGAATTGGTTATCAGACATTTGACTGGGGTCGCGGCGAATTTATCGGCGGCTGGAATGTCCCGCTTCGGTCGAAACGCATTCCCTGTATCACGGATACCGGCACTGATAACGATTTGGCGATGTGGCGAATCCGTCTCAACCCGGCCAATTTCGACCAGTGGGATGACAAAGGGGTTTTAAAAACAACAACCACCTATAATTATTATTACGACCGCCGGCATCTGTGTACGTTTTACAGTTTTGACCGCAACATCCGCAGAGCCAAGACGGCGTTTTATACTTGGCTGGACAGCCAGTCGGGGGTAATTCGTGATGTTTTTGTGCCGAAAAACAGAATGGCGGTTACGACCAACTTCGCGGTGATATCGGGTACGTCATATAACTATAACAACATCGAAAGCCGGCGGAGAATCCTGCACCTGCTTTATGCGTTCCGCGAGTATTATTTGCCGAGCGATTATAGTACTTTGTCGGCGGCACAGCAGCAAATCGAAATGCGTAAAGCCGCAATCAAATCCGCTCAGATTATGGCCAATATGATTGATTATACGGATGATGATACCGCAGCGGCCACTGGACCTTTTGCAAATTCCACGTATGGTTCACAGGTCAATGCTAATCCGACCTATATTACCCGCGTGATTGTTCGGCAGATGATTTTGGAAGCCAGCGGCAATACGATTGACATCGGCGCGACTGCTCCCGGTACGCTCAGCCCGTATGAATTCGGCCTGGGACTTAACGATACCACGACGCCTCCATTCGAGACCGTTTATGGCTACGAGCGCCAGCCGTTTATCTCGGAAGTCTATACCCGATATGTTGCTGCCAGCGGCGGAGCAGTTGCCTTTGCTCTCGAACTAATTAACCCGTATCCCACCGCCCTAAATCTTCAGGGATGGAAGATTCAAATTGGAACGCAAAATTGTCCTCTGGACAGCAGCTATGCAAGCATTCCATCCGGCAGATTAGTCATCTATAATACGGGGATGGCCCCACCGACGTCAGGAACAGTTAAACCATACCCCAGCTTCGGCCTGGGAACACCGATGCAATTGCCGGGCAATGTGCTTCGCCTGCAACGACCCGACCCGGCCAACGCCGTACAGTTTCTCACTGTCGATAGAATCACAGATGGTGCAACAGATGGGATTACTAATGGTCAAAGAGAGCATCTTGTTACCGACGGAATACGAGTTACCAAACGCCAAGATCCCAACTGGGGATTTACCAATCTTCGTGCCTATGTGAATGACACAGAGCAAACTCTTGGGATAGATAATAATGTCACTGTCGCCGGAGGCTATGCCTTGCCGGTGGCCAATAATGGTCTGCCCATCGGCAGGCTTGCGGATTTGGAGAGTGTGGCGTTTATCGGCAATCAAAACAGCGGCACTGACCCCAATACAATTACCAAATTGGTCTCCGAGGTTTCCAATGAAGCGGGTGTTCGCTTCGATATAACCACAGCCTCCAACTTGCTCGGCTATATCTGTACGCTTAACCGTGACGAAGGCAATCTGCCGGGACGCATCAATATCAATACCGCCCCCAAATACGTCATCGCCGCGGCAATTCCGCCAAATTTAGTGATGTCCTCCACGACTGATCCGAATGTCCTTTATATAGCTGGACAAATTGTCGCCAACCGACCCTATACGAATCTGGCGGATTTGCTGAAAATTCCTGCGATTAAAAGATATGCGAACACTTCCGCTCCTGATGTGGGCGAAAATACACGGGGCGACTTTGAAGAACGCGACTGGATTTTGTCGCGCCTGTCCAATATCTTTACCGTACGCAGCGATACGTTCACGGCTTATATTCTCGTGCGTCTCGGAACCGACGGCCCGCAGCGGCGAATGCTCGCCATCTTCGACCGCAGCAATGTCTGGTCGCCTACGGATAAGCCCAAACTTGTGGCACTGCATCCCGTGCCGGACCCGCGGTAGATAAAAGTAAAAAATTAAAAGGAAAAAGTAAAAAATGAGGACAACCCTTCGGGTTGGCTGTGCTGTATAACCTGCCTGCGACAATCGCAAGCAGGGCACCCCAAGCAAACATCAAAAAAAGAAGGATTTGACGAAATCCATCCCATCCCCTATAATTTCTCCGTTATAAAATCATCATAAAAAGCGGAGACCGAATGGATTTATTGGCGACTATTGTCGAATTGTCACATCAATTCGGCACATCGAATTACGTCAGAGGCGGCGGCGGAAATACCTCCGCCAAAGACGCTCACACTCTCTGGGTCAAACCTTCCGGAACCGTGCTTGCCCGGCTCAGGGCCGAAGATTTTGTCGCAATCGACCGAAGCAAACTGGCGCCCTTGTATTCGACGCCGACACCCGCCGAGCCGCAGGCCCGCGAGGCTCTTGTCAAAGAGATGATGGCCGCCGCGGTCAGCCCCGCAAGCTCCGGCCGGCCTTCCGTTGAAGCCCCGCTGCATGATTCACTCGACGCGCATTTTGTCGTCCATACGCACCCGGCCTTAGTCAACGGTCTGACCTGCGCGAAAAACGGCAAGGCAGCCGCCGAAAAATTATTCCCCGCCGCCCTGTGGATTGACTATACCGATCCCGGCTATACGCTCTGTATAAAAGTCCGGCGGGAAATACAAAGCTATCAGGCCCAGAACGGCAAGCAGCCTGAAATGATTCTCCTTGAAAATCACGGCATCTTCGTCGCCGCCAGTTGCGCCATCCGGATCAGTAAATTATATGAAGAGGTCTTTACCATTCTCAGGATGGAATACAAAGCCGCCGGTGTATCAGTTGATTTTGCTGAGCCGAAACCGCTGGGCGATGATAAACTCAGTCAGGCCAAAGAACTTTTCAGCACGGCCTTCTCGCCGCAGCATTCGGCGTTTGTCGCGGGCGCCGAGAAATTTACCGCTGCCGTTGGCCCGATTTCGCCCGACCACATCGTCTATTCCAAATCGTATCCCTTCATCGGTGTGCCGACAAAAGAGACCGTCGCGGCCTTTGTGCGGCAGCGCGGCTATGAACCGGCTGTTGTGATTACCGACGATGCCGTATATGGACTTGGCTCAAGTCAGAAATCCGCACAGCTTGCGCTGGAGCTGGCGATTGACGGGGCGATGGTGATGCGCTATGCTAATGCTTTCGGCGGAATTCAGTTTATGACGGACGGAGCCAGGGCATTTATCGAAAACTGGGAAGTCGAATCGTATCGAAAGAAACAAGTCGGATAAGAAGAAAAATTCAAAGGTAAAAATTAAAAGTAAAAAGTTAGGGCAACCCTTCGGGTTGAGCAATTTTATAACAAAAATGAGTTCAAGGAGTAATTGAAAATGAAGAAACAGAATATTGAACAAGCGTATCGGCGGGCCAAAGAACAGTATGCTCAAATCGGCGTCAATGTGGATAAAGCGATGGCTCAACTGGCGAAAATTCCGATTTCACTCCATTGCTGGCAGGGCGACGACGTCGGCGGTTATGAAAAAGTCGGCGCCGAACTGTCCGGCGGCGGCATTCAGGCCACCGGCAACTATCCCGGCAAGGCCCGCACCATCGAGGAACTTCGGGCGGATGTCGAAAAAGCCCTGAGTCTTATTCCCGGCCGGCATCGCCTCAACCTGCATGCCTGCTATATTGACAACGGCGGCAAATTTATCGACCGCAATGAAATGCAACCCAGACATTTCAGAAGCTGGATTGACTGGGCCAAAGCCAACAAGCTGGGGATGGATTTCAACCCGACCTATTTTTCGCACCCCAAGGCTACCGACGGTTTCACGCTCAGCCACCCGGACAAAGGCATCCGTAATTTCTGGATTGAACACGGTATCGCCTGCCGAAAAATTGGCGCCGCAATGGGAAAAGCGCTGGGCAGCACAACCGTCACCAACGTCTGGATTCCCGACGGTTATAAAGATATCCCCGTGGATCGCACCGGCCCGCGTGAACGCCTGGCCGATTCGCTCGACAAAATCTTCGCCGACAAAATCAACCCCAAATATCACCTCGACGCCGTCGAATCCAAACTGTTCGGCATCGGCGCCGAAAGCTACACTGTCGGCTCGCACGAATTCTATATGGGCTATGCCACCAGCCGGCAGAAATTACTGTGCTTAGACGCCGGACATTATCACCCAACGGAAATGATTTCCGAAAAAATCTCATCGGTGCTGATGTTCTGCCCCGGCCTGCTGCTGCACGTCAGCCGGCCTGTCCGGTGGGACAGCGACCACGTTGTCATCCTTAACGATGAACTGTTCGCCATCGCGCAGGAGCTGGTCCGCAGCGGCAAACTCGACAAAATCCACATCGGGCTGGATTTCTTCGACGCCAGCATTAATCGCATCGCCGCCTGGGTCATCGGCACACGCAATATGATTAAAGCCCTGCTGTTCGCGTTCCTTGAGCCGACGGCGATACTCAAGAAAGCGGAACTGAAACTCGACTTCACCGCGCGGCTGGCGCTGATGGAAGAGCTTAAGACACTGCCGTTTGCCGCCGTGTGGGATTATTATTGTATGCAGAAAAATGTGCCGGTTGGCGCCGCGTGGTTTCATGAAGTCCGGCAGTACGAAAAGAATGTCCTGTCGAAACGCTAAAAACGCTAATGATGTAAGGAGACATTTATGATTAGTTCTATGCTTGCGGAAATGACGGCCAATCCCGCCCTCGGTATCATTATATTTACGCTGGGTGGTCTGGCCGGTGCGGTGTTCTATCTGCCGTTCAAAAAAGTCAAAAACTGGGCGTGGGAAAGCTACTGGCTGGTCTATGCCCTGTTTGCGCTGCTGATTGTACCCGGCGTACTGGCGCTGGCCACATCTCCCAACGCGATGGCCGTATTAAAAAGTACTCCTGCCCACGTTCTGGGGTATATCTGTTTGTGCGGAGCTGCCTGGGGTGTCGGCGGTCTGACGTGGGGACTGATGATTCGTTACCTGGGCGTCGGGCTGGGGCTGGCATTAGGATGCGGTCTGTGTTCCGCGGCCGGAACGCTGATTCCCAGGGTTATCAATAAAGAGATTGGCACCCTGTTTGAGCCGGGCGCCGGGATCACTTCTTTTATTGGCGTGCTGGTCTCCATCGCCGGGATCGTGTTTGTCGGTCTGGCCGGAATGAGCAAAGAAAACGAACTGCCCGAGGAAGAAAAGAAAAAGGCCGTGGCCGAATTTAATTTCAAACGCGGCATTCTGGTTGTCCTGTTTTCCGGCCTGATGAGCGCATCGCTGAATTTTGGTCTTCAGGGCGGCCCGGATATTGAGTTAAAGGCACAATACGGTTCTGAATCCATGGTTATCAAAGGCCTCGAACAGACGGCACCTGCTGCGATGGCAGCGGTTTCAAATGGATTCTATGATGAAGATAAGGGCTTTTGGGTTCTTCCCAAAACCGGCGCCGGGGAAAGAGTAACAAGCAAAACATGGCGAGGCATTCCCGTTCTGGTTGTTGCGCTGTTGGGCGGTTTTGCGGTTAATTTCTTGTGGTGTCTGTTTTTGAATTTCAAAAACAAAACAACCGGCGATTATACCAAAAAGGACGCCACTGTGGCGGGCAATTTTCTGTTTGCCGCTATCGCCGGGGCCATCTGGTGTTCGCAGTTTATTTGCTTTAAGACAGGCGAACCGGCCATGGGACCGACCGCCTATGTCGGCTGGTCGGTGCTTATGGCCAGCGCCATCCTCTTTAGTTCGCTATTGGGTGTAATGCTCGGCGAGTGGAAGGGCACCAGCGGCAAGACGCGTGGCCTGCTGGTACTCGGATTACTTCTGCTGGTTGCATCCAGCGTTGTGGCCGGGTATAGCGGCTATCTGAGCCAGCCGAAAACCGACACGCCGGCGGTGCAGCAAACGTCTGCTCAATAATTTTATGCGTCAGTCGGGCCTGCGATGCGACTCATCGCAGGCTTTTTCTGTAAATGACTTATTCATTCCTATTGACGGGAACCGAAGATGGCGGATGAAGCAAAAGGAACAGCCGACGGCGTTACCAATGAATATGAACGTCAACCCGTGCCGCGGCATGCCCTGCTTGGTTTCAAAAATTTTGTCGGTATGTTTGCCGGTGAACACACCGCGGGTACGGAACTGATGATCGGTCCGCTGTTTGTCGCCGCCGGCGTCAGTGCGTTTGATTTTCTGATGGGCCTGCTGGTCGGCAATCTGCTGGCGGTGCTGAGCTGGACGTTTTTTTGTGCTCCCATTGCCACCCGCGCCCGCCTGACCATGTATTATCAACTCGAAAAAATCTGCGGACGGTGGCTGGTGACAATTTATAACCTGGCCAACGGCGTGATGTTTACTATTCTGGCCGGTGCGATGATTACCGTCGCCGCCACCGCGTTCGGGGTCTGGTTTAAATTCCGCATGCCCGGCCTGAGCGACTTATACCCCAACAGTGCAGGCTGGATCGTGGCCGTTCTGGCGGTGGGTGTTTTTGTCGCAATTGTCGCTGCGGCAGGCTATCGGACCGTGGCAAAAATCGCCAATCTTGCCGCGCCGTGGATGGTACTGGTCTTTCTGGCCTTTGGGTTTATTACGTTTCGCCAGTTCCTGGATGCGACACAAACACCGGTACACTCACTTGGTGATGTTTGGATGATGTGCAAGACGACTATCTGGAAGGGCGGCGAGCCGCTGGCCGGGCAGACAAAATTCACGTTCTGGCATGTGATGTTTTTCGCGTGGTTCTGCAATATGGCATGGCACATCGGGATGAGTGATCTTTCGATCTTTCGTTATGCGAAGAAGTCCTGGTACGGCATCGCTTCCGGCGCCGGGATGTACCTGGGACATTTTCTGGCATGGATATGTGCGTCGCTGTTATTTGCGTATCAACTGCATACGACACCGGAAAATACGGCTGTTCTTCCGGGACCGATGACCTATCGCGTGGCAGGTATTACGGGATTAATTTGTGTGATTCTGGCCAGCTGGACGACGGCCAATCCGACGCTGTATCGCGCGGGTCTGGCGTTTCAGGCGATTATTCCAAAATCATCGCGTTTTTGGGTGACGTTTGGATTAGGGATCATTGCGGCGGTGACAGGAATGTTCCCGGCGGTTGTGATGAGACTGCTGGATTTCGTCGCGATGTGGGGAATGATTCTGATGCCGATGGGCGCTGTGATTTTTGTCGATTTCTGGCTGATACAGAAGTTCGGCCTCAAGAGCAATTATGCGGAGGTGTCGGGCAAAGTATTCAACTGGGCGGCCGGGCTGGCGTGGTTTATCACGATGGGTGTCTGCGGGTGGCTGGTCTATACCGGCCGGGTGCAGATCTATTTTGTCAGTCTGCCGGGGTGGTTTGTCACCGCGATTTTATATGTCATTTTCAGTGCCGTTTATCAATCCCGTGTTCATGAAACATCAACGCTTCGCGCCGCCGCCAAAACCATCGGCTGGCTGTCGCTGGCGGCATTAATCGGGACGGCAATCCTGTATCTGGAAGGAAGGATGGATATTGATGCGGTCAAAAAATGGATGCTGATTTTGACTGCCGTTTGGTTTGTCGCTGCTGCGTTATGGATGTGGGACCGCGAAAAGTAATAAAACTTGCGAAAAATAGAAAGGGGACGCCGGTGATACCCGCGTCCCCTTTTTTTATGGGATAGAAATTGCTTACAATGCTTCGGTGTCACGGCGAATCAATTCTTTGGCCGAACAATCCCGTTTGACGGAATATCCCTTCAGCGGCAGGATATGTTCGTGCACCGCGTCCAGCATGTCCGACGGGAATGGGAAGAACGCATCCTCAATTTCGTCCGGCGGCGTAATCCAGTTCTTGGCGCCGACCACGACCGGCGGAGCGTCCAGTTCGTCAAATGCAAGCTGCGTAATTTTCGACGCCATCGTATGCAGATAACTGCCGCGCTCGCAGGCGTCGGAGGTCAGCAGAATCTTGCGTGTCTTCTTCACCGATTCCAGCACCATCGTATAATCGAACGGCACGATACTGCGAGCGTCAATGACTTCGCAGTTGATGCCGTATTTTTCTTCCAGTTCCTTGGCGGCCTTCATCGCGCGATAGAGCGTCGCCCCGATGGTCAGAATCGTCAAATCCTTGCCCGTTTTGCGAATTGCAGGCTCGCCAAAAGGCACTTCATAATAGCCCGTCGGTATGCCGCCGGCGACGAATTCCTCCGCGATGCCGTACAGCCGCTGGCTTTCGAAGAAAACCACCGGGTCGGTGCCGGTCAATGCCGAATACATCAGCCCCTTGGCGTCATAAGGTGTGGCCGGGAATACCGCCTTGAGGCCCGGAATGTGAGCACAGATACTCGACCAGTCCTGGCTGTGCTGAGCGCCGTACTTGCTGCCGACCGAAACACGAAGCACCACCGGCATTTTCAAAAGTCCGCCGCTCATCGATTGCCATTTGCAAAGCTGATTAAATAATTCGTCGCCCGCCCGGCCCATAAAATCACAATACATCAGTTCCACCAGCGCCCGCCCGCCTTCCAGCGCGTAGCCGCAGGCCGAACCCACAATCGCACCTTCCGAAATCGGCGAATTAAACAGCCGATGATACGGCAGCGCCTCCGTCAGGCCGCGATAGACCGCGAACGCTCCGCCCCAGTCGCGGTTTTCTTCGCCGTATGCCACCAGCGTCGGGTCTTTATAAAACTGGTCAATGACCGCCTCAAAAATCGCGTCGCGGAAAACGACACATTTACTGTCTTTGAGCCGCTGTCCATTGGCGTCAAATGCCGACCGGCTTTTCTCAACAAGACTCTTGACTCGCGGATTATCCGCGATGGACATCAGCGTTTCCGGCTTGCGGCCCGGCTCCATCGATTCTATCTTCTGATTGGAAAACATCGTCCGGTCCAGCAGACCATTCGCTTTCTTTAAATCCGCCCGCGGCGAAATCGTCAAATCCACCGCTTTTTTGCAGGCCTTGAGAACGACACCTTCAATGGTCTTGTGAATATTTTCAATGTCTTCTTTCGTGCAGACTTTCGCTTTAATCAGCTCATCCGCAAATCCGGTGATGGGGTCGTGCGCCTGCCACGCCTCGACTTCACTTTTCTCGCGGTAGCTGCCCTGGTCGGACGGCGAATGGCCGCTGTAGCGATACGTGATGGTATCCAGCAATACAGGGCCGTCGCCTTTGGCGAGGATTTCTTTCTTGCGTAAAATTGCGTCTGCCACCGCCAGCGGATTATAGCCGTCGATGCGCTCGGCGTGCATCTGTTCGGGATTGACGCCCGCGCCCAGCCGGGCCAGAACTTCATAACCCATTGTTTCGCCGCAAGTCTGTCCACCCATCCCGTAAAAATTATTCACAAAGTTGAGAATCAGCGGCAAGCCTCCTCGATACGGTTCGGCCCATAATTTTTTATACTGGTCCATCGTTGCTAAGCAAATACCTTCCCACACCGGACCGCAGGCGCTGGACGCATCGCCGATATTGCCGATGACGATACCGTTTTTGCGGTTGATTTTTTTATACAGCGCCGCACCGACGGAAATATCGCCCGAGCCGCCGACAATCGCGTTATTGGGATAAATCCCGAACGGCGGGAAAAACGCGTGCATCGAGCCGCCCATCCCCTTATTGAATCCCGCCTCGCGCCCGAAAATTTCCGCAAGTGTTCCGTAAATCAGAAAATCCACGGCCAAATCCTTGACTGAGCCGGAGGCGTCCTTTTCAACAATTCGCAGACATTGCCCGTCGAAATAATTTTTCATAATGCTCATCAGCCTCTGGTCATCGAGTTTTTGAATCGCTGAAAGTCCCTTGGCCAGAATCTCGCCGTGACTGCGATGGGAGCCGTAGATGTGGTCGGCGATATCGAGATGGTAAGCCTGCCCGACCGCCGCAGCCTCCTGCCCGAGGGACAAATGTGCCGGCCCGGCGTGCATATATTCCACGCCCAGCCAGGCGCCGCGAAGCTTGATTTCATTCAGCATCGTCTCAAACGTGCGAATTACAACCATATCCCGCTGTATCCGCTTCAAATCCACCGGCGTATAACGTGATAATTCCTGCTTGACGCTCTTTTGGTATTGATTGACCGGTATCGACTGAAATTCTATCTTGCCGCTCTTACGCATCTGCTGCGGATCAACCATCTGACTCTTTGGCATTGTAAACTCCTGTTATTTTCTAAAAGATTGTTATTATTCCGGCAGGCTGGATTCCTGCGGATAAATCAACTCAATTTCTCGTTCGGCAAAAAAGCCGCACCACGCCTCGGCCGGACGTTTATCGGTGATAACTTTGGAAATGGCTGCCCAGTCCGCAATTTTATACAATCCCGGATTATCGAACTTGCTGCTGTCGGCCAATAAAATGGATTGCCGTGCATTGCCGACGGCCTGCCCGAAAATATGAGCGCTTTCAATATCAATGGCGGTCAGTCCGAAATCCATCCCTACTCCGTCGGTGCCGACAAACGCGAGGTATCCCCGCAATCGGTCCATCGACGCCCCGGCCATCGGGCCGACCGTGTCCATCCGCTCGGGGCGGTACTGGCCGCCCAGTATCAGCACATTCAATCCCGGCGCGTGCAATTCCTGCGCGGTACGAATGGAATTGACAATGACCGACAGTCCACGCTTGCCTCGCAGAAAAGCTGTCATCGCAAAACACGTCGTTCCCGAATCAAGAAAAAGCTGCTCGCCGTCACAAACTAATTGAGCCGCAAGCCGCGCGATAGTTTGTTTAGCCTCGACATTTTGGGTTAATTTGGATAGAAATGAATGGTCTGAACCGCGGATGACCGATGCGCCGCCGTGATTGAGCTGTAAAAGTCCTTCTGTCGCCAGTCCGTGCAAGTCCCGGCGGACGGTCGCCTCGGAAACGCTCAATTCGTCGGCAAGCTGCCGAACCCCGACGAATCCGTCGCGATAGGCGCTGGTCAGTATCACTTCTCGTCTTTGTTTTGTAGAATTAGTCATAAGCGGATAAATTAAGAAAAAGCTCTATCTTTAAGGATTAAAACAAAAAAATGAATTGAAAGCAACAAAAAAGTAAAATATTTTGCTTGAATTTTGATTGAATATGATTTATTCTTGACTATGTAAAACTAATTTAACATTTTCAGGATTCAATATGTACATAATAAGATTGCCTCAAAAAGCCCGCGTCCCTGCCGAAGGAGTCATCTCCGAATGGCTCGTTTCAAATGGGAAAACGGTCGAAAAAGGGGGCGTTATCGCCCGCGTGGAAGTTTTCGGCCAGACGCTCGAACTTGAAAGCCCTGTCTCGGCCGAATTACTGGAAATCATCACCCCGGCCGGGATTGCCGTTTCAGGCCGACAGCCACTTGCGATTCTTGGCAAAAAAGGCGATGATGTTCAGTCGGTTTTGAAAGGGCTTTCTCCTCAAACACCGGCCGTGCAGCCTGTCTTGGATGTTCAGCCGACACCCAAACAAACCCAAACTAAAACCGCCGTTGAGACAAAAAAAGAGGTCAAAATGGAATCCAAAGCCCCAGCAGGTAACGTTATTCCGGTTTTAATGCCCCAGGCGGGTCAGACAATGGAAGAAGGAACACTGCTTTCATGGAAAGTCAAACAGGGCGATACGATTACCGTCGGCCAGGTGATTTTCGAGATTGAAACCGATAAGGCCACAATGGAAGTCGAAGCGGCCAACGCGGGCCGGCTTGCCCGCATCGTTGTTAATGAAGGCCAGTCCGTGCCGGTCAAAATACCTGTGGCGTATCTGGCTGATAACGATGCGGATGTCGATGCGTATATTGCCTCGCAGGGCGGCCAGTCGGAACCTTCACAGAAAACAATGCAGTCAACGCAAACTCAGACTGTTGTTTCGCAATCGCCCGCAACACAAAAAACTCCCGCGGCCGTCAGCGATACGGGCCGAGTCAAGGCTTCACCCGCCGCACGTAAAGCGGCTAAAGAAAAAGGTATCCATATAGCTTCCGTCGGCGGGGGTTCAGGCCCCGGCGGACGAATCCTTTCCACCGATATCGCCTCTGTGAATATTTCCGCCGCCTCCGGCGAAATGCTGCGCCATCCGCTCAGCAAAATGCGCAAGGCCATCGCGCAGAATCTTGCCTATTCCAAACAGAACATCCCGCATTTTTATATCAAGGCGGTCGTTGAAGCTCAGACACTCTTTAATTTATATAAGCAGCTCAAGCAGCAATATCCGTGCAGCGTGAATGATTTCGTCACGCTGGCCTGCGCTAAAGCCATCCGCCAGTTTGCCGCCTTCCGCAGCCAGTATGCCAACGGCGAGATTGTCGAAAATCCCTCAGTCAATATCGGTGTCGCAGTCGGCACGGATAACGGCCTGACCGTTCCCGTTCTGCCGAATGTGGACCGGATGAACCTGCAGCAGCTTTCTGCCCGCACCAAACAAATGGCCGAAAAGGCCCGCGGCGGCAAGGTCGAAAGCGTCGGCCAGGGTATATTCACCATCACCAATATGGGCATGTTCGGCGTGGAAGAATTTTACGCCATTATCAATCCGCCGGAATCGGCGATTCTGGCCGTCGGCGCCATTCACGAAGATATCAAAGTGGAAAACGGTTCCATCCGGCCGACGCGGCTGATGACCCTGTGCCTCTCTGTTGACCATCGCGTCATCGACGGTGTCGCCGCGGCGCAATTTATGGCGGCCCTCAAACAAATGCTCGAAAAACCCGAATCACTCGTTGGGTAATATAAGGATTTATTATGACTGAACATTATCAAATCGCGGTACTCGGCGCAGGGCCCGGCGGTTATGTCGCCGCCCTCAAGGCCGGGCAATTGGGTGCAAAAACCGCCATCGTCGAAAAACATTATCTCGGCGGAACATGTCTAAACTACGGCTGCATTCCCTCCAAAGCTTTGCTGGCCTCCGCCGAACTCATGCACAAAATCCGTCGGGCCGATTCGTTCGGCGTCAAATTCTCAGGACAGCTTTCCTTCGACTGGCCCGCGATTCAGCAGCGCAAAGATAAAGTTGTGGCTAAACTTCGCGGCGGCGTCAAAAGTCTCTTCGCCGCGCGCAAAGTGGCGCTCTATGCCGGACAGGCGGCCTTCGCGGGCGCGGGCAAAATTCAAATCACCGCTCCCGACGGCAATAAGAGTCTGATTACCGCTGACAAAATCATCATCGCCACCGGCTCCGTCCCATCACGCATCCCCGGCTGGCCGACCGATGCCAACCTCGTCTGCACATCGGATGAAGCCCTGCACTGGAAACAACTGCCGAAAAAATTGCTCATTGTCGGCGGCGGTGTCATCGGCTGCGAATTTGCCTGTATGATGCACGAATACGGCGTCGAAACCACCATCGTCGAAATGATGGATACACTCCTGCCTGAAATGGAACGACAGCTTGGCCTGACTATGGCGGACGTATTCGCCAAACGCGGCATCAAAATTTTTACCGCCGTTAAAGTCGAAGAAATGAAAACCGTCGACGGCGGATTAAAGGCCGTTCTCTCCGGCGGCAATACAATCGAAGTCGATAAGGTGCTTATCGCCACAGGTCGGCGGCCCGCCACGCAGGATTTGGGACTGGAAAGCATCGGTCTTCAGACCGACCGCGGATTTATTCGCGTTAATGACCGAATGCAGACGGCCGTGAACAATGTCTATTGCATCGGTGACGCCAACGGCCGGTGTCTCCTGGCCCATGCCGCCAGCGCGCACGGTATTGCAGCCGTCGAAGACGCCCTCGGCCACGGCAAAGATTTCACCCTGCCCATCCCCGGCGCCGTCTATACTTTCCCTGAAATCGGTTCCGTCGGCCTGACGACAAAACAGGCCACCCAGAAAAATATCCCAGTCAAAGTCGGGCAATTCCCCATCGGCTATTTGGGTAAAGCTATGGCCGTCGGCGAAGAAGAGGGTTTCGTCAAAGTCATCCGCCACCGCGAAAATGAAACGCTGCTGGGCGTGCATATACTCGGCCATAATGCCACCGAAATTATCGAATCCGCCACAGCAATGCTGGGCCTGAAGGCCTCCGCCCGCGATTTGGCGGAAATGGTTTTTGCCCATCCGACCATTGGCGAAGCGGTCAAAGAAGCGGCCGAGGACAGTTTCGATCAGGCGATGCATCTGCCGCCGCGAACCGTGGCTAAACTTGCCGCCGACGCCGAAGAAGTATAGTTTTAAAAGGGAAATATGAATCTATCCGCGATATGCAATGCGATTGCTTCTGTCGGGACTGCCGAACAGATAGAGAAACTGGCCGGGGAGAATTTCGCCCTGCGGCGTCAACCCGCGGTCAACAGCCATATTCATCTGCCGCCCAATTTCTCCGCCTTCGATACCGTCGCGCAGGCAATACAGCTTGCGTCCGAACAAAACGTTCAGATTGTCGGCCTGAGCAATTATTACGATTATGCCGTCTATGAAGATTTTGGCCGGCTGGCCCGGCAAAAAGGCATCTTTCCGCTTTTCGGCCTCGAAATTATCGCGATGCAGGAAAATCTGCGGCAGCAGGGCGTTCGCATCAACGACCCCGCCAACCCCGGCAAAACCTATATCTGCGGCAAAGGCATCACAAAATTTAATCCGATGACGCCCCGCGCGAAAAAACTGATTCAAACCATCCGCGACAACGATAATAAGCGGATGACGGAAATGACGGACAAATTGGCCGCTGCGTTTAAAGTACACGGCATTAACACCGGCCTCGACGACAAAGCCATTATCGCCCGCGTAGCAAAACGTCACGGCTGCGATCCAAAAACCGTCTATCTTCAGGAACGCCATCTGGCTCAGGCGTTTCAGGAAGTTTTTTTTGATATGGTTGATGCATCCCGTCGAATCGAAAAACTCGAACAGGTTCTGGGTACGAAACTGAAAAACGCCCCTGACGACGCCGTCGGCATCCAGGGCCAGATTCGCTCCTGCCTGATGAAAGCGGGCAAAAGCTGTTTCGCTCCTGAAGCGTATTTAACATTAAATCAGGCCAAAGAATTGATTTTCGAACTGGGCGGCATCGTCTGCTACCCCATTTTGGCCGATGGCGCCAACCCGGCGTGCGAATTCGAAACGCCCATCGACAAACTCATTGGAACGCTAAAATCCGAAAATATCTCAATGGTGGAGTTGATCCCCATCCGCAACAAGCCTGAAGCTTTGCGAAGTTATGCCATCACAATTCGCAAGGCCGGGCTTGCCGTCGTCGCCGGGACGGAGCATAATACACTGGATGTGATTCCAATTGAGCCGACGTGTCTGGCCGGCGTGCCGATACCGGACGACCTGAAGGAAATTTTTGTGGAAGGCGCATATCTCGCCGCCGCCCATCAATATCTGACATTAAATGGCAAATGCGGTTTCGTGGATAACCGCGGTAAACCCAATCCGCGGTATCAAGATGCCGACAGCCGTATCGTCGCCTTTTGTAAAATCGGCAAAGCCGTCGTCGCAAAGTACTTCAAAACCTCTGCTGCATCATAAAGGATTTCTAATCGTATGGAAAAGCAGGAACAGATAAACATCATTGCTCCGGCAATTCGGGCAATCATTGCAAATGGTGGTTCAGTGCCGACCGTGGCGTATTCACAGACGCTGTGCGGCAAAAAAGCTGGCTGTGCGGAAGTTGCCATCGCCGACAAAGATGATTTTCAGGCAATTCTGAAAAAGCTGATCGAAGCAATTCAGTCCAAAGCGTCTTCTGTGAAATGTGTCTGTGTCCCCGGCCTTGGAAGTTTCGCCATTCAAAAAACCGACGGTCTTCACGGTAAAGCCGCCGGCAAAATCGCCGTTGTCACCGGCGCCGCCCAGGGCTTTGGCCTCGAAATCGCGCAGGACTTGATTGCGCAGGGCGCGTATGTTGCGCTGGCCGACGTTAATGAAGCCGGCGCCAAAGCCGCAGCACAGAAACTCTGTACACAGCACGGCCCCAACAAGGCTTTCGCCGTCGCAATCAATGTCACCAGCCCGGACTCCGTTCGAAACGCTCTCGGCGAAGTTGTCAAAACATGGGGCGGTATCGACGTATTCATTTCCAACGCTGGTGTTTTAAAAGCCGAAAGCGTCAAAACACAGCCGGAAAAGGATTTCGATTTCGTCACCGCCGTCAACTATAAAGGTTATTTCGTCTGTGTGCAGGCCGCCGCGTCGATTATGGCCGTCCCGCACAAAATCAATCCCGCCTGCACCTCCGACATCATACAGATTAATTCCAAGTCTGGCCTGGCTGGCTCCAATCGAAACGGCGCCTATGCCGGAAGCAAATTCGGCGGCATCGGTCTGACGCAGTCCTTTGCGATGGAACTCATCGAGGACGGCATCAAAGTCAATTCCATCTGCCCCGGCAATTTCTTCGACGGCCCGCTCTGGTCCGACCCCAATAACGGCCTTTTCGTGCAATATCTTCGCACCGGCAAAGTCCCCGGCGCAAAAACCATCGAAGACGTCAAAAAATTCTACGAAGAAAAAGTCCCGATGAAACGCGGCTGCCGAACCGCGGATGTGATGAAGGCCGTATATTATTTGATGGAACAGCAGTATGAAACCGGCCAGGCCGTCCCCGTCACCGGCGGCCAGGTGATGCTGCATTAAAACAAAGGAACAATGCTATGGCAATACCCGCTGAACAATCCGCGATTCAGCTTGTCGGTCCCGGCAAATTAATTCTCAATCGAAATAAAAAAGTTCATCCCGTCGGCCCATATCAGATTCTGGCCCGCGTCGAAGCGGTCGGCCTGTGCTTTTCGGACTTGAAACTCCTCAAGCAATTCGATCATCACGCCCGCAAAAGTGAAGTCTTAAGCGGCATCGACAAAACCATTCTGCCTGAAATTTCCAGCTATTGCCCCGGGGATTTGCCGACGGTTCCGGGCCACGAAGCCGTGTGCAGAATCGTCGCCGTTGGCGATAAAGTCAAACGTCATCAAAAAGGTCAGCGCGTCCTTGTGCAGACCGATTATCGCTGGCTCAAAACCGCCGCCTCCAACGCCGCCTTCGGATATAATTTTGAGGGTGCTCTCCAGCAGTACGTTCTGATGGACGAACGTGTAATCATCGAGCCGGGCACAAACGAAAGTTTTCTTATTCCCGTTCCCGACCATCTCAGCGCCTCGGCGGTCGCTCTCGTGGAGCCGTGGGCCTGTGTCGAATGTTCCTATGCCGCCGAAGAACGCCGAACGCTGCTGGCCGGCGGAAGACTGCTGGTTGTTGCCGATGCCGACCATAAATTGACGGGTCTTGCGGATTGTCTCGCTTTGGCCGCCCCAAAAACCATTACCGCCGTCTGCCCCGAAGATACGCAGGCTCAACAAATTCGGACCTCATCGCAGGGTATTTATCATAAAAATATAAATCGGCTTCCCGATGGCGCCGTCTTTGACGACATTATTTATTTCGGCGCTGACAAAAACACGCTGGACGTTCTCAATGACAAACTGGCCGTAGCGGGCATAATGAACGTCGTTCTCGGCGGCAAAAAAATCGGTAAACCCGTCAACGTCGGTGTGGGTCGCGTCCATTACGGCGGCACTCGCTGGATCGGAACGCTTGGCCATGATGCATCGGAAAGCTATCTATTAATTCCAGCCACCGGCGAAATCCGCGACAGCGAAAAAGTCGTCGTCATCGGCGCCGCCGGCCCTATGGGACAAATGCATGTCATCCGTCTGGTCTGTGAAGACAAAAAGAATGTCTCCGTCACCGGCACAGATTTCGATGATGCCCGGCTGGCCTCGCTCGAAAAAAAAGCCCGCCCCTTCGCCCAAAAAAATCAGATACAACTGCGTTTGCTCAATCCGCAAAAACAGCCCGACAGCGGCAAATACAGTTATTTCGCGATTATGGCTCCCATCGGCGCCCTTGTTGCCGCCGCCGTGCGAAATAGTGTGCCCGGCACATTGATTAACATCTTCGCCGGTATTCCCGCCGACGTAAAACAGGAACTGGATATGGACGCCTATATCACCAACCGCTGTTTCATGTTCGGCACCAGCGGCTCACGCCTGTCCGATATGAAACGTGTCCTGCAGAAAGTAATCGCCGGCAGATTGAATACGGATGTCTCCGTCGATGCCGTCAGCGGTATGGCCGGCGCCACCGATGGACTTATCGCCGTGGAAAATCGCACCCTCTCCGGCAAAATCATTGTCTATCCGGCGATGGTGGATATGCCGATGATAACTCTGACGGAATTGGCTGCCTCACATTCGTCTGTCGCCGGCAAACTCAACAATCAAATGTGGGCTAAGCAGGCGGAAGAAGAATTGCTCAGGCGGACACACGCATAAAAGGTGAAGCGATGAACTCCTCGGTTTGAATTTCCGTTTCCCAGCAGGGGATTGACTCCGAATGGTCTATGCAAAAAAAGTGCGGAGGCCAGAGATAACAGAGGAAAAATACCTCTGTTTCGGGGTCGGTGGCCCCCGCATAATTTCTTCTTATAAGATGCTTTGATTGCTCAACTTAAAGAACTGATGCTGCACAAGACAATATCGGTGATGCTTCGAATGATATAAGTATTTATACGGATAATTGCAAGGCTAATCTGCAAAAATCTGAAAAAGGTTTTTTTAGTTTTTCGGCGGACCTCGACCCGCTTCAATCGCACGATAAAAATGACTTATTGTAATCGGTGTATTCATTCTCGGCCCCCAAGGCTTTTATCTTCTTTTATCTAACGCCCATTATAACATTCTCAAAGTATAATTTCAATAGCGTATTAAGATAAAATTAAAAAAAGATTAAGAATTCATCACATTCATTGTTTTTGGTAATAAATTGGCGATTATATAAGACGTATTAGTTAAAATTGTGGTTTAGCAGCACATTTTTTTCTTGTCAAGAGAAAGGTTGTTTTCTCTCTTTTGGCCCGGCATAATAGCAGGGCTGTTTTTAGAGACTTTTGTGACAAAAGATAACCCTAAAATACAAAATCAAAAGCGGCTTCAAATCCTGCTCAGCGGCCAGGTTCAGGGGGTGGGATGCCGCCCCCACATTTATCAGCTTGCATCGGCCCGACAATTGACCGGCTTTGTCTGCAATGACAAACAAGGCGTAACAGTCGAGGTGCAGGGAGAAGCTGGCGCGTTAGATCGTTTCATCGAGGATTTACAGACAGGTTCGCACAAGCCGCCCATGCTGAAAATTGATAATATACTCAGTCGGCAAATCCCGCTTGTCGAAAATGAAGCTGCGTTTCATATCCAGACAAGCCGTCGCAACGGCCATGTAATTTCGCGGGCGTGTCCCGACATTGCAACCTGCCCCGATTGCCTGGCGGAAATGAACAGGCCATCTGATTTGCGTTATCGCTATCCGTTCATCAACTGTACCCAGTGCGGGCCGCGATACTCCATCGTCAAAACAATTCCCTACGACCGGCCCAATACAACAATGGCCGCATTTGTAATGTGCTCCCACTGTAAAAAACAATATGAAACGGTTATTGATCGGCGATTTCACGCCCAACCCCTCGCATGCCCGGCCTGCGGACCCAAAATTTCCCTGCTGGATAATCAGGGCCGTGTCATAGAAACGCACAGCGATAATGTCATTCAGCAAACGGCGAACTTGCTGCGGCAGGGCAAAATCCTTGCGATAAAAGGCATTGGTGGTTTCCATCTGGCAGTCGATGCCAAAAATGACGATGCGGTGCTTCAACTCCGCAAACGCAAACGCCGCGAAGCCAAGCCGTTCGCAATGATGGCCGCGAGTATCGAAAGAATCAAACAATTCGCCTGTGTCGATTCGACAGCCGAAGAACTTCTGACCAACCCTGCGGCACCGATTGTCCTGCTGGCCAAAAAAACACCCAATGCCATTGCGTCCCCCGTCGCGGAAGGAACCGACTGCTTTGGTTTTATGCTGCCGTACGCGCCGCTGCATCATTTATTGTTTGCTGAAGAAGAAATTGAAGTCCTGGTGATGACCAGCGCGAATTTATCCGATGAGCCGCTGATTTGCGACAATGAAATTGCCCTGGCACAATTAAAAGACGTGGCGGATTTCTTCGTCGTTCACGACCGGCCCGTTTATCGTCAGGTGGATGATTCAGTCGTACATTTTATCAACAACAAGCCCGCCTTCCTTCGCCGCTCTCGAGGTTATGTGCCTGTGCCGATTTCGCGCGCCGAATCGGTCGCATTAGAAATTTTCGCCGCCGGTGCGGATATGAAAAACACCTTCTGCTTCGCCAAAGATAATCAGTACATTCTCAGCGAATACATCGGCGACCTCGAAAAGCCGACTGTCTATCGGCATTATATTCGTTCCATTGATCATCTGGCCGGGCTGTTTGAAGCACAGCCGCGTTGTGTCGTTCACGACCTGCACCCCGGCTATTTTTCAACACAGTATGCCAAAGAATACGCCCGGCGAATCGGCGCCGAAAATATCCTTGTCGTCCAGCATCACTGGGCACACGCCGCCGCCGTGATGGCCGAGCACAATCTGGCCGGTCCCGTTATCGGCCTTATCGCCGATGGTACCGGCTACGGCACGGACGGCGCAATCTGGGGATGCGAATGCCTGATATGTTCCTTCACGGAATTTCAGCGGGCAGGGCACCTCGAATATTATCCGCTTGCCGGCGGTGACCTTGCTTCAATAGAACCCATTCGCCCTCTCTTGGGATTATGCCGGACTGCCGGTGTTGAAATCAGCGACGAAATCCTTGCCCGCATTGAACCTGACGGTCAAAAGATTCATCTTCTCCGCCAGCAGATTGAAAAACAATTTTTGACTGTCTCCACATCAAGCCTCGGTCGGCTTTTTGATGCTGCCGCCGCGTTGGCCGGTCTCGGGAATCTTAATCATTTCGAGGCCCAGCTCCCGATGGCCCTCGAATCCATCGTCCATCCAAATGAAAACGAAGAATATCCCGTTGAAATACAAGAAAATACAAAAGAAACATTTATCGTGTCGATTCGTACCATTTTAGAAGGCCTGCTCAAAGATGTGCAGGCTGGGGCCGGCGCGGATATTATCGCGGCACGCTTTCATAATACCGTCTGCCGGGTGTTGCTCGAATTTGCGGTGCTGGCCCGTCAAAAATCAGGTCTTTCGGACGTCGTTCTCAGCGGCGGCGTCTTCTGCAATCGCTATTTGACAAATCGTCTTATTGAACGGTTGCGGCAAAAGAATTTTCGTGTATTCTGGAATCAGCTTACGCCCGCCGGCGATGGCTGTATCGCCCTGGGCCAGGCCGCGATAGCAAGTTGGAGCAAAATCGAATAAGAAGCCCGGAGTTAGCGGCGGGATAAAGAAATGATTTTTGAAAAATGAAATCAAGATATTAGAAGTTATTGAAAGAGTAAATTTATTATGTGTCTCGCAGTACCAGCCAGAATTGTGGAAATGACCGGCGACCAGGCCGTGGCCGACGCGATGGGTAACCGCTGGGCTATCCGCACAACCCTGACGCCGGAAGTCAAACTCGGCGATATCGTCCTGGTCCATGCCGGCTACGCCATCGCCAAAATCGACGAAGAAGAAGCGAAAAAAACATGGGAACTGTTCGAGCAAATCGCCGAGATGGAAGCCGAACGCGGCAAAGCACAGGGAGGCGACCATGCGACTTAATAAAATCCAGCAGGCCCGCGAACAAATCGAAAAATCCTGCGCGAAAATCGGCAGGCTGGTTCAGGTTATGGAAGTCTGCGGCACGCATACCGTAGCCCTGTTTCGCCACGGCATACGCTCGCTTCTGCCGAAAAATCTCAAGCTTCTCTCCGGCCCCGGGTGTCCCGTCTGCGTCACCGATCAGGGTTATATTGACACCGTCATTGATTTGGCCGGCCGCCCCGATTGCATCATCGCCACCTACGGCGATATGATTCGCGTTCCCGGCAAAAATACCTCGCTCGAACGGCTCAGCCTGCCCAATGTTCGCATCGTTCTCAGCAGTGATGATGCCGTCACGCTGGCCAAAAATCACCCCGATAAAACCGTTGTCTTTGTTGCCGTCGGTTTTGAAACAACAACTCCCGCCACCGCCGTTGCCATCGAACAGGCCGATAAATTCGGATTGAATAATTTCACCGTTCTTTGCGGCCACAAACTCGTACTGCCTGCGATGCGGGCTTTGCTGTCCGGCCGGAACGACAAAATCGACGCCTTCTTATGCCCCGGCCACGTCAGCATCATTCTCGGAAGCAGGGCATACGAACCCATCGTCAAAGAATTCAAACGTCCCTGCGTTGTTGGGGGATTCGAAGCCGAACAAATTCTCTCCGGCCTGGCGAAAATCTGCGAGCAGATTGAACAAAACAAACCTGCCGTGGATTCCGTCTATGGTCTTGCCGTCCGTCCCGAAGGAAATAAAACATCGCAGCAATGGATGGAGAAATACTTTGAACCTTGTGATGGCCCGTGGCGAGGTCTGGGCTGTATTCCGCAAGGCTCGCTGCGTATCAAAGACACTTATGCAAAATTCGACGCGCAAAAACGTTTCAGCATCGCACAAATGCCCGCTGAAGAGCCTTGCGGATGCCTGTGCGGACAGGTCTTGTGCGGCCTGATTGAGCCGAGTCAATGCGGCCTCTTCGGCAAAAAATGCACTCCCGACCACCCCGTCGGCCCCTGTATGGTTAGCACCGAAGGCGCCTGCGCCGCATGGTACAAATACGGAAAGTAAAAAGACTAAAATCGAATACAAAAAACAATGACTGAAGAAAATGAAAGAATCTTACTGGCTCACGGCGGCGGCGGCCGCCTGATGGCCGAACTCATCGCTAAAACTATCGCACCGACAATCTATGGCGACAAGCCGCAAAATCTTACCGACGCCGCCAGTGTGGATATCGACGGCAAAGAAATCCTTTTTACCACAGACAGCTTTGTCGTCCAGCCGCTGTTCTTTCCCGCCGGCGATATCGGCAAACTCGCTGTCTGCGGCACTGTCAATGACCTTGCCGTCTGCGGTGCAAAACCGCAGACCCTGAGCCTTGCCCTCATCATCGAAGAAGGATTCGCCGTCGCCGCCCTCGAAAAAATTCTGCACAGTATCGGCACAACCGCCAGACAGGCTGGCGTTGCCATTGTTACCGGCGATACCAAAGTCGTCGAAAAAGGCGCCGCTGACGGAATCTTCATCAACACCACAGGCATCGGCCCCCGGCGGCGAAACACCCGTCTCGGTTTCGATTGTATCGAACCCGGCGATGTCATTCTCATCAACGGCACACTTGGCGACCACGGTATGACCATTATGTCAAAACGCCAGGAACTCGCCATCCAAAGCCCGCTGCAAAGTGACTGCGCCTGCCTGCACGAAATCATCGGGTTGCTGCTCGATGCGCTCGGACCGAAAGTCAAATTTATGCGCGACCCCACCCGCGGAGGTCTTGCGGCAACGTTAAATGAAATCACCCAGTCTTGCGGCTGCGGCATAGAAATCGAAGAAAAAAAAATCCCCGTTGACCCCGCCGTCAAAGCCGCCGCCGATATTCTCGGCTTCGACATCCTCAACATCGCCAACGAAGGCAAATTCGTTGCCGTTGTCGCCGCCGATGCCGAAAAACAAGCCCTCGATGTTCTCCGCTCTCATCCGCTGGGCCGCAAAGCCGCGCGTATCGGTGTCGTCGGTCCAAAACAGCCGCACAGCCTCGTCGAATTAATCACCCGAATCGGCGGTCGGCGCATCATTGGGATGCCCTACGGCCGTGAGCTGCCGAGGATTTGCTGATGCACGAAACCGCCGTCGCACAAAATATTCTTGACACTATTCTCGAACAGGCGAACAAAGTCTCCGCCCGGCCCGTCCGCGCCATCATCTCCTGCGGCCAGTTCAACGCCCTCAATGATGAAGTGATGCAATTTGCTTTCGAGGCCGCCGCTGAAAACACGCCGTGTCAGGGGATGCGTCTGGAGATTAAGCATATTCCGCTTCGGGCCAAATGCCGAAAGTGCAAAGAAGTCTTTGTTTTTGATGTGTATTCGTTCGCCTGCCCCAAATGCAAAGCGGAAGAGTCCGATTTCGAACCGGACGCCCCGCTGCTGCTCGAAGAAATCGAATTTAAAAATGGCGAGGATTCCTGACCCCAGCCGCGGGTTCTCAATCGGCTGCTATCGCGGCGGCGCATTCTCTTTCATTTTTTTGTTTTGGCATGACGGGTGTTTTCTGGTATGGTTTTATAAATAATCGTCACGGCGGGTGATGTAATAATTGAACTTATATTTTCTGATGCGTATGTCAAAACCCAGTCCATTTGAGCCGGTTCACCTCCAGTTGGGGGCGAAAATGAAAAGTTATCACGGCTGGCGCCTGCCGGCCCACTACGAGTCCGTCGATGCCGAACAGCAGGCCCTTGAAGAGCATTGCGCCGCCTTCGACTTATGCGGGTTCGGCCGGGTCAGCGTAAAAGGCCCCGATGCCGGCAAAGTCTTGCAGGCGATGGGCGCAACCGACATCCCTCCGCAGGCCAGCCAGCGATGGAACTGGACGAAAACCGGCAAACAGACCTGCCGCGTCGCCGCGATGCGCAATGAATATATTCTGTTTTCATTGCCCGGGCATGAGGTTTTGGACAAGGTTCACAAAGCCGCCGCACACGAAAAATTGGATGTACAGATTACAGACCTGTCGGAAAAGACCGCCTTCCTCGGCCTATACGGCCCCAAAGCCTTCGA
The DNA here is from genome assembly GCA_016873215.1 of Planctomycetota bacterium. Taxonomy (GTDB): domain Bacteria; phylum Planctomycetota; class Phycisphaerae; order Sedimentisphaerales; family Anaerohalosphaeraceae; genus Anaeroglomus. Next base: position 27,514 of record VGXU01000031.1, read on the forward strand.
TTCAATGAGCAAACTCCTGCCGTTCGAAATTGACGAACTAACGCCCGGGGCGGCGATTCCGATGTCGTTTTTTATGATGAATTTCATCCTGCTGCGGGGCAGTTGGCTCGGTATGGACGGGCTGGAATTAATATGTCCGGTTTCCGCCGCCGGGCTGGTCGGAGCCTCTATCGCCAAATACCGGCAAAAATACAGCATCACCCCCGCGGGGATGGATTGCCTGCTGGCTGCGATGGAAAAGGCCCCTGTTCCTGACGGTCTGGGGTGATTTTTGACCGGGCGGGGACAAATTTACTCTTTTGCTGGAAATTGCCGCTAAGTTGTGGTATAAAACCACCGTTATTATTGTAAGTATCGGTAAGGTTTGCTATGTTTGCGATAATCAGTGATATCCATTCGAATATCGAGGCCCTGACGGCCGTGCTGGCTGACATCGAACAGCGGGGCATCAAGACCATTTATTGCCTTGGCGACATCGTCGGCTATGCCGGCAATCCGGGGGAGTGTCTCGACCTCGTTATTGAAAGAACCGAAAACTGCATCATGGGCAACCACGACTATGCCGTCCTCTATGAGCCGACCAATTTTAACTCCGGCGCCGAATCCGCCGCTTACTGGACGCGCAAAATGCTCGAACAGGAAACCGACCACGAAAAAATTGAGAAACGCTGGAAGTACCTGGGGCAGCAGAAAATGCGATGGACGGTGCAGACCAAACTTGGCGATGTCGATGCCCAGCTCGATTTTGTTCACGGCTCGCCGCGCCGGCCCATCAACGAATACATCTTCCCCGAAGACGTCTATACCACCGCGGGCAAAATGGACGCTCTTTTTGAACGCGTCAAACATATATGCTTTATCGGCCATACGCATCTGCCCGGCGTATTCCTGACCGATCCTGATTTTTATCCGCCGGACGAACTGGGCGGAAAATACCCCATCATCCCCGATGAGAAGGCCATCATCAATGTCGGTTCCGTCGGCCAGCCGCGCGACCGCGACAACCGCGCAAGCTACGTATTCATTCAGGACAATGAAGTGAATTTCGTCCGCATCGAATACGATTACAAAGCCGCCGCGCAGAAAATTTATTCCATCCCCGAACTTGACCGTTTCGAAGGCGAACGCCTCGCCGACGGCCGGTGAGCGGCCACACGTAATTGACGACCGAAAGAACCACGGCTTCTCGCCTGCGGCGGGAAAGCCGTGCCACCCGTAAAACATACCCACGCAAGCGTGGGCAGGGCACCCAGCGTCGAAAGTTATCCACAATTGGGTTCGTTTCGTTTTTTTGTCTAACTTTTTGGCCTCCATTTCTGCGTTTTTGATATTGATAATGCATATTTGGTCGTGAAAAAATTGGGTTCGTTCTGCGAAAATGTCTGAAAGACATTTTCGAAATCAAAAATCAAAGTGCAAAAATCAAAATTAAGGAGTCGGCAGGGCCGACGGCTGAAATAAGCGGATTCCTTACCCGCAAGGAGTTCGGAATGACGAACAAGATGCGGAGTTTTGCTGTGCGAGATCGCGGGTTGCAAGTGATTGGCGGCGATGATTTTAAGCAATTTTATTGTCATTGGTTTTTTCATATTTGGCTTTATATTGGGTTTTTAGGAGCAGTTTTTTGACCCCTGTTTGCAGTGGATGCGCGCGGCATCCGCGAGATGCCTTGCAAAGGCAAAAAGGTAAAAGTAAAAAGGCAAAATTAAGGACCCGCCTTCGTGCAAAACTTCCGTCTTCGTTAAAACTTCTGCCTTCGCACAAGGCTACGGCGAGACAAGCCGACAGGACGAGACGGCGGGGCCTGCGGCCGGGCTGAATTATAAAATTACTGTGACACGTCATACTCCTTCAAAAAAGGTCCAGATTTTTAGTTCTGAGTTTCTGGATTCCGGCCTTCGCCGGAATGACAGAACCACGAGGCGCAAAAAA
>VGXU01000032.1 GCA_016873215.1 Planctomycetota bacterium
GTGGTAAAAATAAAATAAATACTTAAATTAATATGAATACTTCGTGGTTCTTCCTGTTCTTTGTGGAGAATAATATTATCTCTGCGTCCCAGCGTCTCCGCGCGAGGAATCTTTTTTTCCGTGGTTTCAGCTTACAATCTACAATCTACAATATACAATTTACAATTTCTTGCGTCTCTCCGTAAGGAGTCCTTAGGACTTGCGTTAAAAACTAATCCGTGAAAATCTGCCTGCCGCGACGGGCGCGAGCACGGCGGGTGTTAATCAGTGGTTAATTAAATCTCTGTGTTCTCTGTGCCCCCTGTCCCTTATGGGATCTGTGGCAAAATTACGCTTGTCGTATAAACAAAAGCAGATAGAACAGTATTTCAAACCGGATTTTATTTGTTATGGCAAAATCATAATTGAATTAAAATCGGTTCAGGATATTGTGTCGGCACACAAAGCTCAAGTCGTTAACTATCTGAAAGCTACAGGCTTGAAATTAGGATTACTGGTCAATTTCGGATCCTATCCAAAAGCAACCATAATACGTTTAGCATATTGAACTAATTCTTTAATAAATATGTTTATCCTTTCGTGTCTTTTCGTGTTTTTCGTGATAAAAAATAATCGTTAGCGTCTTTAGCGTTAAAATACTTCTTCGTGTTCCTTCGTGCCTTCGTGGTGAAATATTTAATCTATGGCAATAATTACTTTCGTGTTTTTTCGTGTTTTTCGTGGTAAAAAGCTATGCTTCGTATAATCTCCGACAACATCATCCTCCGCCCGCTGCAAAAGGCTGACTTGGAAAACCGTGTCCGCTGGTTTAACGACCCTCAGGTGCGGCAGACCCTGGTTGTATCCGAGCATTTTGAGCTGGAAAAGACAGTCCGGTGGTTTGAGCGATTACAGTCAGACCAGTCCAGGACGGAATTTGCTATTGAGACGCCCGACGGAGTGGTTATCGGCGTCACCGGCCTTTTGGGAATTGAAAAAGAACACGGCCTCGCCGAATGTTACTGTGTCATTGGAAATAAAGATTACTGGGGCAGAAAACTGGGTACGGGGGTCCATTCTGTTCTAATACAGTGGGCATTCGAAAAGCTGGGTCTGTATAAAATCCGCGCTGATATCCGAACCAATAATTCCGCCATCTTTCGCGTCGTCGAAAAACTCGGTTTTAAAATCGAAGGAACATTACGGCAGGAAAAAGTGGTGGACGGCCGGAAAATTGATTTATATCGTATCGGTCTGCTGCGGGATGAATTTACCCCGACCCATAAAACCTTCAAAATCGAATAGCGTAGCCCAAGCGTCCCGCTTGGGGATATTTGCAGGGTGGGTCAGCTTGTCTGCCATAGTATTAACGACAGCGGAAGCCCACGCGGTAAAAAATCCAATGTTCTTTGATTAATCATTATACAATTTACAATATACAATCTACAATTTCTTGCGTCTCTCCGTAAGGAGTCCTTAGGACTTGCGTTAAAAACTAATCCGTGAAAATCTGTGTTAATCAGTGGTTAATTAAATCTCTGTGCCCTCTGTGGCAATAAATATTACTTGCAAAAGGATTTCTCATGCAAAAACAAATCAAAACCGTTGCTGTTATAGGTGCCAGCGGAACGATAGGCAGTCTGACCGGCGGCATTCTGGCCCAAAACGGCATTCAGGTCTATTTTCTCAGCCGGACAAAGGAAGGTTTGCAAAAAGGCCTGAATCGCGCGATTAAACAGGCCCGTTCGGAGGTTATAGCTAAATACATCACTTGCGGCGATTATGACACCCTGTTTGATAAGGCCTGCAGTCAGGCGGACTGGATTCTCGAATGTGTTGCCGAAGACATGGCTGTAAAAAAAGAGTTTTATGCAAAAGTGGATGCAGTTCGCCGGCCGGATTCGATTGTCAGCTCCGTCACTTCCAGCCTGCCGCTGGAAGAACTGCCGGTGGGGCGATCACCCTCTTTTTGTGCCAATTTCCTGTCTACGCATTTCTACAATCCCCCGGGAAAAATGATGGCCTGTGAACTGACCGGCCAAAACAAAACCGACCCTGGGGTCGTGGCGTTTATGCATCAATTTCTTGAGAAAAAATTGCGCCGAGCAGTCATTCCAGTGACCTCCGCTGCGGCCTTCGCGGGAAATCGTCTTGCGTTTTTGCTGTTCGCCAGAATTACCGAACTGGTAAAAGAGCATGGCGTCGAAATGATGGATTACCTGATCGGCCCATATACAGGCCGATTGCTGCCGCCCTTGGCAACCATAGATTTAGTCGGCCTGGATATCCACAAGGCCATTATCCTGAGCCTTCAGAAATACACTCAGGATGCCATGCACAATAAACTGACAATTCCCGGCTATGTAGAGAAGATGATTGCCGATGGTTATCTCGGCAACAAGACCCGCGGCCGGGGCGGTTTCTACAAAAAACTCGAAAGCGGCCAGTTTACTTACATGGACCCGGCCTCAGGTGATTATATCCCGGCTTTTGGTCCGCATATCCAGTTTGTTGAACGAGCCAAAAACCAGATTCACATTGGTTTATACAAAGATGCGTTCCAGACCATTCTTGCAGCCAAAGGCACGGAAGCCGACATTGTCCGTGAAATCATGGCAACCTATCTTGCCTATGCCTATATGCTGATTGGCCAGGCAACCGAAGAAAAAGACGGCATCGGCGGCATTGACAAGGTCATGGCGACAGGATTCCACTGGGCCTGCCCCAGCCTGGTGGTTCACATGCTCGGCGGAAACGATCAGGCCGCACAGGTAATTCAGTCGGCCGGTCTTGCCGTCCCGCAATCTTTGGCAGCCGATACAACCTGGCAAAAGTACTACTTCAACGCCGGCAAATACTTCATCGCCGGCTAATGTAATGTAGCACAGCCGCCCTCGGCTGTGTTTAAAATAGCCGACCTGTCCCGATCGAAGGGGGAAGCGTCTCGCTTGGGGATAATTAACGTAGCATCCGCCGCGGCCAAAAGATTTAAAATAATTCGGCGGACCCTCGGCTGTGTTTAAAGTAGCCGAATCCGCCGCATCGCCGGTTAATGTGGCACAGCCGCCCTCGGCTGTGTTTAAAGTAGCCGATTTATCCCTACCGAAGGGGGACCTGTGCCTACCGGAGGGGCAATGCGGGAATCCAGTTTAAAATCTTGTTAATCCTGTCTAAATATTTTTGTTTTTCGTGGTTATGTATTATTTAATCTACAACCTACAACCTGTCCCCAAGGGATTGACAACTTGTCCCATAGGGATATAAAATTTAAAAATCCGTGTAAATCTGTGAAAATCCGTGGTTTCGTTATATAATCTACAATCTACAATATACAATCTCTTGCGTCTCTCCTTAAGGAGTCCTTAGGACTTGCGTTAAAATTAATCCGTGAAAATCCGTGTTAATCAGTGGTTAATATAACCTTTTCGTGTCTTTCGTGGTAAAAAAATCTGTGGTTTCAGAAGAGGACTTCAATGAATAATAACGTTTACATTCTTGGCGGTTTCCAAACCGATTTCGCCCGCAACTGGGCACGTGAAAAAAAGCACATCTCTGCAATGATGCGGGAGGCTTATGAAGGCAGTCTGATTACTACCGGAATAAAACCGGCGGATATCAACGCGGCCTTTGTCGGCAATTTCGCTGCTGAATTATATTGCATGCAGGGCCATCTGGGCGCATTTTTTGCCGACCTCGACCCGGTTTTTAAGGGTCTGCCGACCTGTCGTTATGAGGCGGCCTGTGCATCCAGCGGTGTCGCCGCTCTGTCGGCCGTAGCCCACATCCAGGCCGGGATTTATGATTGCATCGCCATTGTCGGAGTCGAACAGATGAAGACTGTCGATGCCGCCAAAGGCGGTGACTTCCTCGGCACTGCGGCTTGGTACGAACGCGAATCGGCCGGCGTGGAATTTCCATTCCCGAAATTATTCGGAAAACTCGGCGATGAATATGATGCACGTTTCGGACTCAAAGCCGAGCATCTTGCCCGTATCGCCGAAATCAATTACGCCAATGCCCGTCGAAATCCAAACGCTCAAACCCGCGACTGGTACATGAGTTACGATCACGCCTGTGCAGGCGGCCAGTATAACCCGGCCGTGGTCGGTCGCATTAAAATAACGGATTGCTCGCAAATCACCGATGGCGCAGCCATTGTATATATGGCTTCAGAAAAATTCGCCGCTGATTACGCTGCCCGATGCGGAATATCGCTGGACAAGCTGCCCCGCATACAGGGCTGGGGTCATACCACAGCCCCAATGGAATTTGCCGTCAAAATCCACGATTCAAAGGATAATCCCTACGTCCTGCCCTGGACAAGAAAGGCCATTACGGACGCGATGAAAAGGGCGAATATCGATTCCTGCTGGCAGTTATCCGCCATAGAAACCCATGATTGCTTCACCACATCAGAATATATGGCCATCGACCATTTTGGCCTGACTGAACCCGGTAAATCCTGGCAGGCGATTGAGCAGGGTATTATTGAAATCGGCGGCAAACTTCCCATTAACCCTTCCGGCGGCCTTATCGGCTGCGGCCATCCCGTCGGCGCCACTGGAAGCCGCCAGTTGCTCGATGCGTATAAACAATGCACCAATACCGCCGGAGACTATCAGGTTGCAGGAGCCAAAACCGTCGCCACATTAAACATCGGCGGCTCCGCCACCACAAACGTCGTCTTTATTATTTCCGTATAAATAACGTAGGGGCGGGTTTTAAACCCGCCCTCCCCTGTTAACGTAGCCTAAGCGTCTCGCTTGGGATTATTTACTGTAGCATCCGCCGCGGCAAACAGTTTTGGAATAATTCGGCAGACCCTCGGCTGTGTTTCTTTCAGTCGAATGGCACCCACCGAGTGTAGCAAGGTGGATGGTTTATTGTCATTCCGGATTGGCCTGCCCTGAGTTTACCGAATGGGTCGAACCTAAATCCCCCTTGCGCGGTGAAGAATCTGATAAAAATAAATAACTATATTCTCTGCGTCCCAGCGCGGAACTAATATTTAATCTGTGGTTCCTTTATTATTCATTATACAATATACATTTTACAATCTTTAGTGCCTCTTGCATCTTTAGCGTCTCTTGCGTTAAAAAATCCGTGTAAATCTGTGAAAATCCGTGGTTAATATAATATGTTTCGTGTCTTTCGTGGTAAAAACCCTATTCTTCGTGTTGCTTCGTGTCCCTGTCCCTTACGGGATTCGTGGTGAAAAATATCTCCTTTGCGTCCCTGCGCGAGAAATCTTTTGTTTCTGTGGTTTCATTTTACAATTTATAGCATCTTTAGCGTTAAAATATTCTCTGTGTTCTCTGTGACCTCTGTGGCAATTATTACTTTTTTGTGTTTTTCGTGCCTTTCGTGGTGATCTTTTTTTCTCTATGTCCGGAGCCTGTCCGCCAAAGCCTTGGCGTCGGCGGATGGTGAAAAAAATATAAAAATAAATATTTTTTCAGTCCGTTTCTGTTCCATAGTGTATCAAAGTGTATCAAATTGAAATCCAAACCCGCTGGAGCCAAAAATTCCGCTTGGCGCAAAATGTCAGTACAGGTACTTTCATACAGTGTTGGCAGAAGCCTGTTGTAGGTTTCTGCAGCATGAATTTGCTGTCAACTGTTTGCTGATGGCTGTAATCTGTGGTGAAAGGACTTAGGTATGATATCGGAAAAACAACTAACTGCCAATCGAAACAACTGTTTAAAATCCACCGGCCCGCGGTCCTCCGCCGGCAAATCTATTGTTTCACAGAATGCCATACGGCATGGATTACGCTCAGGTCGTATCATCGTCAAAGGTGAAAACAGTGCCGAATATGAACAGTTTCGAAACGATGTACTGGACCAATTGGTTCCGGAAGGCCTGCTTGAATTGCAGCTTGCGGATCGGATTGCGGCCTGTCTGTGGCGCCTTCATCGCGCCGGGCGTATCGAAGCGGAAATCTTCGATTATTGTCAGGATGACCAGGTACGCAGGTTGCAAGGCGCAATTCGTGCAAGAGAGATAGCAGAAGCCACGTTAGAACTCAATGGCTACGTTCCTGATCCGCCTAATGTTGTCCGTTACGAATCGTATAAAGCATCCCTGCTGGCATGGTTTAAAACCGAAGATGGGCTGGCATATATGGAAGAACGCTGGCCGGCAGACAAAGGCAGCCCGGCCGAGGCGTTTGGTCGGTTTCTTCGTCTTCCGCCGGATGATTCGCCAAGTCCGGTTTTCCATGAGGCCCTCGAAGAGGCAAAAGTGGCCCGGGCAATTGAAACCGGTGCGGCCGTGGCGGTAAATTTCAAGCCCGAAGAACCCCAGCCCCAGCCCCAGCCAGAACCCGAACCTCTGGGCCCATCCGTGATTGCTGATATGGCCGGCAAAAACGCATTGATGAAATTCAGCCGCTATGAGACACATCTGGAACGATGCCTGTATAGGGCCATGGAGGAGTTTCGCTCCCTTCAGAATGTCCGTTTGCGGCGAATAGTCGACCAGGAAAGTCGCAATGAACAGATTGTCTCCATTATAAACGAACCGTCTTCGACTCCGGAAAACGTCTGAGGAATGCAAATATGCAAAAATTTCCAAACAAAGCCAATCTTAACAAAAACTTAATAACTCAAACTGACCGATCTGATGTATAAATATCCGTCTGTGTTGAGAAAAGCCCGTTTAGAGTTCAAGCTTTAGCTTTTTTTTATGCGGATCGGCAGTTCTTATGCGTTTCACGCTAAAGGGGCTGTTGCCCAAATGAGAAATGAATAGAAAAACAGCAGCACGGAGCGCACCTGTCCCGAGCAGAGTCGAAGGAGCGAATAACTGAACGGAAATGTTGCAAAAAAGCAGCAAGGCGATTATAAGAAAATAAAAAAAGCAATAATACTTTGGAACAATGGAACATTGGAACAAAAACCCCAGGCAAAGGCCGGATAAGCATAAAAACCAAATTGAGCAGCCTGTCCCTACCGGAGGGGGACTTGTCCCTACCGAAGGGGGAAGCGAAATCCGACATAGCCTTGGCGATGGCGAACAAAGCCATTTTGAATAGATAAAAACCGATGCGAATATTATTTATAACCCATTATTTCCAGCCGGAGCCCAATTTCTTTTTTGGATTGCCATTCGCCAAAGAACTGGTTCGTCGCGGCCATCAGGTGGAAGTTATAACCGGTTTTCCCAATTATCCCGGTGGTAAAATATATGATGGTTATAAAATCAAGTTATTTCAAAAAGAAATCATGGATGGAATTACGGTGTATCGTTTTCCCTTATATCCAAGCCATGACCGGTCTTCTTTGAAGCGAATATTATGTTATGCATCTTTATCTGTATCGATGGCTCTGATGGCTCCATGGATTGTATCCAGGGCGGATGTGGCTTATGTGGTGCAGGGGCCGGCTACACTCGGTTGGCCTGCAATAATATTGAAATGGTTCCGCCATATTCCGTTTGTTTATAATATTCAGGATATCTGGCCGGACAGCCTTCTTTCGACCGGGATGTTTAATAAGGGATTTGCGTATAAGATAATCGATGCTTGGTGTAAATTTGTCTATGCAAGGGCATCGGTCGTTTCGGTCATTGCACCGGGTATGAAAAAAATGCTGGTCAAACGCGGCGTGCCTCAGGACAAGATAGAAGTATTATATAACTGGTGCGATGAGGAATTGGTATGCCGTGTGGATAGAGATGAAAATCTTTCCCGACAGTTGGGTTTTTCCGGCAAATTCAACATTGTTTTTGCCGGCAATATGGGCAAAGCGCAGGCATTAGAAGCGGTAGTAAAAGCGGCAGCGATTGTCCAGCCCGAATATCCTGATATTCAGTTTGTCTTTATCGGTTCCGGCGTAGAAGTGGAAAAGCTTCAATCGCTTGTAAAACAAAAGCAATTAACCAACGTTTTGTTTATTCCAAGAAAACCGGTCTCAGAAATTGGCCCTATCCTTTCTCTGGCGGATATGCTGCTGGTCCATTTGCGTAAAGATCCTCTGTTTGCGATTACCATTCCTTCCAAAACCCAGGCCTATCTGGCCAGTGGGCGTCCTGTTCTGATGGCCGTCGAAGGCGATGCGGCCAATCTGATTAATCAGGCACAGGCTGGAATATCTTGTGAGCCTGAAAATCCAAACGCCATTGCAGAAGCGATAAAAGAAGCGTATAATATGACACCTTTGCAGAGACAGCAATTGGGAGAAAATGGGCGAAAATATTATGATAATCAGCTCTCTTTTTCTGTTGCGGTAAATAACTATGAGCAGCTCTTTGAAAAATTAACCGGTAATATTGATAAGGCATAATATGACATTTGAGATAAACCCTCTTGCTCCACATCATATTCACCAGGCCGTGCAGGTTCATCTGGCGGCTTTTCCGAATTTCTTCTTGAGTTTTCTCGGGCCGGGATTCCTGAAGGAATTTTATAATTCTTTTACAGTAGATTCAGCGGGTATTGGATTTGTGGCACAGGACCCGCAGACAAAAGAGGTTTATGGGGTTATTGTGGGTCCGTTTAATCCGGCCGGATATTTCAAACGTCTTTTGAAACGCCGATGGTGGGCTTTCTGTATGGCCAGTCTGACGGCCGTCCTCAAAAAACCCTCTGTTATTTCTCGTTTGTTTCGTGCTGTCTTTTATCGCGGTGATGCTCCACGGACGGAGAGCTTATCCCTGCTTAGCAGTATTGCAGTATCCCCGGATATTCAGTCCAAAGGCTTGGGCAGACAACTGGTTGATACATTTGTCAATGAAGTAAAAAAACGCGGAGGGAAAGGCGTTTTTCTGACAACAGACGCAGAGAACAATGATAAAGTAAATTGTTTTTATCAAAACAGAGGTTTCGTTTTAGAATCTTCGTATGTGACACCCGAAGGCCGCAAAATGAATCGGTACATATTGGTATTTTAAATTATTTTAAGGTTCTACGATGACAGCAACGAATCAATTTGAAAGTGTTTTTGCGCGATGGATGCAGGCGCCATCCGCGTTTTCCTTCTGGAAAGCCCGTGTAGCGTTTTATTCTGTCCTGAAAACCCTTGGGATTAGCCCCGGCGATGAAGTGATTTTATCCGGTTATACCTGTGTGATGAATGTCAATCCGATTAAATATCTCGGCGCAAAGCCGGTCTATGTGGATATTGAGCCGGACACATTTAATATAAATCCGAACCTGATTGAATCGAAAATAACACCAAAGACCAAAGTCCTTCTCGCCCAGCACACCTATGGTTATCCCTGCGATATGGACAAAATTACAGCGATTGCAGAAAAACACAATCTGACAATAATAGAAGATTGCTGCCTGTGTCTTGGTTCGACATACAAAGGACGCAAAATGGGTACTATTGGCAAGGCGGCCTATTTTTCATTCCAATGGAATAAACCCTTTACTACCGGCCTTGGCGGCATGCTGATTACATCGGATGAGTTGCTCGCCAAAGAAATCCAGCGGCTGCGAGATACTGAAATGGTCCAGCCGTCCTTGAAAGAGGTGATACTTTTAGCCGCCCAATTAGCGGTCTATCGTACATTTATTTATCCCCGCACCACCGCCTTGGCCCAGCAGTTATTTAGATTTCTGACAAAAAAAGGCGTTGTTGTCGGTTCTTCTTCCTCAGCGGAATTTGAGCCGATAATGACCGCCGACTTTTTCAAGGCAATGAGTTCTGTTCAGATTCATTCCGGATTGAATCAAATTAAAAAAGCCGAACAAAATATTGCTCATAGAAAAGAAATGGCTCTGCTTTATGATCAGCTTCTGGTACAGAAAGGTTTTCCACCTCGGCAATATGATAAGTCCGTAATAGATCCCGTCTTAGTTCGTTATCCGCTGCGAATCAAGGAAAAAGACAAAGCCATCGAACAGGCCGCCTCTGCCGGGGTGGAACTGGGAAGCTGGTTTGAGTGTCCCTTGCATCCAATCGAAACGCCTCTCGAAAAGTATGATTATATATCCGGGATGTGTCCTGAAGCTGAAAAAGCATCCAGAGAAACAATCAATCTGCCTCTTCATCCTCGAGCCAGTAAAAAAACGGTTTACCGTACAGTTGAATTCATCAGTCAGTTTTCACCGGCCAAATAATATCTGAATTTATTTGGCTTTAAGCAGAAAGCTGTTTTACCTGGTTTTCTCGATTCTCAACCTATCCTCAAGGGATTCTCAATTCTCTTTCTTTATCGCTCCCCGCAGTCCTTCCATCTTCAAAAATCCCTTCTTCCAGATAACCAGTGCGGAAACAATCACAACCGCCAGATATACAAAAACTGCATAGCGTGTACGTATCTGACTCATCGCAATCCCGATAGCGGCATATATTCCCGCAAGCCCATAGCATATCTGTACCGCTTTTTTCAGCGAATGTCCCCGATCCATCAACTGGTCGTAAATATGACCGCGGTCAGAAACAAACAGCGGCCGCTTGTTAATTAATCGCCGTACTAAGGCAGTAGCCGTATCCAAAATCGGCAGACCGAAAATCACAATCGACGCCATCCACCAGCGGAAAATCTTCTCGCCAAACAGAATCATCAGTGTTGCTGAAACAAATCCCAGCAGCAGACTACCCGCATCGCCCATAAAAATCTTTGCCGGGTGACGGTTAAACGGCAAAAACCCCAGCACCCCGCCTGTCAATCCCAGGCACAGAATAATCCGCACCGGGTCGCCGGTATTACTGAAATCCCATGTCGAAAGATGCACCGCCAGAAACAGCATGCCTAACGTAATAATCGCTGTAACCCCGCCGCAAAGGCCGTCTAATCCATCCAGCAGATTCAGCGAATTGGTCGCTCCCAGCACAAAGAATATCACAATTGGAACGCCGATAGCGATTTCGAGTATCTGCAAAAGCGGTGTTATAGGAACACCAAAAAACTCCGCGACATACAGCATCTTGGGCAGTATCCCTGCCGCCAGCAGTGCTCCTGCGGCCACCACCTGCCCCAGCATCTTCTGCCACGGCTTAATATTTAAAAGATCATCCACCAGCCCCACAAAACAGGCAATCGCTGCGCCGGCCAATATTCCCAGCAGCCACCGCAGGCTGGTTTCTTCTCCTGCCTGCCCTTGAATAATCCAAATCCCTGCCAGCACCCCCACAACCAGCCCCACTAAAATCCCCACTCCTCCCAAGTAAGCGACCGGCTGTTTATGTGTCTTGACCGTGGTATCGGGTCTGTCAACAATACCTAATTTCAAAGCAAGTTTTTTGCACAGCCAGGTTGCCGCCAGCGAAAATATCCAGGCGCTGACTAATACCGGCCAAAACTGAATCACCCAGCTCAACGGCCTGTGAGGCCCTACAAAATCACTGAACATAAACAACTCCAAAAATGACGTTTAGACGGCCTTCATTATATGCGATAAACTATAAAAATGTCCACCTTCTTTGTCCGAAAACTTTAAGATAATTTTTGTGATCGCATCTTTCCGTTTCTGATGATAACTCAAATGAACAGTCGTCGCATTATGTCGCGTTTTTGACCTGTCCGCGCAATTGCTTTCTTGCCCGGACACGCAGAGCCGCATTATCCCAACGCCTTTTTTCATCCGCTGTTTCCGGCCGGATCGGTGGTGCGGCGATAGGCTGATGATCCTTATCAATTGACACAAACGTCAAATAAGCCCGCGTAGTGATGCGCTGCTGCCCCGTCGCCAGGTCCTCCACCACCACCTTGACCCCCACTTCCATCGATGTTCTCCCAACGTAATTGACTGACGCCATCAGCACCACCTGGTCGCCGATATGCACAGGATTCTCAAACGCCAGTGAATCAATGCTGGCCGTTACCACATCCATCCCGCAATGCCGCTGAGCCGCCATGGACGCCACCATATCAATCCATTCCATAATAATCCCGCCAAAAACCGTCCCATAAGGATTGGCATGCTGAGGCATCACTAAGTACCGTGTCACCACGGCGCTTCGAGCAGGTGTCTTTATTTCGCAATCAGCCATCGAATTTCTCCCGATTATTCGCGTTCTGTCAGGGTTATTCCCGCACAGTGCCTGCCCCCGCGAAAACGTGGGGCGGGAATCCAGAAGATTTTACCGGAAATATGGAGCTTTATTAGGCAAATTATATCCTTTCCCGCCTATTCTTCAATCCAATTTTCACCCTGTAAGTACCTTAATATTCCTCAATTTCTACTTGCTCCCAAAGCCCAAATCGTCTATTCTTTATCGTATGTGGCACAGCCGCCTGTGGCCAAGCCACCCTCGGCTGTGCGTTTTAGCTTGTGTGGCACAGCCGCCCCCGGCTGTGCGTTTTAGAGTCCGTGGCACAGCCGCCTGTGGCCAAGCCACCCTCGGCTGTGCGTTGTTGTGCAGCTTTTCTGCACACGCGAATTGAAATAAATTATAGGTGGGCCATTAGCCCACCGGATATCTATGCCCATATTTGAATATAAATGCCCTTCCTGCGGTAAAATGCAGGAAATTCTGGTCAAAAGCGGTTCAGGCAAAGCCCCCGATTGCCCCGACTGCGGAAAAGCTATGGATAAGCAGTTTTCCAGCTTTGCCGCCGTGGTCAAGCAGGCCTCAAATATCCCGCCCCAGTGTCATGGTTGCCCCAAAGGCTGCCATCACGGGTAACTGATCGGTAAACAGGAAAAACATGCGGTTTGATGAAATTCATCTAAAACCAGAAATTCAAAAAGCCCTCGCCGAAATGGGCTTTACCGAACTGACACCCGTACAGGAGCAGACCTTACCCTTTATCATGGAAGAGCGGGACCTGATTGCCCTTGCCCAGACCGGCTCCGGCAAGACCGCCGCCTGCGCCATTCCCCTCATCCAGCGCGTGGACTCCGCCAACCCCGCCGTTCAGGCACTCATCATCGTCCCGACGCGCGAACTGGCTTTACAGTATGTCGCCGAAATCGCCGCCATCGCCAAATATACTAACGTCCGGCCGTTCGCCGTCTATGGCGGCTTTTCGATGGATATCCAGACCAGTAAGCTCACCGACGGCGTACAAATTCTCGTTGCCACCCCCGGCCGGCTCATCGACCTCCTCTACAATACCCCGCTGCGCCTCTCCGAAGTTGTCACCTTTGTTTTGGACGAAGCGGATGAAATGCTCAACCTCGGCTTTCTTGCCGATGTCGAATTTATCTTCTCCTGTCTCATCCATCAGCATCAGACGATGCTCTTCAGCGCCACAATACCCAAAGAAATCAAAAACCTCGCCAAATCTTATCTCAAAGACCCCATCACCGTCGAGCTGAACATCGAGCAGGTCGCCCCCGAATCCCTCGAGCATTATTTTATGCAGATCAAACCCGTCCATCGTTTCGAAAAACTGATGGACTACCTCAATATTGAATCCCCCGAGCAGGCGATTCTGTTTTGCAATAGCCGCACCGGCGCCGAAAAACTCTATCACAAGCTCAAAGAAAAAATCGATTCCGTCGAAATCATCCACGGCGGCCTCGAGCAGTCCCGCCGAACCAGCCTCTTCCGCCGGTTTCGCGATATGAAAATCCGTTATATGGTCGCTACCGACATCGCCGGCCGGGGGCTGGATTTTTCGCACGTCACGCACGTCATCAATTATGACTTCCCCAGAGAACTGGACGCCTATACCCATCGCACCGGCCGGACCGCACGTATGGGCAGACGAGGCAAGGCCCTGACCCTCATCGCGCCGTCCGAACTGGGCAAACTTCGCCTCCTCATCCATAAAAAACATATCGAGCCGCAGTGGCTCGGCCCGGCCCCTGATTTGCAGAAACCACACGCCCATCACGACGAAAAATCCTATTCGCATCGTCGCGGCGGAAGATCCCGTCCCGGCGGCCGCGGCAGAGACTCGCGGCATCATCGCAGAGACAAAGGCCCCTCTTCCTAATCTTAATACTCGCATCAATGTAGCACAGCCGTCCTCGGCTGTGTTTTTTTTTCTTTGTCATTCCCTCGAAGGCGGGAATTCAGTCTTGTATCCTTACATTCTTATATTCATTTTCCGCCACACCGCAAACAGTGCCGCACACGCCGCCGCGAATCCCGCCGCAAGCCCGAAGCCCCATCCCATCCGCCCATAAATAAAATTACCCGTCGCGAATAAAGCTGCATAGACAGCAATGCATCCCAATACCATACATAAAATCCCGCCGGGTAAATGCGTTTCACGCCGGGCCTGCTGAACCATCGTATCATTCACTCCAACATCACCCAGAATCTTCTTCCACCCCCGGCCCCACGGATGAATCAGCGTATAAAATTTCAGCAGCGCCATTTTCCCCGTCGGCGGCGTAAGAAATGTCGCGACAACCCAGCTTGTCGTCGTTATCGCCACGCCGATGAGCATTTTTTGCCAGTCCTCGATTGGCTTCAGTCCCAATAAATGGCTATGGACAAACTGAAAATAGCAGGCGACAAGAAAAGATACCGTCATCGCCGCAATTTCGCTAAAGGCGTTAATCCGCCACCAGAACCACCGCAGGATAAACAGCAGGCCCGTTCCCGCCCCGATTTGCAGCAGAATTTGAAACGCCTGCACGGCGTTCTGTAAATACAGCGCAACCGCCGCCGAAAGCGTCATCAGTAAGACTGTGGAAATCTGTCCAACGACAACCAATTCCCGTTCGCCGGCTCGGGGCTTGATGAAACGTCTGTAAAAATCATTGACGATATACGACGACCCCCAGTTCAGATGCGTCGAAATAGTTGACATATACGCCGCCATCAGCGACGCCATCACAAACCCCATCAATCCCGCCGGTAAAAATGTAAGCATTGCCGAATACGCCAAATCATTCTTCACAATATTCTCGCTGACATTCGGAAACGCTGCCCGCAGCGACGCCAAATCCGGAAATACCGCCAGTGAGCACAGCGCCACAATAATCCACGGCCACGGCCGCAGCGCATAATGCGCCGCGTTAAAAAACAGCGTCGCACCGATTGCGTGCTTCTCCGTTTTTGCCGCCAGCATCCGCTGTGCGATATATCCGCCGCCGCCCGGCTCGGAACCCGGATACCAAACGCTCCACCACTGCACCGCAATCGGAATCAAAAACACCGTCATTACTAAATTCATCTTGTCCGTCGTCGAAAAATCAAACGCAGGCAGCAGCGACAGCTTGCCTTGCACCGCTGAATGAGCCAGCAATCCCTTTAAACCCCCGATAGCCGGGTGTTTCAGCGACACAATTGCCGCCGCCACAGAACCGCTCATCGCCAGTGCAAATAGTACGAAATCCGTCAGCAGCACGCCCTCAAACCCGCCGAATGTGCAGAATAGCACCGTCACCACCGACGCAATCAGAATCGTCTGTATCGGCGACAGTCCCAGCATCACGCCGCCGATCTTAATCGCCGCCAGCGTCACCGTCGCCATGATCATCACGTTGAAAAACACCCCCAGGTACAGCGCTCGAAACCCCCGCAAAAACGCCGCGCTCCGTCCGCTGTAGCGAATCTCATAAAACTCCACGTCCGTCATCACGCCGGATTTTCGCCACAGCCGGGCATACACAAATACCGTCAGCATCCCCGTCAGCAGAAACGCCCACCACATCCAGTTGCCTGCCACCCCGTTTTGCCGGACAATATCCGTCACTAAGTTCGGCGTGTCTGTCGAAAACGTTGTCGCCACCATCGATGCCCCCAGCAGCCACCACGGCATCGAACGCCCCGACAAAAAGAATTGCTCGCTGCTCTTCTGTGCCCGCTTCGCCGACCACAACCCAATCAGCAGAACCGCCGCAAAATATACAACAATAATCAGCCAGTCAACCCCGACCAGCCTCACCTGCGCCATCACATTCCATGTCCCGGCCATTACACCTCCCGATAAATCCATTTCCCCTCAGGCTCTTACCCCACCTTTTGTTGTATCATCCGCCGAAGGCGGATTCCCCAATTTTGCCTTTTGGGTTTTAATTTTTGAATTTCCTTTCTACTTCCACAACTCCGCCGGATACACACCGCCGCGGATTTTTTCCGCAATCGCTATCCGTGCCGTCGGCAAATCTTCCTTGTATGTAATCCCAAACCAGCTTTCCTGCGCCGCCAGCACCCGGCATTTTTTCACTCCCGACGTAATCATCCCCCCAACCGCGAACGGCAGATAATACTCCGCCTTTAAATCGCCGCCTTTTTCACGCAGAAACTCCGCGAACTCCTTTTGCAGATACTCAAAAACGTCCGGCCCGAAGCCCCAGTAATTCATCGACACGGGCGTATCCCCGCTGATGAAATGCTCCACACCCGCCTCATCCGTGAACGCCGCCCCGTTAGGCCGCTTTTGCAGCTTCGTCCGCTCCGTAATCCGCGTCAGATACCCCTGCGCATCCGTCTCGCACACGCCCCGGCTGACCGTCCCGAAATCCGACAGCGTATTGGCCAGCGGATAGCCGACCATCGCGTAATCCCTCGTACGTCCCTGCGCCAGTCCCAGCAGGTGTTTATTCATCATCGTAAAGGCCGACGGCCCGTAATAATCGTCGGCGTTGATGGCCGCAAACGGCTCCGCGATTTTGTCTTTCGCAATCAATACCGCATGTCCCGTTCCCCACGGCTTTTCCCGGCCGGCGGGCACGCGATGACCCATCAGTCCCGAATCCAGCTCCTGGTACGCGAAGTCAATAGCGATTTGCCCGGCCGCCTTCGCGTTGATTTTCTGGCGGAAACTGTCCTCGATGGATTTGCGGATGACAAACACGATTTTCGTAAATCCCGCCCGTATCGCGTCATAAATCGAATAATCGAGAATGATCTCGCCGTTAGGCCCGACCGGCTCAATCTGCTTGATGCCGCCGAATCGGCTCCCCATCCCCGCCGCTAATATCAATAATGTCGTCTTTGACGGATTCTGTCCCGCTGCCGTTTTCTTGCCTGTTTTCATTTCTGTCCTCTAAAAGCCTTTACAAAAGAGTAGAAACAGTCATTGTAATCGCTGATAACGACCTTGAAAAGCAAAAAGGCAACGGACAGCATTCAGCTTTGCGAAACAAGAAAACCATCATTCTGATCGCAGCGAAGAATCCCTTTTCAATCGTCAATTATACGGGGCCGTCACCGACGAGGGGGCGGATGCGGGTGACGGTGAAGAAGACTAAGTACTTTTCCGAGTCGTCGCCTTCGGAATAAATGCAGGGGTCTTTCTTGCGCATCTCCTCAATGACGGACTGGTTAATTTCCTCCCGCTGCAGCGTTAAATACAGACGGATACCCTTGTAATCCGAGCAGGTTTTGTACTCCCGCGTTTTTTTGATGAACATATACGCGGCGTTGAGGTGCTCTCTGATGTTCTGATGGCTGAGTCTTTCGCGCATCACAAAAGCAATAGTCGTCTGATTAATCACCATCGGTTTGGCATACACGGCCATATCCACCGTCGTATTAGGGTCGCAGGTGGCCAGAATGCCGATGCCCTCGTGCTGCTCGAAATAGGATTTCAGGTCCATAATCTTATCGTCCTTCTGTTTTATTCCGTCGTATTCAGGTTATGCCATAAGCATCGCAGATAAGAGACTTTACGATATTTTCTCCATCAATTCCTGGAGGATGTCTTTGGCGGGGGCGTTGCGGAAGCCGCCGGCGTTTTTCCATTTCATACGCTGATTGCTTTCAAGGGCCTCTTCGACCTTCCGGCAGGCCAGGATGACGGTGGCGTGATTTTTGCCGCCGAGCGTCTTGCCGATTTCCGGAAACGACATCTTGGTCAGTTTGCGGGTCAGATACATGCAGAACGACCGCGACAGGCTGATGAGGCGGTCTTTTTTGGGCGAATGAATGTCGGCGACCGTGACGTCGAAATAACGGGCGACGACCTCGGTGATGTCGGAGCTGTGCACGACAGGGTCGGCGCGAAGAAGATGTTCGGCCAGAAGCTCTTTAGTCGAGGCGAGCGAGACTTTTTGATTGCTGACGGAGGCGTAGGCGATGAGTTTCAATAGTGCGCCTTCGAGTTCGCGGACATTGCCGCTCATCTGTCCGGCCAGAAACGAAATGACGTCTTCGCTGATTTTGTATTTCATTGCCGCGGCCTTCCGCCGGCATATTTCGCAGCGGGTTTCAAAATCCGGCGTGTCGATGCGGACGACCATTCCGGAAACGAACCGGCTGACTAATTTTTCGCACAGTTGGCCGATCTGCTTGGGGTGTGCGTCGGAGGCGAGGACGATTTGCTTGCCTGCAAGGTCGATGGAGTTGAAGGTGTGCAGAAATTCCTCCTGCATGGCATTTTTGTTAGCCAGGAAATGGATATCGTCGATGACCAGCAGGTCGAGATTGCGAAAGCGGGTGCGGAAGACGTCGAGTTTTCGGGTTTTCAGCGCCAGGACGTATTGATTGGCGAAATCTTCCGCGGACACGTACATCCATTTTGTGCCGCGACGCGTGCGGGCGTATTCGTTGCAGATGCTCTGGAGGAGGTGTGTTTTTCCGACGCCGTAGCCGCCGTGGTAGAACAGCGGGTTAAACGGGCTTTTTTCCTCCTGGATGACATTGAGTGCGGCGTTGTAGGCCAGTTGATTCTTTTGTCCGACGACGAAAGTGTCGAGCGTCAGCTTAAGCGGCGGGATAAAATGAGCCGCGTGAGTCATTGTCTCAATCGCGGTTGCGGCATGGCTGTTTGACGCCGGGGCCTGGCGTGAAACAGGCGTCAGGGCGGAATCAACCACGAACCGAATCGGCACCGTCGAGCCGTTAACGGCCCTGAGGGCGCTCTGAATCGCCCTGGCGAAATGATTTTCAATCCAGCCCGCGATAAATGTGTTGGGCACGGCGATTTCCAGACCTTCGGCCGTGAGCGTCAGCCGCGTGCTGTTTCGAAACCAGAGTTTATATTTGGCTTCGCCGACGGATTCGGCGATGGAATTATGAATCGCTTTAATCTCGTCCGTGAATGCTGTCTGCATCATCTTCTCCAACCAATCCATTGCTGCCTTGCAAGGCTGTTTGCTTGTCATCACAGCCCTTCGTCCGTGTCCTTTATGGTCAAATAATAGAGCTAAAAAAGGTGAGTTTCAATGAGCTTTTTTAGAAATTTTTTCCCACAGGAGACAGCTATAATAAAAACCACAACTTATGTGCGAAAATTTTTTATTGTTCACAGGATTTGCACATCATAAACAGGGGTTGTGGATAACCTGTGGATGACGCGTCGCGGTAAAGGAGAACAGGGGATAAAAAAAGCAAGAGAAAAAAAAGAATTTCAACGGGTAAAATAATTACTGTTTTTGGAGGAGAGCGGCATATCCGCCGTCGTGATCGAAATCATTTTCGGTTTCGACAGCGGGCAGAATAAATTGTTCTCGCAGCAAAGCAAGGCCTGGATTTTGTCGAAGGATATTTTGGATGAGCGTTTGATTTTCCTGCGGCAGGATGCTGCACGTTGAGTATAGAATGAATCCGCCGGGGCGGACGATGGCGATGGCATTGCGGAGGATTTTCATTTGCGTTTGAGTTAATCGAATGATGGAGTTTTCATCAAGCCGCCAGCGGGCCTCGGCCCGGCGGGCGAGGACGCCGGTGTTGGAGCAGGGAACGTCGGCGACCACGGCGTCGAGACGAGGTTTTCGCGACAAGAATTGTTCGAGTTGTGCAGGCTTGAGCACTTCGACATTTTTAATGTCGAGCCGATTGCAGTTTTCGGTGACTTTTCGCAGGCGTTTTATGTCGGCGTCAGCGGCGTAGATTCGGCCGGTGTTTTGCAGTCCAAGGACGGCGGTCTTGGTTCCCGGGGCGGCACACAGGTCCAGCGCCGTCCAGTCTTTTTCGGCCGGCAGGAGATTGATTGCGGCGTGTGCCGTGGGGTCTTGGACGAAAAACAGGCCTTTCTGGAATGCTGTAAGTCCTGTAATATCTATGGATTGCAGGAGTTTAAAGCATTTTTTGTCCGGCGACGGCAGGGTGTCCAAGCCTTCTGTCTGCAATTGCTGCTGCAGTTGTTGAGCGGTGATTTTGCTCGGATTAGGCCAGACGATGACGCTTGGATGGCGGTTAGAGGCTTGGCAGATTTGTCGGGTCTGCTGCGGGCCGAGGTCGGTAAGCCATTGGCGAATCAGCCACGTCGGCAGCGAAAAGGCCTGGCTCAAAAAGACGGCCAAATCCTGTTGCGGGTCGGGCAGGATGTCGATGGTAAAGACGCATCCGCTTTTGTCGTCGCTTGGCAAAGTGCGGCGGGGGTTTTGGCCGGCAAGCGATGCGGAGCGATGTTGTATCGCCCGCTGAATACTGCGCAGCACGGCATTGACGAAGCCTGCGGATTTTTTGGATACGTTTGCGGCTAAATCTGCCGCGTCGTTAAGGATGGCGTATTCGGGCGTGGCGGGGACATAGAGTAATTCGTAGGCGCCGATGCGGAGCAGGGCGAGGATTTTTTTGTCCGTGTGTTCGCCGCGGATTTTGGCGGTTTTTTGCAGCACTAAATTGATGGCTGTCAGATTGCGAATGACGCCGAAGACTAAATCGGTGGCCCTGGCTTGCTGGTCGGTTTTATTTATGATGCGTTCGAGCCGGGCCGCGGCATCGGGTTTGCGAAAGTCAAGACCTGCAAGAACCTTGGCGGCAACGGCACGGGCGGAAAGGATGTTATTTTCAATTTTTCGGTTTTCCATTTATGAATCAGGCGATTGAGTTATGCGAAATCGCGGATGACCAGATTGAGCGGGAGGAAGAGGTCTGCGGGGCCGCCATGGCGGCCGTTGACGAAGGACTGGAAATCCATCAGGTCGGAGCCGGCGGGCTTGAGCCGGTGGATTTTCAGTCGGCCTTGTCCGCAGATTACGTTCAAATTGCCGTCTAATATGCCGCAGACCTGCCCGGCATTCGGGTTTGTATCCAAAATTTCAGCTTCAGCGATGGTGACTTTCCATGATTTTCCGGTTTTGGCGGAGACAAAGACGGCGGCTGCGCCGGGCCAGGGCCAAAGGCCGCGAATCTGGTTGGCGATATCCGTGGCATATCTCGACCAGTCGATAAAGCCGTGTTCTTTTTTTAATTTTGGGGCCTTGGTGACCTGCGTTTCGTCCTGGGCCTGATAGACGGCGGTGCCGGTTTCGATTGCGGCGATGGTTTTTATCAGCAGGGGGGCTGACAGTTGAGATAGGCGGTCGTGCAGGGTCTGGAAATTATCCTGCGGATGGATAAACGTACAAGTCTGGGCCAGAATTTTGCCGGCGTCCATTCGGTCGGTCAGCGTGATGATGCTGGCGCCGGTCTGGGTTTCGCCGTTGATAATGGCCCAGTGGATGGGTGCTGCGCCGCGATATTTGGGCAGCAGCGAGCCGTGGACGTTGATAGCACCTTTTGGGAATAGATCGACGATGGATTTTGCCACTTTCTGGCCGAAGGCGATGACGACCAGCAAATCCGCGTTGTATTTTTGTATTTGTTCGGCGTATTCTGGCGTGTTGATGTCCCCGGCCTCAACACAGGAGATATTTTTTTCTTTGCACCACAGGGCGACATCGGTGGGTCTGGGCTGGCGATGGCGGCCGGCTGGACGGGCCGGCTGGGTGAATACAGCGGCCAGCTTATGGCCTGACGACATAATCGCCTCCAGACAGGAGACGCCGAATTGGCCGGAACCAAAGTAAAGTATCTTCATTGTTTATCAGGGGTATTATTTATCTTTGTTTTTCGGCTGCTGAGCCTGTTTTTGAATCGCGTCGGCGATCTGCTTGCGGAATTTCTGGAGTTCGACCTGTGATTTTGGGCCGGCGATAATCATTTTGTAGTCGATGTTCGGGTCAGGCTTAATCTGGACGATTTTGTAATCTATACCTGCTTTGGGTTTGACGGGCATAATGAAGAATTTACCGCCGGTCTGGGGATCAGTAATAGTCGGGTCCTGCTGCGCCAATTTAAAGAGGGCGGCCTGGGCTTCGGGGCTGTTTTCCACTGTCACCTGGACCATTGTTTGCGGCGTGCTTTCTTTGGTTTGTGCTGGAGCGGCGTTTGTCGGCGCCGGTATGACTTTTGTTTGCTGCGGTGCGACTTTACAGCCCATAAACAGACAGGCACCAAGAAATGCCGCAGCGACGAATTTTAGTGACTTGCTCATTTTTTGTCTTCTTTCTGCAAAAGTGGATATTTTTAAAGATGCTTCTTTGAGATATTTAAACCTGCCCACGCAAGCGTGGGCAGGGCGCCCATCCTGGGGAAATTCTATTGTGACGACGGATTTTTTTCGTCGTAGTCGTCCTGGAGCTGCTTTAATTTTTTTCTGGCGCGGAGCTTGGCCGGGATGCTCATCCGGTCTTTAATCATCATGCCCTGCAGGTGGTCGTATTCGTGCTGGAAGATACGAGCCAGTATTCCCTCGGCGGTTTCGGTGAACGGCTTGCCATCCAAATCGAGAGCGTGCACCGTGCAGCGTGTATATCGCGTGATTTTGCCCCAGATGCCCGGCAGGGACAGGCAGCCTTCTTCGACGCTTTTCATTGGGCCGTCCGGCTCGATTTTGGGGTTGATATAGACTTTGGCGTTTTCTTTGGTGCCGTCGGGGGAGGCGACGAAGATTTGCAGATTGACGCCCGCCTGCGGGCCGGCAAGCCCGACGCCCTGCGTTTCGACCATAATTTCTTTCATCCGTTCAGCCAGTTGGCGGATGGCGTCGTCGATTTTTTCAATCGGCTGGGCGGGCTTGCTCAGCACCGGCTCCGGAAATCGCGTGATTGTACAATTTTTATAATCCGGCATCTTTAATTCAATTAAAAAAGTTTTAGTGAAAGATCGCCTCTTTTTTTAATTATCGAATTCGTCGCCTTTGAAGGTGTTGCCAAGATAGCTTTTCTGCACCATTTCGTTCTGGATAATTTCTTTTGGGCTGCCCTCGGCGATGACTCTGCCGTGGTCGATGATATAGGCCTTGTCGGCGACTTCGAGTGTCCGTTCGACGTTATGGTCGGTAATGAGGATGCTGACGCCGCCGGCGACGAGTCTTCGGATTTCGGTCTGCAATTCTTCGACGGTGATGGGGTCCACGCCGCTGAAGGGTTCGTCCAGCAGAATCAGCGAAGGGTTGGTGATCATGGCGCGTGCGATTTCGAGTTTTCTGCGTTCGCCGCCGGACAGGAACCTCGCCTGGCTGTGGGTGACTTCGGTCAGGCCGAATTGCTCAATCAGTTCTTCGGCTTTTTGTTTTCGCAGGGCGGCGCTCATGGACATTGTTTCGAGAATCGCGATGAGGTTATCGCGGACGCTGAGCCGCTGAAAGACGCTGGGTTCCTGGGACAGGTATCCCATTCCCAGCCGGGCGCGTTTGTACATCGGCAGTTTTGTAACGTCGATGCCTTCAAAGACGACCTCGCCGTTGTCGGGCACAATCATCCCCATTACCATTCGAAAGGTCGTTGTTTTTCCTGCGCCGTTTCTGCCGAGAAGGCCGACGATGCTGCGCTGGGCGACAGACAGGTTGACCTGATCGACCACGGTGCGGCCGACATATTTTTTCACTAATCCATGGGTCTGTAAAAGCGTCATTTGTACCAAGTTTATAATCTCCAGTTTCCGTAATTTTTGTTTGGACCTATTATATCACCAAAAGTGATTCTGCCAATGGGCTTTTTTTTCTTTTATAGGACAGTCGCCGGCGGCGGTTTTTCGAATTTCGGTTTTTCAGATTGCCTTATAACCGGGGAGCTTATAGACTTCAGGGGATGTTAACGGAGATGGAAAAGCAGATTCTTTGGGCGATACAGGGCGCGTTGCCGCTGTGTGACCGGCCGTTTGCGGCGATGGGCCGGCGGGCGGGGTGTTCGGAGTCGCAGTGCGTGTCCATCATCGGCGACCTGAAGGCGCAGGGATTTATCCGCCGGTATGGTGCGATTGTCAATTATGCCGTTCTGGGGCGGGCGGCGACGCTGGTGACAGCGTCGGTTTCGCAGGGAAAGCTGGCGGAGGTCATCACGGCGGTTAATGCGCTGGCGGGGGTGTCGCACCATTATCTTCGGAAGCATTCGTTTAATCTGTGGTTCACTTTGCAGGGTGGGTCGCCGCAGGCAATTGAAAAGAATCTGCATCAATTGAGCCGGCAGACGGGCCAACGGTTTTATTCTTTGCCCGCGGAGCGGTTTTTTAAGCTGGCGGTGCGATTTTGCCCCGAAGGGCCGTCCAAAAAGGATTTCGAGGCGAGGGAATTTTCGCCGTCTGAAAGTCCCGCCTCGGTGGTTTCTTTGACGGAAGAGGAAAAAAAGGCGCTGCGGTTTTTGCAGGAGGATTTTCCGATTACGGAGACCCCGTTTGATTCGCTTTGTCAGAAGACCGGGATTGCGGATGTGAAACAGCTTGCCGAGGGGCTTATCGCCAGACAAGTCATTCGCCGCATCGCCGCGGCATTGGATTATCGCAAGCTGGGCTATGATGTCAATGTGCTGACTTGTTTTGCCGTGCCGGCGGAGGCCATTGAGCCGGTTGCGTATGCTTTGTCGTCCCGGCCGGCCGTCAGTCATTGTTATCAGCGAAAGCCGTTTGCGGGCTGGCCGTATAATTTGTTCGCGATGATTCACGCTGGTGCGATGGACGATGTGGAACGATTTGTTTCCAACCTTGCAGAATTCTGTGGGATTTGTGAGTATGTTTTACTGCCGACCGAAAGGGAACTGAAAAAAGCTCCCGTGCGGTACGAGTAAATCCGCAACCCAAAGCCGTCCTTATTGCGATTATCGCAGATGTGTACAGATGACGGTGTGGTCGGGTTTAAGAATGTACGTTCCGCCGAAGGGACATTTTGGCGGCTCGACGGGGAAAAATTCCGGGTTGTGAATGACCTCATCGAGCGAATCGGGAAACTTGTCTTTTTCCGCGCTGCACAAATTGACCGCGGATTGCAGTAATTCGATGTTGGAATCACACCGGGTCTGCTTACTGAGGCTTGCGCTGTGCGATAAACGCGGGACCGAGATTGCGGCCAGTGTTGTCAATACCAATACGACAATCAATAATTCCGCTGCGGTCATTTGTTTTGTATGTGTGTCGTACATAATTTATTCCTGTCCACAAGAGGTTTTTCTTCCTATATATTTCTTTCGGTTTGTTTTGGGGTGGACTTAACCAAGTCTGGCTTTCAGTTTTTTTTGAGCATGCGGAATTTTATCGGACCCAACTGGGCCTGGGCGGGTTGTTTTTAGTTTTTCGTGACGTCTCCGGTTAAGAAAGCTTATAGAATATTCGATAGCAGGATAGGAAACCGTATTATCGGGGCAAAACTGCTTTTAAGGGATTGGTACAATGACAGAAACTGAACTGCTGGAAAAACGCGCCGACGGGGCCGCAGAGGAGCAAAAAGAACATCATTATGCCGAGGCGGGGATGGCCCTTCGGCAGTTGTCGCACGCAATCAAGAATATTATGCAAATGGTCGGCGGCGCCGCGGAAGTGATTGATTACGCCATCGAGCGTAACCAGACGGATAAGATGCTCAAAAGCTGGGATATTTTGAGCGTTAACTGGAAGCGGCTCAGGAAATATCTGCTGGATATTATGGACTATACCAAGATGCAGCCGCCGCAAATCACATCCTGCGATATTCACGAGGAAATCAAGCGGGTGCTCAATTCGCTCAAGTGGATTGCAAGCCGGAAGAAATTCAAATTACAGGTGCAATTGGACTCGGCGATGCCGCAGGTTGGGGTGGACGCGGAACGGGTCGGCCTGATGACGCTGAATATGCTGCTTAACGCCATCGACCACGCGGAAGATACGACGGGAATTGTTCAATTGCAGACGCGGTTTATATCCGGGCAGAATCAAATCGAGATTCGGGTGACCGACAACGGCGCCGGATACTCGCCGGAATTTCAGCAGCAGTTGTTCACGCCTCATGAGACACACCAGCAGCGATTCAGCAATGGAATCGGCATGATGCTGGCCGGGCAGATAGCCAGTCAGCACAACGGGCACATCGGGCTGGAATGCCGCGATGGAGCCAATACACTGTCGGCGGTTTTGCCTGTGCAGCTGGTTTCATAACAAAACTCAAATCCTCATAACCACCAAAGACGAATTTTTTGTCCATAAACGGCTTGATATTCAGTCGTTGCGCTTCGGCGAAAATCAAAGATTGCCTGTTTTTGTCTTTAGTGGTACAATAGCCTCGTTAAAATTAAGTATAATTTTTGGAGCGATTTAATGGGGAAAAATACGAATTCCGGTTCGAAACGTGAGATGTGCAGCTTCTGCGGCAGAAGCAAGAAACAATATGAAGTTTTTGTCGAGGGGCCGGGCGAGGTGTTTATCTGCCCGGAATGCGTGGATTTGTGTTCGACGATAATCCGGCAGGAGCAGAAGCGCGGTCGGAGCAAGGCTATTTCCGGCGAAGTGCCGCGGCCGCGGGGCATCAAGGAATTTCTGGATGAATATGTCATCGGCCAGGAGGAAGCCAAGAAAAAAATTTCCGTGGCGGTGCATAACCATTATAAGCGGCTGGTGCATACCGAAAGCGAAGATAACGACATCGAGATTGAGAAGTCAAATATTTTGCTTATCGGGCCGACCGGTTCGGGCAAGACACTGCTGGCGCGGACGCTGGCGCGGATGCTGAAAGTGCCGTTTGCCATCTGCGACGCCACGACGGTGACAGAAGCGGGTTATGTCGGAGAAGACGTGGAAAATTTTCTGCTGCGTCTGCTGCAAAACGCCGATTTCGACATCGAAGCCGCCCAGCGCGGCATTGTGTACGTGGATGAAATCGACAAAATCGGCAAGACCAACCAGAACGTTTCGATTACACGGGACGTTTCCGGCGAGGGTGTACAGCAGGCACTGCTGAAGATGCTCGAAGGTACGATTGCCAACGTGCCTCCCCAGGGCGGACGCAAGCATCCCGAACAGGCTTATATTCAAATTGACACGTCGCATATTTTGTTTATCTGCGGTGGGACATTTATAGGTCTGGAAAATATCGTCAAGAAACGTCTGGGCCGGCGGATGATTGGTTTCGGCAGCGAGCAATCCGGCCGGGAAGATAAAAAGACTGATTACAGTTCCGTCATTAAACAGGTGACACCGGAAGACGTGATTGAATATGGTATGATACCTGAATTTGTGGGGCGGCTGCCGATTATCACGACACTGACGTCGCTGGATGAAAAAGCGTTGGTGCGGATTCTGACGGAGCCGAAAAACGCGCTGGTTCGCCAGTATCAGCGGCTCTTTGAGATGGAGAATGCCAAGCTGGAGTTTACCGACGCGGCGCTGAAGCTACTGGCCAAGAAGGCGATGGTCCGCGATACCGGCGCCCGTGCGCTGCGGGCGATTATGGAAGACCTGATGGTGGAGCTGATGTATCGGCTGCCTGAGGAGCCTAAGCTGGGGCATTATCTGATTACGCCGGATGTAGTGGAAGGGCGGGTGGATTTGTTTGCCCAAAACGGGAAGATCAAAGAATCCGCCTGAAAAACATGGGCGGTTATCAGTTTAAGTTATTCTCAGCCGGCTTTTATTCGGGTCGGTTTTTTTTAGAGGAGGGCTGACGCAGAAAAAAGAAATATGCATATTCTGGCCTAATATCCCGGCTGTAACCTGCGAATCGGTTTTTATTGATGAAAATGGACGGGTTTATGGATAGTCTCATCGACCGAGAGAAAGAAATGCCCGCGGTGGAAATCAGCGAATTGACGCTGCGATTCGGGGAGCAGGTTGTGTTCGACCGTTTTTCCATAACCCTATTGAAGGGGCAGAAAGTTCTGATTGCGGGCCGTTCCGGTTCGGGCAAATCCAGTCTGCTGCGGAGTCTTTTGGGGTTTATCGTTCCGCAGCAGGGGGACGTTAAAATTGAGGGGGTGCTTCTGGACGGCAAAACCATCTGGCATTTGCGAAAACGTATGGGATATATCGCTCAGGAACCGCAACTGGGGGAGGGCATTGTTCGGGAACTTCTGCAACGGCCGTTTTCATGGAAAGCGAATCATTCTTTGCGGTATGACGCCGAACAGACGGCGCAACTGTGTCGGCAATTTTATCTGCCGGAAAGTCTTCTTAATAAAAAGATTCACGAGCTTTCCGGCGGCGAAAAACAGCGAGTGGCGCTGATTGCCGCGATTCTGCTGCAGCGGCCGATTTATCTGCTCGATGAAGCCACCAGCGCCCTGGACGCAGATTCCAAAAAAGCGGTGCTGGATTATTTCGCCGGTCGAACCGACCTGACGATACTGATGGTTTCGCACGATATATCGCTGTCATCCATTGCTGAGCGGGTCGTCCAATTGCCGGATATTTTGGCAGGCGGGCGATTATGAATGCCGCGGTGGATATTCATCCACTGGCGCTGCTGGCCGGGTATGTGATGTTGCTGATTCCGCTGGGAATTATCTACTGGTATCGCGTCCCCATGCTGGGACAGACGCTGATGTCGGTGCTGCGAATGACTCTGCAATTGATTTTTGTGGGGTTGTATTTGCAGGTAGTTTTTCGTCTGAATCATTTCGGGCTGAACATTCTGTGGCTGGCGGTGATGATTACAGTGGCGGATTTATCCATTCTCCGGGGTTGTCAGCTCCGGCTGGGACGGATTGCAGGCTGGATTTTTCTGGCGCTTTTGGCGGGGACGGCGGTGCCGCTGCTGGTTTTTGTGGGGGTGATTCTGCGGCGGCCGGAAATCCTTGACGCCCGGTTTGTCATTCCCATCGGAGGGATGATTCTGGGCAATTGCCTGCGAGCGGATATTGTCGGTATTCGCACGTTTTATCAGTCGATTCGCACGGGGCAAAAGGCGTATGAGTTATCGCTGTCCCAGGGCGCGACCGTAACAGAGGCTGTGCAGCCGCATCTTCGCGAAACACTGTATCAATCGCTGACGCCGACGGTGGCGATGATGGCCAACGTGGGCATTGTGGCTCTGCCGGGAATGATGACCGGCGTGATTCTGGGCGGCAATGACCCGCTGACCGCCATTGGCTATCAGATTGCCATTATGCTGTCGATTTTCACCGGCACATCCATTACCGTGATTCTGGCGATTTTATTTTCCGCCCGCAGTGCATTTAGCGCTTATGGGATACTGAGGCCGGAAATTTTCAAATAAGGATTTTTGTGATTAAAACAATCTGTGGGTGTCTTTTAATGGAAATGCTTTTAAGGGCAACCATGGTACATCGTCCCCCCTCAGAGCATATTCTGCTTTGGTGACATAATCCGGTCCGAGCCAGTCTAACATCAGCGGTTGGAGTTTGGCAAGTTCAATCGTCATTTTCGGCCATTCGG
>VGXU01000033.1 GCA_016873215.1 Planctomycetota bacterium
GCGATATACTTTTTTCCATAGTTCGCGTTCCATAATCATCTCCTTTCTTTTTGCAGATTGACAGGAGTATTATGAACGCGAACTCTTTTTAGCGCAACAACTTATCTCGCCATGCGCAAAATCCTCTTAAGGATCCGCAGGTGTTCCAGACAGCAGGGGGATTGTGGTCAACGGCAGGGATCATTGTCATGACTGTGGGGGTTGCGATATCTGCAATTGCAGGACACTTTAAGGAAAAACAACTTAACCCATCTGCTGGGAAAAGTACGCCATCACCGCAGGACCAGGTTGCTAAGCCAGTTGGTCGTATGATGCTCGGCTTGATTTTGGCGGCCCTGGGCGGAATATTCAGTTCGATGTTGAACTTTGCGTTTAATTTTAGCGGCGGTATCAAAGAAGCAGCACTGTCGTTGGGTGCAACCGAGGTCAGTGCCTCCGATCCGGTGTGGGCAATAACGCTTCTGGGCGGTTTGACAACCAATGTGGCCTATTGCTCTTTTTTGCTTTTCCGCAACAAAACATGGAGCGATTACCAAAAACCGCAGACGATATCCCATTGGTTTCTGGCGGCGCTGATGGGTGCAATCTGGATGCCCTCGGTTGCCTTATACGGCAGAGCGGCCGTGATGATGGGCGATTTGGGCGGTTCCGCGGGGTGGGGCCTTTATATGGGAGTCGTGATCCTTGTTTCAACTTTATGGGGCTTTGTTACAGGCGAATGGCGGGGTGTCCATGGCAAACCGATCAGGCTTATCATCATCGGTGTTATTTTGTTGTTGATCGCTATTTCATTTATTGGGTATGGGACAACGTTATAGTGTGAGACGGATAATCTAATGTTTGGATGCAGATGTAGAAAGGGATAGCTGTGGGAATGTTTGATACGACAGGGAAAGCTTCCGGACAGGACCGAAAAACCAATACGCTTGTGAAACTGAAACGTATGAAAATGGCGCTTTCAGGTCAGGAACCGGATCGCGTGCCGATCAGCGATTTTTTTTGGGGTAGTTTTGTTAAGACATGGCGCCGCGACCTTGGGCTGGCGGATGACGCAAGCCCGTATTATTACTATGATCTGGATTGGATTGTGACGGTTCCCAACATGGATCCGTTTATCCAGTCCTTTGAAACACTCCGAGAGGATGAAAAGGAAGTTGTAGTCCGAACGGGATTTCGAGCACTCCTTCGCAAGAAATATGATGCGCCCATGCCTGAGTTTATCGAATTTGAAACCAACTCCATCGAGAAACTGGAGAGCCTGGTTTTTGATGATCCTTATGATAAACGGCGTTATTTTGAAGCCGGAGACAACCAGATCGCCGGTGTCGGCGATGGATTTGAAAGGAATTCGCCGGCATGGATAAAAACCGTTAAATCCCTGTATCCGGATTTTCCGGTATTCGGCAGTATTATCGAGGTCAATGAATGTCTGACGCGGCTGGTTGGACCGGAAAACAATATGCTCTGGATTGGTATGTATCCGGAACGGATGGGCAAGGTGATTGCTAAAATCGGGCAGTTTTACCTGGATTGTGCCAAGGCCCAGATAGAAGCGGCCACGGGGCTGCTTGACGGTTTTGTGATTTGGGGCGATGTCGCCTATAAAAATAACCTGTTCTTTTCGCCGGACTTTTGGCGCGCCCATTTCAAGCCCTGGGTTAAGGCGATTACTGACCACGCACACTCGAAGGGCCTGATGGTTATCTATCATGGCTGCGGCGATGTCCGTAAGATACTGCAAGACTACATTGAAGTCGGCATTGATGCGATGAACCCCCTGGAGGCCAAGGCCGGTCTCGATGCAGTCGAACTTCGAGACCAGTACGGTCTTAAATTAGGTATCTGCGGCAACAGCAACATGCAGATTTGGGAAACCGGCGATAAAAAACTGATCCGCAAAGAGGTTCTGCGTAAACTCAATTCGGCCAAGGGAGGCAAATATATCTTCCAGTCAGACCATTCCGTGGCAAGCAATATACCCGGCCATACATACGATTATATTGTTAAGCTGGTGCGTGAGTACGGAAAGTATCCTTTGAATCTTGGCAACTATAATCTTCAGGCGACCGCTTAGAACAGAGAATATGGAAAGGTGTTGACATGTTACATGATCCAAGCCATCATACTCTGCCACCGGTCGCGGCGGAAATCCAGCTGTCCGTAAAAGACACCGAAATACTGAAGCGTCTGGCGGGTGAGATTGCCGAAATCGCCTTGTTGCCGGTGCATAAAGAAAAAGTAAAACTCTGGACTAAGCTTAACGACCTGCACTCAGAAAGACCCATGGTATGGATTAACGAAATATGCTGGAACGAGATGAATATTGATGACGAGTTAACGTTACACGCAGAGCACCCGTGGGCAAGAGACCAGGAAGATCAGTTGAGGAAGACTATTTATCAATGGAAGCATCTGCCCGGCGATATGGTTGTTCACGATTTCCTCATCTGCCCGCTTGTAATTCACAGCACAGACTTTGGGATTCTTGAAGATGTGGATGTTGTAAAAACTGACGAAAGCAGTGATATCGTTTCAAGACATTTCAATGTACAAATCAAAAACCCCGAAGATATAGAAAAGATAAAACTGCCGAAAATCACGCATAACCGGGAGGCGACGGAGTTTTGCTATCAGGCGATGTGCAAGGTGTACAAGGACATTTTGCCCGTGAAAAAGAAGGGTCAAACACATATCTGGTTTACTCCCTGGGATTACCTTATCCGATGGTGGGGGATAGAGGAGGCGATGATGGATATGATTCTGCGGCCTGAAATGGTGCACGTCGCAGTCGAGCGGATGGTTGATGCATGGATGGTGGAACTGGACCAGTTTGACAAGATGAATCTGCTTTCGCTGGACAATGATAATACCCGAGTCGGATCCGGCGGTTATGGTTATACGAGCCAATTGCCCGGGAACGATTTTGATCCAGAGCATGTAAGACCTCATAATATGTGGGGGTGTTCAAATGCGCAGATATTTTCAGAAGTGTCACCCCGGATGCATTGGGAATTTGCGGTTGAGCACGACATGCGCTGGCTTAAGCGTTTCGGGATGACTTATTACGGCTGCTGCGAGCCGCTGGATAAAAAGATGAGTATTTTGCGAAAAATTCCGAATCTCCGGAAAATATCCGTAAGCCCTTGGTGTAATTTGGACAAGATAATTAACGAAATTGGAGCGGATTATGTTATTAGCCGCAAGCCAAGTCCGGCGATCTTTGCTGGAATGAACTGGGATCCGCAAAGAGCCCGCAGTGAAATCCGCGAGGTAATTGAAAAAGCGAACGGCCAATGCCATATCGAATTTATTATGAAGGATATTTCAACCGTACAATATAAACCAAAACAACTTTGGGAGTGGGCCAGGATTGCGATGGAAGAGGTTGCAAATATCAGATGAACGGTGTGCGTTAAAAATCTTTTATAATCACCCTATAATTTTAAGACCATTGAAAGGATTTACATGCTGACAGATGTTCCGGCCTCGAGCGGGGTGGCGCTTAATTTTATCGATACTTCGGTTTTGATTCTATATTTCGTGGTGGTTGTGGGGATCGGCTGCTGGTCCGGTATGCGGTCCCGGACAGGGGTCGAAGGCGGGAAGGAATATTTTCTTGCCGGCGGGACCCTGCGGTGGCCGATGATTGGGCTGGCTTTGTTTTCAACAAACATCTCCACGATTCATCTGGTTGGTTTTGCCCAGGAAGGCTATACGAACGGTCTGGTTGCGGGCAACTTTGAGTGGATGGCACCGTTTCTGCTGATAGTGCTTGCTTTGTTCTTTGCGCCGTTTTATGTTCGCTCACAGGTGGCAACACTGCCGGATTTTCTGGAAAGGCGGTATAACCGCCATTGTCGGGACTGGCTGGCATTTCTTTCAATCATCTCGGCCATCTTCATTCATATCGGTTTTACACTGTATACGGGTGCCGTTGTACTGAAGGGTTTGTTCGGTATCCCGATCCTGTATAGTATTATAGGAGCAACGCTGCTGACCGGCCTTTATACGATTGTCGGCGGACCGATGGCCGTAGTGGTCACCGAGTCGATCCAGACAATCGTCCTTTTGGCGGGTTCGATATTGATCACCGTATTCGGTCTGATTAAAGTAGGGGGTTGGGACGGGATTGTCGATAATGTCGAAGCGGTCAAACTGACTATGCTCCGGCCAGCCAATGACCCCGCGAATCTGCCGTGGTACTCAATTTTTTTGGGCTATCCGGTAATTGGACTCTGGTACTGGTGTGCGGATCAGACGATCGTGCAGCGTGTTCTTGGCGCCAAAGACGAAAACCATGCACGGATCGGGCCGCTTTTTGCAGGATTTATTAAGATACTCCCGGTCTTTATTTTTGTACTGCCGGGCGTTACGCTTTTGGCTCTGATCAATCAGGGGCAATTCAAGCCCTTGGAGGATTCGAAGGATGCCTATTCCTATTTGATCAAGAATCTGCTTCCTACCGGCCTTACGGGTGTCATGGCGGCGGCGCTGTTAGCGGCTCTGATGAGCACCGTTTCCGGCGCGCTCAACTCTATTGCAACGCTTTTCAGCTATGACCTTTACAAACGCTGGAAACCGGACACCTCAGACAAAAAACTGGTGTTTATTGGCAGGGTCGCCACGTTTGTCGCCATGCTCTTATCGATTGTCTGGTCCCAGTATATCGGACATTTTGAAGGCATCTATCAAGGGTGTATTTCCCTGATATGTTATGTGGCTCCGCCGATAACCGCTGTTTTTCTGCTGGGGGTGTTCTGGAAACGTGCATCGGGCCAGGGGGCTTTTGTCACACTTACCACAGGTTCAATCCTCGGATTTGTGGTTTTTCTATTGGAGTGGTTCAAATCCAAAACCGGCTGGACAATGCCCGCTATGCTGGCAGGATTTTATCTGTGTATGATATGTATTACTATCCATATTATCGTTTCGTTTTTTAAACCTCACAAGCATACAGCAGAAAGCCAGATGCTGGTCTGGGATAAACCGCTGGATTGTCTGAAGGCCCCCGGCTGGTCCGGCATCAGAAATTATAAGACGCTGTCGGCAGTGCTTTTTATCGTGATGGTTACTCTATACTGGTTTTTTAGATAATCGGATTTCAAAAACTATTTAAAACTCTTTAGCGATGGGAGTATTTATGGTAAACTGTGGCAAAAACAGGATAGTTGTGTTACTAATACTTGCAAGTTTAATGATAGGAGGTTGTACCCAAATGAATCAGCCGAAACGATATGGCAGTGTCATCCGCGTTCGCCCTGAAAAACTTGACGAATATAAACGGCTTCATGCGGCGGTGTGGCCGGAAGTGCTGAAGATGATTAAAGAATGCAATATTTCCAATTACAGCATTTTTTATCGAGATGGATTTCTATTCAGCTATCTGGAATATACCGGTAATGATTTTGCCGCGGATATGGCCAAAATGGCTGCCGATCCAACTACGCAGCGATGGTGGGCGGTTTGTAAGCCGTGTCAGCAGCCTGTGGATTCAGCCCGGCCGGACGAATGGTGGGCGGATATGGAAAGTGTATTTCATCTGGACTAAATTATACGGGGCGAAAATGTGAATTCAAGAGAACGTGTACTTACGACATTTGCTCATCAGGAACCTGACCGCGTGCCGATGTGGTGCGGGGCATCGATGGAGTTCTGGGAAAAAGCCAAGTCTAAGCTTGATTTAGACGATGAGGCGCTGCGGATATATTTCAAAGATGATTTCAGGCGAGTATTTGCGAAATATGTCGGACCTCAATTACATATTTCCGAGGGCGCTACCTATCGAACGCCATTTGGCATCGAGCGACATGGCATGGGATACGGCCAGCCGACATCGCATCCGCTGGCCGGCTCGGATATCAGGCAGATACATGATTATGCCTGGCCTGATCCGGCATGGATGGATGTATCGCATATTCGCCAGGAAGCATTAAAATTTAACAAACAATATGCGATACTTGGCGGTGACTGGTCGCCGTTCTGGCATGATGCCATTGACTTGTTTGGAATGGAAACGCTTTTTATAAAAATGTACACTGAGCCTGAGGCTGTTGATGCGGTCTTCGGTCATATTGTCGATTATTATGCCTCTGTCAGCAAGAGGATTTTTGACGCGGCATCGGACGCCATCGACATCTTTTTTATCGGTAATGATCTCGGCAGCCAGACCGGTCCGCTGTTGGGCGAGGATCTGTTTAAACGGTTTCTTTTGCCGCACCTCAAACGGTTTATTGATCTTGGGCATTCCTATAACCTTAAGGTGATGATGCATTGCTGCGGAGGTTTTGCACCGCTTATTCCATCCATGATCGAAGCGGGGCTTGACGGCCTGCATGCGGTGCAAACAAGCTGCTACGGCATGGATTTACGCACCCTGAAGGCAAAATTCGGCCGCAATATAGTATTTAACGGCGCTATCGATTCGCATCATATTCTCATCGACGGAACGACCGACTATGTCAGGCAGAAAACCCGCGAAGTGCTTGATATTATGGCGCCGGGCGGCGGCTTTATCGCCGGGGCAAGCCATGACACGATCCTGGAAGAAACGCCTGTTGAAAATGTTGCGGCAATGTTTGAAACGGTTTATGAATATGGAAAATATTAAAATGGGCAAAAATGGAATCAAGTTATAGGGTTCGCCTGGTGACACTTGTCATAGGATCTATTGTCTAGGATCTATGGTGGCATTTTCAGTTGAGGCAACAGGGTGGGAAATGGATGATAATTACCACCGGCCGAGAGAAATAAAAGGGGGCAGAGACATCATTCTGTAACCCCTTACAAAAGCATTGCTTATATCTTTCAATTTTTCCTCTTAACGCCCACTTGCCGCGTCGTTTTTCTCTCCCCCTCTATTTCTTTTCGTGATTAAAAATCCCTTTATATCTCTGTGCTGCTCTGAGTCCTCTGCGGCGAAAATTCGTGAACCCCGCCTAAAAAACACGCGGATTGACTTCACCGGCCAAAGTTGATAAAATCCGTGCTTTATTAAATTAAATGGAATTTCAGGAGGTATCTGTGCGAGTCTTATCGGGTATTCAGCCGTCGGGGAAACTGCATATTGGCAACTATTTCGGCGCGATGCGGCAAAATCTGGCCCTGCAGGCCGAGCATGAAGGCTTTTACTTCATCGCCGACTACCATGCGCTGACCAACAGCCCCAGGCCTGCCGATATCCGCCAGTGGACGCTCGATGTGGCGATGGATTATCTGGCGCTCGGACTGGACCCCCAAAAAACCGTCTTCTGGCGGCAATCCGATGTGCCGGAAGTGACGGAGCTGACGTGGTTTTTCTCCTGTGTAACCCCGAAGGCGCTGCTGGAGCGATGTACTACCTATAAAGACAAGGTGGCGCAGGGGTTATCGCCGAATCACGGGCTGTTCACGTATCCTGTATTGCAGGCGGCGGACATTCTGATATTTAAAAGCAACTTAGTGCCTGTGGGGGCCGACCAGAAGCAGCATCTGGAGATAACGCGGGATATTGCCCAGTTTTTTAACAATGTCTATGGCCAGATTTTCCCGCTGCCCAAAGACCATATTCTGGAGTCTGTGGCGGTTGTGCCGGGCATCGACGGCCGTAAGATGAGCAAAAGCTACGGTAACGCCATCGAGATTTTCGAGTCGGAAAGTAGCGTCAAAAAGAAAATTATGAGCATCGTTACGGATTCGACGCCGGTAGAGTCGCCAAAAGACCCGGACAAATGCAATGTCTTTGCAATGCTGAAATTGTTTGCCTCGCCGGAAGAAATCAAGGAATGGGAGCAGAAATACCGGCGGGGCGGCACCGGCTACGGCCATGTGAAAAAACGGCTGGTCGAGCTGATGCACGAGTTTTTCCGTCCGTATCGCCATAAACGGCAGGAGCTGGAAAGCAATCCCGACAAGGTGGAAAAAATCCTGCTCGATGGCGCCGCGCGCGCCAGAGCTGTTGCAAGGCAGACAATCAATGAAGTCCGCGAAGCCGTCGGCTTTCGGGGCATGAAAAGCTAATGGAAGAATATCGCGTTAATTTAGAAGTGTTTGCGGGGCCGCTGGACCTGCTGCTGTACCTCGTGCGCAAGGAAGAGGTCGATATTTACGATATTCCCATCGCTCGTGTGACCGAGCAATATATCCATTATATTGAGATGATGCAGGAGCTGGATATCGACTTGGCGGGGGATTTTCTGGTGATGGCGGCGACGCTGATGGAGATTAAGTCGGCGATGCTGCTGCCGCAGACGGACGGCGAAGGCGGCGAGCAGACCGATATCGAAGACCCGCGTGCCGAACTGATCCGGCAACTGCTCGAATACAAGCGAATCAAGGATGCGGCCAATTTATTGTCCGACGCCGCCGAGCAGCGGCAGCAGCGATTCACCCGGCCGGACGCAATTTTGGCGGGCATGAAAAACGATACCGAGCCGGAAGTGGATTTGGATACGGTGAGCATCTGGACGCTGCTGGAGGCGTTCGATTCGATTATGAAGGCCACCGGCCATGTCTCCACGTACAGTCATATCACGGATGAAACGCCGATTGATTTATATCAGATTGAGATTCTGCATCGGCTCCAGAACGAAGGCCCGACGACGTTTGAGAAAATTTTCCAGGATCGGACCGATCGTATTGTGATGATTGGATTATTTCTGGCGACGCTTGAACTGATTCGCAACCAGTTGATTACGTTCGAACAAACCGAAATCAAGGGGGCGATTTATCTGAAGGCCATCAGCGACAGGCCCGCCGAGCAGGCGGTGCAGGAGGCGATATTCTCACGTCAGATAGCCGAGCAGCAGGCCGCGACTCACACTGATGACCAAACGCCGGAAGAAGAAACACCGGCCGAGATTGCGCCTCAGGCCGCCGAAGTCGAAGCCGAAATCGAAGAAGACGAACAGGACGATGATGAACTGGCTCAGGAAATCCGGGCGATTGATGTGCCCGCCGCTGAGCCACAGACACAGCCGCAGCCTCCCAAAAAGAACCGGCCTCCGATTCCCATTCAAGAGCTTCCCGCATCGCCTCAAAAATCGACATTACCAACCGAATCGAAAGTCTCTCACGCAGACTAACCGAAACTTTCCGCTTTGAAATTTGCACGGTTTTTTCTGTCTGCCGTAAAACTACGACCAGCGATTATTCCATGGAATTGTTCTAAAGGCGGTTGTGTCAAAGGCCGAAAACAGCCTTGAAGAGATTGTTTTTAAGAGGAATTACCCTGCTTATGAGACGCAACCAGCGAGCTTTACGAGCGATTCGGCATTTACGTCTGCAGCAAAAGAAATACACGCAGAAAATAGACATTTTATGTCGCGATATTGTTGGTGCGCATGGGGAATTTATAGAGAAACTCTCCAATTTAACATTTTCACTCCAATTTCACGAATCTTTGCTTGGTGCAGCGGATATTTGCGGTATTTTGGATTCGGCCACAGGTTTTTTACGGCGCAATTTGCAAAATGTTTCGGCGGCAGTATTTATCATTGAGTCGAAGGGTTTTGACATTCACTTTGCCGGGGCTTCAGAGCAGTTTTCGATAGAAAAAAGCCGATTTGAGAAGTGGTTTACGCCTCAGGTGGTGTATGAAATCAGCCATTCCCGTCAAGTTTGCACTTTGGAGCAGATGCTGGAGATGGGCTTGCAGGCTCCGCCGACGGCGATTAAGCATCTGACTGCCGCGGCTGTTCCGTTGGGTCAAATCGGCAAAGCGATGGGGTTTGTATTGCTGTATCGGTCGGCGGATAAACCCTTTAAACAAAAGGAATTACATCAATCCGCAGCGGCGATGCCTGCCCTGCGAATAGCCATTGAACGGATTCAATTTGTCCCGGAAAATCAGCTTCATTCCTCCGCTGTTTCCACTCATCCCGTAAACGGTTAAATTATTCTCCCGCTACCAGGCTCGCTTTCCCTGTTTTTGCATCAATTCTTAGCAACATTCTTGAAACAAAGAGGGCTTCTTCCGCGTCTAAATAGGGAAAGCACATCGGCTCCGCGAGGTATTCCGTAAGATTTTGTGCGGTGGGGGATTGTGTCTTTAAGAGGTGTGTATTTTGGAATGGGAGAAAACAGAAACTTTAAAAGAAGGTAAATAGCCTGATGCGTACCAAATTAGGGGAGTTATTGTTTAAAAAAGGGCTGATCAGTCAATCTCAGTTGGCTGAGGCGTTAGCGGTTCAGGCGGCTGAGCCGAAGAAACTGGGGCTGATTTTGATGGAGACGGCGGGGCTGAATCTGCGGCAATTGAACGAGACACTTGCCGAGCAGGCTGGGATTGAGAAACTGGAACTGGAAGGGCTTTCGATTCCGACGGACATTCTGGCGCTGGTGCCTGCGGAGGCGGCCAGTCAATATAATGTCCTGCCGGTGGGGCGTGAAAACGGTCGGCTGATTCTGGCGATGGCGGACCCATTCGACCATCAGGCGCTGGGCAATCTGCGAATGATAACGGGATTGTCAATTCAGCGGCGCTACAGCCGGCCCGTGGAACTGGAAAAAGCCATCGGGCATTATTACGGCAGCAATGTGGCGCGGATGGTTCGAAATTTGTCCACGGAGGAGGAACATGACGCCGATGACCAGAACGGCCAACTGACAGCATCGCGGCTGCATGAACTGGCCCGCGAGCCTTCTCTGATCAACTTAGTCAACCTGATATTGCTGGAAGCGGTCGAGTCCCGCGCCAGCGACGTGCATATCGAACCGTTTGAAAGCCATGTGCGGATCAAATACCGGATTGACGGAATGCTGATAGAAAAATCGACATCGCCCAAGCGCTTGCAGGCGGCGATTATCTCGCGCGTCAAAATTATGGCGGGGATGAATATCGCCGAGCGGTTTATCCCGCAGGACGGGCACATCGAATTTAATACCGCCAAGGGCAAAGTGGATATTCGCGTCTCTACGGTTCCCAGCGTATTCGGGGAGGCTGTGGTCATGCGTCTTCTCGACCGCAACTCGTCTTTGATTGCGCTGGGAGAACTGGGGATGAGTTCGCATATGCTGGAAGGATTCGATGTGTGCTTGAAAAGGGCGCACGGGATTGTATTGGTGACGGGGCCGACGGGCAGCGGCAAGACGACGACGCTGTACGCGGCGTTAAATCATATTTATACGCCGTCGCTGAAAATCATCACGATTGAAGACCCGGTGGAATATCAGCTCGAGGGGGTTGTGCAGATGCCGGTCAATCCGCGTCGCGGATTGACGTTCGGACGCGGACTTCGCCATATTCTGCGGCAGGACCCGAACATCATTATGGTCGGCGAAATCCGCGACAAAGAAACGGCGGATATCGCCATTCGCGCGGCACTGACGGGCCACCTTGTATTTTCGACGGTACATACCAACAACGCGGCGGGCGCGGTGACACGACTGATTGATATGGGGGTTGAGCCGTTTCTGCTGGCCAGCTCACTGGAAGGCGTGCTGGCGCAGCGGCTGGTGCGAAAGATATGTCCATCCTGCAGGAAACGCTATACACCCGATGCGGCACTGCTGGCGAGTCTGAATAACTCGGTAAGCATTCCGCCGGATGCGCCGCTGTATCACGGCACCGGCTGTGATGAGTGCAATCAAACAGGGATGCGTGGCCGGCTGGGAATTTTTGAGATGCTGCGGATTACCGAAAACCTTCGCAAAATTATCGCCGAAAAACCGACAACCGAGCAGATTCTGGCGGCGGCGCCTTCGGGGTATGAAACAATGCGTCACGACGGGATCGAAAAAATTCTGGAGGGAGTGACGACGGCGGAGGAAGTCCTGCGGGTGACACAGGGCATTGAAGACGAATAAAATTTTCAATTTTCTATTTTAATTTGCATACGAAAATACGGGAGAAACAGGACATTGTCATTATTTGAATACAAAGCGGTGGATACTGCGGGTAAGGCGTGCAAGGGCGTGATTGAGGCTTCCGACCGGAGAACGGCCATCGGGCTTCTGGCTCAGAAGGGGCAGTTTGCGCTGGAACTGGGCCAGACACTCAGCGAAGCAAAGGCCGTTTCCTCAATGACGGATACGGCTGCACAAAGGGGCCGGCAGATTTATGTTTCCGGCAGAGAAACGCTTGCGATATCGACACAATTATCCACGGCGTTAAAGGCGGGGCTTCCTGTTCTGGAGGCGCTGCAGATTATTCGGGAACAGCAAAGCAAACCCGCGACGATTCACTTATTGGATGAACTTTCCAGGCAGGTCAGCTCGGGCAAGCCGCTGTCGGATGCGATGGCCGAACACCCCAAAACATTTGGGCCGCTGTATGTGTCGATGGTGCGGGTCGGAGAGACCGGCGGTATTCTCGAACAGACGATGGACCAGCTTGTGCGGCTGCTGGGGCGCGAGGAAAAAATTAAATCCAATATCAAAAACGCGGCGGCTTACCCGGTGGTGGTACTGTCGGTGGGGATGATTTCGGCGGTGGTAATGCTGATATGGGTATTGCCGAAAATCATCGGCACCATCGGCTCCGATCCGGCGATGCTGCCGATGCCGACGAAAGTTCTGCTGGGTATCAGCGCTTTTCTTATCCATTACGGCTGGCTGGCGGCGATTGCAGTGATTGCGGGCTGGTACGCCTTTGTTAAATGGAAGAACAGCCCGGAGGGCAGGCTTGTGTGGGATACGTTCAAGCTGAAAATTCCAATAGTGGGAAAGGTGCTGCGAACGCTGGCGGTGGGGCGATTTGCCCGCACGCTCGGTTCGCTGTGCAAAAGCGGCATCACCATCCTCGAAGGACTGGCGGTGGTTCGGGATACGCTGGGCAATGAGGCGCTGGCGGTACAGATCGACAAAGTCGCCAGCGAAGTCAAGACGGGCAGATCCGTGGCGGAACCGCTGGGACAATCGGGATTGTTTGACAAACTGCTGGTGCAGATCGTGGCGATTGGCGAACAGACAGGCCGGCTGGACGAACTGCTGCTGCAGGCGGCGGATACGTTTGACGAGCAGGCCGACGCGGTGCTGGTGCAGTTCGCGTCGCTGCTGCCGACAATATTGATTCTGGCGCTGGCGGCGGTGATAGGGTTTATTATCGCCGCGACACTGCTGCCGATTATGGGTATGGATTTGACGTCGGTGCGATAAGGATATCCAAAATTAGAATTACAATGATAAAGGCTGCCCCGGGCGGCGGTCAATTAAATCTGTGAAGAAAGGCCGAAAGAATGAAACGAGAAAAAAAAGGGTTCACGATTATTGAACTGCTGGCAGTGGCGACGATTATCGCGTTACTGGCGGCATTTGT
The DNA here is from genome assembly GCA_016873215.1 of Planctomycetota bacterium. Taxonomy (GTDB): domain Bacteria; phylum Planctomycetota; class Phycisphaerae; order Sedimentisphaerales; family Anaerohalosphaeraceae; genus Anaeroglomus. The sequence goes on from VGXU01000033.1 coordinate 13,232, forward strand.
TGCGCCGCGGGTATTCCGGGGATTAGGCAAGGCCAAAAGTCAGATTGCCAAAAGCAAGATTGCTATTCTCGAGAGCGCTTTAGCGAGATTCGAGTACACCTGCGGAAGATTACCGACGGACACCGAAGGTCTTGGCGCATTGCTTGTTGCCCCGGCGGACGTTCAGGATCGATGGGAAGGGCCTTACCTTAAAAAAAGCGACCTGAATGATCCGTGGGACCATCCTTATATGTATGTGCAGCAGGGCACGATCAACGTCGGCGGGTATGACATCTTCAGTTACGGCGCCGACGGTCAGGCCGGCGGCGATGGCGACAACGCGGATATCTATAATGATTGATTTTCAATGTGCGGCATTTTAAAAAAACAGGGTTTTACGCTGATTGAATTACTGGCGGTGACGGCGCTGATTGCGCTGCTGGCGGGAGTGACTTTGCTGCGCTACGCCAGAATGGGGACGCAGACGATACTGACCAATCAGGCTCGGCAGATTTATCTGGCCGCCAAGTACGCCCGCGTTGCGGCGATTGAACAGCAGAAGCCGTTTGTACTACAATTGGATGAGTCGGAGCGGCAGATTACCGTCGGGCCGATGCCGCAAGAGGAGCAGGCGCTGGCATCCGGTCAGGAGCCGGAACCGACGGCGGCCGTGTTACCCTCACCGTCTTCGCCGGAATCCGGGACTGCTCCGGAACCTACGATAGTGAAAAATGCATACGTTCAGCCGATTACGCTGAATGAAAAACTGCTGGTGGAGCAGTTTCTTGTTGAGGGGCAAAACCTCAGCAGGGCGGAATGTGTTTTTTATCCCGATGGTACGGCCCAGGCGTGCGTGATTCAACTGGGCGACGGGATACGGCACGCGTCGGTATTTATTACGCAGACAGGACGCACCCAGATGCGAATGGAAATTGCGGCACAGATTCAGACCGGACGAGTGGATTTGGACATAAAAGAATGAACGGACAAAAAAATAAAGGGTTCAGTCTGGTTGAGGTCATAGTGGCGGCGGGACTGCTGGCGGGAGCCACGGTGACGATTTGTACGCTCGGCGCCAAGAGCCTGTCGGCGATGCAGGTCTGCCAGGAATATGAAAAGGCATGGGATGTGCTGGACAGGCAAATGGTGCTGTTTGAGCAGATTGGCGTGGCCAATCTTGCCGATCAGGCGAATCTGTCGGGTGTGATTGACGACCCGCAATCCTCGATTCAATGGCGATGGCGTTTATCCATCGAATCGTTCGGGGTAGAAGAATTGTATGCTATGACGCTGACGGTGGAATGGGATTCCGAAGGCAGGACGCGGCGGATTCAGTGCGATACCCGTCTGCGTGCCGTCGAGGACGCAAAGACAACTACGACAAGTACGACGACAACGACCGCGACAGGTTCAACAACGGCTGCGACGAGTACCCAGGGTAATCAATGAAAAAAACGCGCCACAATACATTGGGTTTTACACTGCTGGAAATGCTGATTTCAGCAGTCATCGCGGCGTTTATCGCGCTGGTGGCGCTGGCCGGTCTTCGGGGCGTCACCGCGGTTCGCAGCACGGTTGACCGGCACAGCGAAACGGCGGACGAACTGCGCATCGCCGCAGGGCAGATACGCAGTGACCTGCTCAATGTTCAGCCGATAGGCAAAACCATTCGTTTTGAAGGTCAGGTGGACGAGGACGGCGCCGCGTCCAGTTCCCGGCTGATTTTCCGAACATTCAGCAACGTCAAGGTTCGCAAGGATGAGCCGGAATCGGAACTGTACGAGGTGGAATACTTTGTTTCTCAGAGCGGTTCAGACAAAGCGCTGATGCGGCGGATTTGTCCAATTACCGGGGTTGACACGCAGACAGCGGAGGAAAAAAGCGACGGTGGTGTTCTGGAAGTACTGGCCGACCCGATTACGTCGTTTGACATAGGATATTTTGACGGCAGCAACTGGTCGAAGACCTGGTCGGCGGACAACGAAAGGCCGCCGCAATTAGTGCTGGTCAATCTGGCAATGAGTTATTCCGCGGCCGGCGGGAAGACAAAATTGTTCACGCGGCAGGTGGCGGCGGGATTTAACCAGGGGCAATTTACCGCGGAAACCAACGCCTCGGAGTTTAACTGGGAAGAAGTAGAAGGACAATGGCAGCAAATGGCAATCGAAAACTGACTGGAACAGTGCTGGTGGGCGTGATGTGGCTGCTGGTGCTGATGATGGCGATTCTGGCTGTGGGGGCGCAAAACAGCCGGCTCGACACGCGAACCAGTCTGTCTTCGGTTGAGAAAATCCGCTGCCGATGGCTTGCTCGAGCCGGCGGAGAAACGGCTATGGCGTATCTGATGGATGATTTAAAGGATGTGGACAGCTTGCTGGATGAATGGGCAATTTCCAATGTGGATTTGCAGAACGTACAGATGACCGATGGTACTTATACGGTGGCCATTACGGACGAATGTTCCAAACTGAATTTGAATACCGCCACAGCCAATCAACTTTTGAATCTGGATACGGAGACGATGAGCGAAACGATTGCCGAAAGTATTCTCGACTGGCGCGACCAGGATGAAGTGGTACGAACCAACGGCGCCGAAAATGGTTATTACCTGAATCTGGACGTGGGTTATTTGTGCCGCAACGGCAACTTTCGCACGCCGCGGGAAAATCTGAGGGTTAAAGGAATGACGGAAGACCTGTTTTACGGCAAAAACAATCGTATCCTTGGACAGGGCGGGTGGAGCCGGTTTGTGACGTGCTACTCGGCAGTCAAAAACGTTGACGCTTCGGGCGGCGCCCGCGTGAATGTCAATTCCGCCCAGGAAAGCGACCTTATTAGTAAATTATCGCTGTCAGCGCCGCAGGCCCGGTATATCACTCAGAATCGCCCGTTCACCAATATCGCGGGTCTGATCGGGATCAAAATAAGCACGACCAGCAGTACCAACAGCAGCACCAGTACCAGCAATAGCAATAGCACAAATAGCGGTTCCAGTAATAGCGGCGGTTCTTCTCAAGGTGGTGGAGGCAATTCCGGCGGTACAAGCGGTTCCGGCTCAAATCAAATCGCTCCTCAGTCTCTTAATAGTCCTGTCGGGGCGTCGTTGCCGATTCGATGGCCTCAGTTTTCAACTGTGGCGGCATTGCTGGCGGCGGATGCCTCTGTACCTGAAGGTGCAGGCGGTGGTTCCGGCCAGAGACGTGGCGAAGGACAAGGTGGACGCGGTGGGGAACAAGGCGAGGGACGCGGTGGAAGACGCGGGCCCGGTCAGGGTCAGGATCGGGGAGGTATGACCAGTGGAAGAGGCGGCGGTACACGCGGGGCAATGGGGGATGGGAATGCCCAGGCTCAGACGCAGCCGCTGGATTGGGCAACGTTTAGTCGGATTTTTGACCAGATTACGCTGACAGATAATAAGATGATTACAGGACAAATTAATATTAATACTGTAGGCGTCGAGGTACTGCGGGCGTTTCTGGAAGGGAATGAAGATTTGGCCAACAAAATTATTTCTTACCGCAATAGTCAGGGCGGGGAGATTACAAACCTCTGTAATCTGATTAATGTCGAAGGAATGACGCAGCAAACGCTGGCAAAGTATCTGGATCAGCTTTGCGTTCGTTCGAGTGTGTATTTGATTCGAGCGACGGCGCAATCCAAGTCGTGCGGTGTTCGTTATTTTATCGAAATGGCTGTCAACCGGGACAGGGAAGGTCGTGAGATGCTTTATAAACTCGAAGGGATAGGCAATTGAACGGCGAAGCGAAACAATATCTTAAGACCATTGGCGTTTCCTGGTGTGACCGAATGCAGCGATGGATTCTGGCCGGGGTGCAAAAGACGGCGACGGGAACGCGAATTCTCGGATTTGCGTCGGTTTCCGACGAGATGGCGGTCGCTTCCGAAGCGGAAAAACTGGCACAGACCCAACTTGGCGACGAACAAAACCCCGTGATGATCGCCGCGGCGGCGGATACGGCGCAGGTGGGGTTTTATCCGTTTGCGGTTCCGCTTGTCGAAGGACCGAAACTGGAAGTGTTTATTTCCGCGCAGGCAGAGGCGGTGATACCAATGCCTCTGACGCAGGCGGCGTTTACGTGGCGCATCGTACAGCAGGATTCAGCCGTTCAGCGTGGATTTCTTTGCGCTGTACGCAGAAGTTATGTTCAGGAATTGATGGGTCTGGCCGTCGGGCGGGTCGGTTCGATTTTGCCTGACGTGACGGGGCTGGCGCGGGCATGGGCGGCCATGTTTGAGAGCACGTCGCAACCGGCTTTACTGATTCAACTGCGTCGGCATCACTGTATTCTGGCTTTGTGCGAGCAGGAAAAACTGATTCGCGCGGCGGCGGCGGACTGGGACGGTCCCTCCATCACAACACTTCTTCGCGATTTACCAAGTCTTCTGGAAACCTTACAGGTCTCCTCTTCGATACCGTTTTATATCACCGGCTTGGAATCAGAAGCGAAGGCCCTTTGCGAGGCGCTGACTAATGCGGGGAAAACCACATTCTTGTGGCGGATTTCGGAGAATAAGATTCACGCTCTCGGATTGACGACGGCGCCAGCAGAAGTCCTTGACTGTCCGCAGGCGGCGGGACTTGCTTTGGCGGCGATGGATGGGGAATCGCCGGAGTTTGATTTTATCCGCCGGCCAAAAACTCAAACCGACGCGGTCGTGGCGTGGGATAAAAAGGCGTTAATCCGCAGTCTGAGTATTGCGGCGGCCGTTCTGTTTTTGTTTTTGGCTGTCTCTTACCGAACGGCGCAAAAAGAAATCCGGGCGATTCAACAGGCTCTGACCGCGGCACATCAGGATACTACGGGAGAAAAAATTATCGCCCGACAGCAGATGCGGGAGCGTATTGCCAAAGCCAGACCGGATGTCCAGGAACTGCTGACAACGTTAAATACCTGTGCCGGCAATGATATCCTGGTGGACAGTTTCAACTTTAAAAAAGGGCAACCCGTACGGATTGTCGCCAAAACAGGGTCGTTTGAACGCGTTTATGCGTTTCAGAAAAAACTGCAGGAATGCTCGGGTATCAGCGGCGTAAAGCTGATTTCGCCGACGATGGATGAAAAGAAAAAACAAGTGCAATTTACGATGACCTTTGCATACAGGAATTTCAGTCGATAGCCTATGAAGATATTAGATAAACTTAATCCACGGGAAAGAAAGACGGTGTTGTACAGCGTCGCGGTCGGCGTGCTGGTCCTCGGTTATATTTTCCTTGTCGAGCCGGTGGTGCAGGGAGGGCAGCAGTTGCGCAGCCAGGTGCGTCGGGAAAGGCAGAAGCTGCATACTCTGTTGGCCAAAGAGGGGACGGCCGAGGCGCTGAAACAGAAAAATCTGACGGCGATGGTTCCGGCGATGGAAATGCCGGTTTCCACGGAAAAACAAAATCAGCTTTTGCGTGACAAAATCACCCAGCAATTGCAGCAGGCGGGTGTGCAGGTCAAGAACTTTTCGTTCTCCAGCGGTACCGCTCAGGGGCCCGGAGCATCGGGTGTTATGATGCTGCAATGCCGGGGCAAATGCCAGTTCTCCGCTTTATGGCGATTTCTCGACGAACTGAAGAAAAATCCATATTACGTCGGAATCGAGGAACTTTCTATTAAGGTGGATGAGAAAAATCGACAGGATCTGGAAATCGTGTTCACGGTTTCCACCTTTCAGGGAAGTGGGGCGTAAACGATGACAAAACTGACACATCAATTGAAAAAAGGATTAACCTCTCCCGGCGGGCAAAAAATGATTTGTCGTCTGTGGATTTTGCCGGCGATTGGAATTATGTGGACGGTGCTGTCGTATAACACGCGTATTTTCGGGCTTTCCTGGCGCGTGGACAAGGCCATCGAGCAATACAAAACAATGGAAAAACAGGCGGCTTCGACACTTCAGACATCCACAAAAATAAACGAGGGAATGCGGAAGAAAAATCTGTTCAGCGGGTCTCAGCCGACACCTCCGATGCCGCAATGTACGGGAATTTTAGGCAATTACGCCCTGTTCGGACAGGAGTGGTATAAAACCGGTGATATAGTACAGGACGCCAAAATTCTGTCTGTTAATCCTACGGAAGTCAAAATTCTCTGGCAGGACAAGGAACAAATACTGCGGCCGTTTGATGTGGAAGTGCAATATGCGAAATCCCAGGCCTCCGGCCCTGCGCCCAGCGGCCAGCCTGCCGCACAGAGCCAGCCGGAACAGCCGCCCATGCCGATGATGGGTGGACGTTTTGGCGGTATGGACCCCCGCACGATGTCGCCGGACCAACTGGCACAGATGCGGGATCGGTTTATGAATATGTCGCCGGAAGAACGGCGAAGGGCATTTGAAGAAATGCGGGGACGGCGGGGACAGTGAAAATCGTTCGAAATAATCTTTTCGTAAGGAGATATACCTTGAAACGCAGAAGTAATATAGCAAAAAGCGGTTTTGCAATGATATTGGTTTTGTTTATGACTGCCGTCCGGACGGTGGTATCGGCCGAAGATGCCGGTTCGCCCGCGGACCAGCAGAAAACTGCCGCGGCGACGGAACCCTTCGGACCGCCTGAAAATATGTCCGTGCAGGAAACGAATTCCGGCAGTCCTCCTCCGCCGGAAACATTTACGGAGCAGGACAGCGGCCGTGACAGGGCCAATCAGGGTGACCCTAATCGTCCGCGAGGCAGACGGCGGGGCGGCGGATTTGGCGCGTCGTTCGATATGTCTTCGATGACACCTGAACAGCGTCAGCAGATGATGGAACGTGCCGGTCAATTTATGCGGTCGATGGGCGGTGGTCCGGGCGGTTCGGATGGTTATAGCGGCCCAAGCGGCGGGGAAGACCCGAATGGAATGCAATCGCTGAATCTGAACAATGTTGAGATGCGAAATCTCATCAAGATGATTGGCGACTGGACAGGCAAGGCGGTCATTCCGGCCAACGATGACATGATGCAGATACGAATTACGATTTACTGTCCCCAGAAGCTGTCGAAAAATGATGCACTGGGACTGATTTTTATGGCGTTGCAGTCCCGCGGCGTCGTCGCCGACCAGTCGCAAGGAAGGATTATCCTTCGCCCGCTGGCTACGGCCAAGCTGGGCGCCATTCCAACGCTGGGCGTTGATGAACCGCTGGCCAAAATTCAGGATAAAACTGCGGTGGTGGAAAAGTGGTTTCAGTTGCAATACTACAACCCGACGAACATGGTAAATATGATCAAGCCGCTGGTTGGCGAACATGGTTATGTAATGGCCGACGAAAAAACGGGACGTATGGCGGTGATTGATACGGTCGAGAACCTGACTCGGATTGAAAAAATTGTACAGGAACTGGATATTCCGGAATCGGAGCAGACCGTTGAGCGTACTTTTGAGATTCAATTCGGTGATCCGACAGAGATTGTCAATGTGCTGCAATTGATCCTGGGTGGTTCGAGCAGTACGACGGGGCAATCTTCTTCACAGCCGAGTTCCGGAGGACAGGGCGGATTTGGCGGTTCCGGCAGTTTTGGGTCGGGACGGCGGGGTGGTCAGTCGAGTTCAACTCAGGATAAGACGGCGACATCCGTTTCTGTTTCCGCAGCCACGACACCCATTCGGCTGATTCCGGTGCCCAAGCAGAAATGGATTATCGCGCGGGCTGGACAGGAAGATATGGAGAGAATCGCCGAATGGATACAAAAACTGGATATGGCGGGAATGACCAAACCGCAGCAGTCGGTCGTGCCGATTATTTACGCTGACGTGGACGAGGTGGTCAGCATTATTCGCAGTACGCTCAAAGAAATGCCCAGCTCGGAAATGAAGGCCAATGTGGTGGTCGAAGGGCTTCCTACGTCCCATCAGATTGTCATTTTCGGTAAAGAAGAGGCACGGGTAATGATTGAAAAAATGATTGCTCAATTAGATATGCCGAAAGGGGATTTCTTTATTGAAAAGACATTTAAACTGAAATATGCCGACCCCGACCAGATTAAAAAGAATATCGACGGACTGTACAGCAGCACGCAGCAGAACACTTCCCGCTATTACTGGTGGGATGGTTCCCGCAACCAGAAGGATCCTAAAAATGAAGTGAAAGTCATTTCTTATCCCACGATGAAACAGGTGACAGTGATTGCGTCCGAACAGAATATGGAAAAAATTGCCAAGCAGATCGAGCAGGAATGGGATGTGCCGCTGGATATACAAAAAGACCAGTACCGGCTTTTGACGCTGACGAATTCCGACCCGGTGAAAATGGCGAGCCTGCTCAATAAACTGTTCAGCGAAGAGCAGCAAAACAGTTCCCAGAGTTTCTTCCGTATGCTGTTTGGCGAGGAGACGGAAAGCAAGCAGAAGATTGTCGGTTCCCTGTATGGGATGTTGACGTTTGAGCCGGTGCCGGACACCAAAAAACTGATCGTCATCAGCAAAATTCCGGAAGCTTACGATGTGATTGAACGGCTGGTCGAACAATTGGACGGGCAGGAAGGCGGCGAAGTGCCGCGCGTGGTGGTGCTTAAATATGCCGATTGCGAAGCGCTGTGCGACCAGTTGAACTCGATTTTCAACGAAGCGGGAACGCCGACAACCATCCGGCGCAGTAATCGGGGTCTGAGCAGTTACAGCGCGGATGAACAGGGCAGTGCCGTGACGTCGGGCAGCACTGACAGCGGGACCTCTTCATCCAGCCAGATTACACCGTGGTGGACGCGTCAGCGTCAGGATGCCACGCAGTTACCGTCGAGCAATCTCATCGGCAAGGTGCGTTTTATCCCCGTGCAGCGAAGTAAATCCATCCTGATTCTGGCGCCGCTGAAATACCATAATGATTTGATCAAAATGATTGATGAACTGGACCTGCCAGGGATGCAGGTGATGATCAAGGCGGTGATTGTCGAAGTGGATTTGAAGGACAACGGCAGCCTGGGGATTCGGTTTGCTTCCGATTCGAGCGCCCTGGGAAACGCAGGAGTCAATTCCGTCAATTTCCTTAATGGATTGCAGTCCATCGAAAACGGCTCCAATACGACAACGAGTGCGACTGGAACCTTATTAGAAGGCAGCCGACTGAGCGTGAATGCCAATGTCAATGCACTGGTGGATTTGCTGGTTGAGAAGATGAACGGGCGGGTATTGAATCAGCCGACGCTGTGGACGAAAGATAATGAGGAAGCCATTTTCGTCAAAGGACAGAAAGTGGCGTTTATCGCAGGCGAACAATCCGACAATTCCAATCTGAACAATACAACCCGAACCTATACCTACGATAATGTCGGCGTGACGCTGCGGATTCGGCCCAATATTACGCCGGAAAAAGCGGTGGATATTACTATCAACCTCAATATCTCCGAGATAGAAACAACGCAGATTAACTTTCAGAATACCCGCAAAAATCTGGACGCCACCACACACATGATTGTCTCCGACGGGCAGACAATTATGATGGGCGGGATTATATTCCAGAATGACCAGAAGACGGTCGATAAGGTTCCGCTATTGGGGGATATCCCGATTCTTGGGGCGGTCTTCAGTCACACTTCGACCTCGCTTGCCAACAGCGAACTGCTTGTCTTTATTACGCCGTATGTCTTTGATGAAAAGATGCGGCTGGAGATGCCTGCCGAAAAGAATCATCAGGAACTTATGGAAGAATCGCTGAATCGCAAAGACGAGGTGATTGGGCAATTGGCCGAAAAAATTCGAAATACATGGACTGACCCGAATGAGTTGCCCTAACGGAATTGTAAAAAAAGTGTAAAATTGTCTAAAAAGGATTTTTTCGGTTGAAAGCCCTGTTGCGGCGGGTATAATGAACCCAAAACAACAGGAGGTTTGTTGGTATGCATGAAGAAGGTATCTGGTTAACAGGGCTTGGGCAAACACTGACCGGCGGTATGTTGTCTTCCGCAATGGACGCCATTCGGCAGGGCGAAGAGTTGCCGTTCAGCCTGACCAAAGTGGTTTTCTTTGTCGGGTGGTTTTGCCTTTGTCTGTATTCCGTCAAACGTTCCGATGACAGTCCGCTGGTGACAGACCAATACCGTTATTTTTCCAACCTTGGCGCATTGATCGTGGGGCCTCTGGCATTATTTGTGTTGTTTGTGGCCGAGGTGGTGAAACAAATTTATCACGGCGATATGACCCTGCTGGAGGTGCCGAAATATACCCTGGATGCAGTAATGAGCCAGCCGGTTCGTGTTAAAGCCAGGGTTTCCGCTAAAGTACCCGAGATTGAACTGCTGGACACGGCGGGTCGACGTTTTGCAGATGTCTATAGCCGGCAGAATCAGGACCGCGGCGAAACTCAGCAGGTTGCGCGATATACCGAACAGATGGTGCTGACGGCGATTCAGGGACGGGCCAGTGATATCCTGATTGACCCGCAGGGCGACTCGACTTATTCGATTCGATTTCGAATTGACGGTTTTCTGCGACAGCATGAACTGCTCGATGCCAAACGCTGCAATGCCGTCATCAACAGCCTCAAAGCCATTTCCGGGATGGACATTGCCGAAAAACGGAGACCGCAGGACGGCGCGTTTATGGCGCAGCTTCCGAACGGCCAGGTGTATTTTCGTATGGCCAGTTCCGGCGTCATCGGCGGAGAAAAACTGGCGGTTCGCGTGCTGGACCAGACTCGCGGCGTGATGACACTGCCGGAAATCGGTTTTACCCCCGATCAGGTCAAAACCCTTACCGGGATTATCGAACAGCCTCAGGGAATGGTTTTGATATGCGGTCCGACGGGCAGCGGTAAAACCACCACGCTGTATGCGATGCTCAACAAAATTAACTTTGGCGAACGCAACGTCGTATCGATTGAAGATCCGATTGAACATGCCTTTTCCGGTATCAGCCAGATTGAAGTCAACACCAAGGCCGGGGTGACGTTTGCCGCATCCCTGCGTAGTATTTTGCGTCAGGACCCGGACGTGATTTGCATTGGTGAAATTCGTGATGCGGAGACGGCGGGGATAGCGATTCAGGCGGCCCAGACGGGGCACCTGGTGATGGCCACGCTGCATGCCAGCAGCAATATGGCGGCGATCGTGCGGCTGATGGACCTGAGTATTCGTCCGCTGTTGCTGGCCTCGGCGCTGAATATCATTATTTCGCAGCGGCTTATACGGCAACTGTGCGAGCATTGTAAAGGTCCCGCGGAATTGTCGCAGAGCCAATTGGAATATTGCGCCCAGAACAGTCTCGACGCGACGCAGATTCTGCAGGCCAGGGGCTGCGGAAGCTGCGGCGGAACGGGCTATTACGGACGCACCGCAATTATGGATATCATGTACATGAACGACCATATTCGGACGGTTCTGTGCAACAATACCCTGACGCCGGGAGACCTGAAACAGAAAGGCGATAAGCAGTTTCACACGACTTTGCGGCTGATGGGAATGAAAAAAGTCATCACGGGACTGACGACGCTGTCCGAGGTCAAGAGAGTGGTTTCTTCGCTGGAGTAAATTATGCTGTTTTGGATTTGTCTGATTATTGGCGGTGTGTTTGCCTGGCTGGGATTAAAAAAGGGCTTTTACATCTGGCTGGCGACCCTGCTGAGCCTGATGGTGGGCATCTATGGCGGCGTTCTGGCTACGCCCCGAATCCTGAATATGAATTCAGAATACAGCGATTCGGGCTATTATGCCGCGGTAACCATGCTGATGCTGGCAATGGTGATTTTTGCGGTACTTGAGGCCATTTGCTGGTTTTCTTTTCTGCATGACAGGGAAGAATATTTCCCGAAACTGATTGAGCAGGTGGGCGGAGGGTTTTGCGGTTTTCTGTTTGGCTATCTTCTGTTGAGCCTGGTGGTGTTGTCTGTTTGCGTGATGCCTTTTTCGCGGGGCAAGATGCCCTTTCTCCTGCCGCAGCGGGACAATATGGTTAAATTTGCCTCCGGCCCGGTTCTCCGTGTTTGCGGTTTTATCGGTGGGTATTCGCTGGAATGTTTTGACGGCGAACCGCAGGCTGTGGTTGAAAGCCTGCTGACAGTGGGAGAAAACAAAAAAGAATCTCAGCCGGCTCCCAAAAACCCCGCAATAGACGGCGCGATATAAAAATAATAGTCAGGCCGGCGTTTATTACCAAATTATTTTCATCAGGTTATTGGAGGAGACGTCTTTTCCGCTGACAATACGGTGTTATACAGCAGCATTGTAATGGTCATTGGGCCGACGCCGCCGGGGACGGGCGTAATCAGCGAGGCCTTTTCTTTGACGGCTTCGAAATCCACGTCGCCGACTAAGCGAAAACCGCTCTTTTTGGTCGCGTCGTCAACGCGATTGACACCTACGTCAATCACCACGGCGCCGGGTTTGACCATATCGACGGTGATGGTATTCGGCCTGCCGGCGGCGGCGATAATAATATCGGCCCGACGGACGTGCTCGGCCAGATTTTTCGTGCGGGTATGGCAAATCGTCACCGTGGCGTTGCCGGTGGGTGATTTCTGGATGAGCATATTGGCGACGGGTTTGCCGACGATGTTGCTGCGTCCGACGACGACGACTTCGGCGCCGTCGAGTTTGACGCCCGAACGCAGAAGAAGCTGAATAACGCCGTGGGGTGTGCAGGGCAGATAGGCACTCTGGCCGACGACCATTCTTCCGACATTGATGGGATGAAAACCGTCCACGTCTTTTTTCGGGTCAATCGCCAGCAGAACCGTATCTTCATTTATTTGTTTGGGCAGCGGGAGCTGAACCAGAATACCATGAATGTTCGGGTCTTTATTGAGTTTTTCAATCAGAGCCAGCAAATCGGTCTGGCTGGTGGAGGCGGGCAGGCGATTGTCACTGGAGAAGATGCCGATTTCCTCGCAGGCTTTCTCCTTGGCCGTGACATACGATTTCGACGCCGGGTCATCGCCGACAAGGACGACCGCAAGGCCCGGCGTGACACCTTTGGTTTTAAGGGCGGCAACCTTCTGCTTCAATTCTTCCCGCATCTGTGCGGCGATTTGTTTTCCGTCAATAATCTTTGCGGTCATGATAACTCCCAAACTTCGAATACAATACTTAAAACAGCGATTCAAACCTGTCGTCGGTATTATATGCAAAAATTCAGAATTAGCAAGAAGCAATCAGAACAGACCGCGGACTTTGCCGGTTTTGACATCGACGTCGATTTTTCGAAAGGCCGGGTCGGAGCCTGTACCAGGCATCAGTTTGATATCGCCGGCGATAGGCACAACATAGCCCGCGCCTTCATAAACCATCACATCCTGAATGGGCAGTTCCCAGCCCCTCGGCCGGCCTTTGAGGTTGGGGTCGTGGGACAGGCTCAGATGGGTTTTGACCATACAGGTTCCCAGCGAGCGCATGTGCGGATTGGCGTCGAGTTTTTTAATCTTTTCGAGGGCTTTTTCGGAATAGGTGACGCCTTTTGCGCCGTAAATTTCCGTGGCAATGAGTTCAATCCGCTGTTTTAAAGGCATCTTGAGTGCATAAAGATATTCAAAGTCGTGCTCCTCCTGAGCGATAGCAGCGACTTTCTCGGCCAGCTCAATCGCGCCGTCGCCGCCTTTAAGCCAATGATCGGAAACGGCGGCCTCGGCCCCGGCCTTCTCGGCGATCTTACAGACGAGTTTTAATTCGGCCTCGGTATCCGTATAAAATTTGTTAATACAGACGACCGGACGAATGCCCGACCTGCGGACAATTCCAATATGCGCAACCAGATTCTCACAGCCTTTTTCGAGCAGTGCGAGATTTTCCTGTTTGTATTCAATGGCTAAGGGTGCGCCGGGTTTTACGGTAGGGCCGCCGCCGTGCATTTTCAGGGCGCGTACGGTAGCAACCACGACGACAGCGTTTGGTTTCAGGCCAGACATCCGGCATTTAAGGTTCCAGAATTTCTCAAAGCCGATATCCGCGGCGAAGCCGCTTTCAGTAACGACGTAATCGCATAATTTTGTCGCCACCAGGTCGGCGATAATGCTGCTCTGGCCGATGGCGATATTAGCGAAAGGTCCCGCGTGAACAAGAATCGGCTGTCCTTCAATGGTCTGCACGAGGTTAGGATTGAGCGCGTCAACCATCCACGCGGTCATTGCGCCGTCCACTTCCAAATCGGCGGTGGTGATGGGATTGTTGTGATTATCATAAGCGACGACAATTTTGGCCATCCGCTGACGCAGGTCGGCCAGGTTCCTGGCGACGGCCAGAATCGCCATCACCTCGCTCGATACGGAAATCTGCGCGCCGGATTCCATCTCAAAGCCGTCCATCTTTCCGCCCCGTCCGATGATAATGTTGCGAAGCGCCTGGGCGCAAAAATCGATGGCCCATTTGATTTGTACGTTGTTGGGGTCGATATTCAGACGGCGCAGGCCGAGCTTGTTTAATTTGTCGTCATCATAATTTCGTTCGTGCTGCATCCGGGCGGTCAGCGCTACCATGGCCAGATTATGGGCGTTGGTGACACACTCGACATCGCCGGTCAGGCGAATGGAAAAGGGCACCATCGGGATACATTGTGACAGACCGCCGCCGGCGGCGGAACCTTTGATGTTAAATGTCGGGCCGCCGCTGGGCTGACGAATCGTGCCGCAGACCCGTTTGCCGAGTTTTCCGAGACCCTGCACCAGGCCGATCGTGGTGGTGGTTTTGCCTTCTCCCAGAGGGGTGGGAGTGATAGCGGTGATGTCAATATATCGTCCGGTCGGGGCGTGCCGCAAGCGGTCCCAGATTCGGGCATAGTCAATCTTGGCCAGCTTCTCGCCAACGGGCAGCAATTCCCCGTACGCCAGCCCGAGGTCGCGGGCAAGCTGGTAAAGAGGTTTCATGTTTTCTTCCGCCAGTTCGGCGATTTCCCAGTCTTTCAGTCGTGTCGGATCTAATTTTCCCATTCATTTTCCTTTCTAAACAAAACGGTATAATACCATTTTTTAGAAGCCAAACATCATTTTTTTCTACTTTTATATTAAGATTATATGGGGAAAATTATCGGACGAAGAAGTTCTTTAATTTTATTATTTACAAACACTTACAGCGAAGAAATCAGTGTTCCGCATGAAAAAATGAGGGATTCGGTGGTTTTTACTTGAACTCTACAGTCATAAGTTTACATTAGGCAGCTTTCTTGTCAATCCCTTTATTTTTGCGCGTTTTTTGCTTTTGTCGAATTAATTGTGTTATCAAGTCTTTGGCGAAACCGTATAAATTGTTTTTCAGG
>VGXU01000034.1 GCA_016873215.1 Planctomycetota bacterium
TTATCCAGATAAAACGTATTGCGAATTGAGAATGCAGAATTTAGAATTGAGAAATCAAAGGTGTAAACCACGAAAGACACGGATTAACACAGATTTTTTAACGCTAAAGACGCAAGAGGTGCAAGAGGCGCAAGGAGGGGAAAAAAGGTCAAAAGGAAAAAGGCAAAGACAGTTTTGATTGTCCGGAAAAAGAAAAATAGAGGGTTGTCAAATCGCAGGGGGATTGTATAATATGGGCACATCAGGAACGGGCGAAACGCAGGTATATAGGTATGCAGAGATACAGGGCGAAGAAATCCGCCGGGAGGCGGACTCAGGGCGGAGGGAAATTAGGCGAAAAATGTACCTGACCCCTTTATTTCCCTCAGGCAGCCACAAATTCGCGATGTGTTTCGTCAAGTTCGCCAAGCTCATCTTCCAGCATTGGAAAGAGCCATGCTTGAATGCTGTTCCATAAACTGCCAAGATTTTCCATTGCCGTCATACCATGTATCTCCTCGTTGTGGGTGACTTTACTGATTATTACGGGTATGATACAGTATCGAACTGAACATAACAACTTATAAATAAAGAGTTTGTGAGTTTTTCAAAAAAAAAAAAAACGAATTTTGGACTTGACAATCAACGGTATTTTCGCTACATTAGTGCATGAATAGTAAGGCTTTCCGAAAGGTTTGCGTCAGAGTGGTTCTGCCGCGTTTCGGAGGGTTTTGCAAGTGGCTCTACAGTTATTACCCAAACAAGGCGGTATAAATTGAATCTTGTTTTTTACCATTGGTTCTGTCACATAAATTTTGTCAGCAAAGGAGATTATAATGCGCACATTTGTACTTATGTTACTTATAATCTCATCTTTGACATCCTCAGAAGAAGTAAGCGTTGATACCTTTGCAGATATTTATATTCGATTGACCAGAGCCGTTGATCAACTCCAGCAAAAGATAGATAAACAATCCCGCGATCTAGTCAAAATGGGAAAAGAACGCCTTTCGCACTATGAGACGTTTATCAAGGAATCCGACAAAAACAGAATTGGACAACTGATACAAAAATGCCTTGAACATGAATTGCAATTAAAAAATCAGGAAGAACGTAAAGGGGATATTAAATATGCACAGAAATTAACAGACCGATTATTTGAACTATATACCCAAGATGTAAACAATGTCTTGCTTCAATATGATTTAGTACTGAATGCGGGTAAACGTCATATTATCATTAACAGAGACAATATTGATACCAAATCTATTCTTAATAATATCCGTTCGATTCAATATCCATTTTCTGCCGGGGAAATAACATTAATATTCAATACAAAGGAATGGACAATTGAAACCATCAGTATTTCTTCAAACATATCAGAAACACTGAATTCAAAACTATTAACTCATTTTGCTGGTCAGGAATTATTGAATAGGATTAACGGAAATATGGTCTTGTTGAATTCGTCCCAACTGTCTTCTGCCATTGATGATGTAATAATCAAAAATACGGATACGTACTCAGAAACAATACTCCGATACACCGTCACCCTTCACCCGGATCCGGGCGGAAAAGATGTTACTAAATACTATGCAGGAAAGGCTTCAGTAATCAGCAAGATTATTAAAACCGGCCCTGGATGGCTGATACAAACAGGAATAAATGAAGTAAATATGCCCAGCAGGGACATTTGGAAGCAATGCCAATATTGTCAGGGAACTGGATATACAAAACTTCAGAGAGTAACACGGACGGAATTCCAGAAGATGAATGAGCAATTTGCCAGTCCGTATATGAGTCAAATGCACCCGGACGGAATCGAGATTGAGTTGCCGTGGGATATAATCAGGCAAGAATCGGACTATGTTTATGTAATAGGATATAAATGTCAGTATTGTAAAAAGACCGGAGGCGAAACACAGAATGTAGCCGACAGGAGCAATTTAGAACTCAACATATTAAGGCAATACATTAAAGATTCAATGAACTCCCAATAGAATATTATATTCATTGGAGAACACCTACAAGCTGCGCTTGTAGGTTGCCGCCCGACCAAAAGAGACACGGCCGGGAGCTATTCGAGGCGCATTTGGCGGATGAAGGAATCGGCCTCGGCCATGGAGCGGTCGATTTCGGCAATTAACGCCGAAATCTCCTGCTCGGCAATTCCCAACTCCTCTCCCATCGTCATTTCCGTCTGCGAATTAAGATTATGCCTGACTAAAAGGACCTGGTCCTTGAACGCGGCCAGCGCCGGGTAACATTTATCGCGCACCTTCTCCATCGCGTATATCACGTTCTCGTATCGCACCTGCATATCCCGGAGTTTCTCCTCACTGGCCCTGCGAACGACGGTGCTGGAGTACTGCTCAAGCTCATCATCCCACTGGCGAAACAGCGACTTTGCCGCCCGGCGGGCATCGGCCAGCCGGCTTTCGACGGTGTTCGTCTGCGACTGGCAGCGGTTGTATTGGGCGTTCAACTCGTTGTATTTGTCTTCGAGAAGGGTGCCTTTATAGCCGGCGAGGGAGCGGAACTCATCGAGGGCGGCGGCAAACTGGTCTTTGGCTACGGACTGGGCATCGCGGGCCGCGGCGATGCGGTCCACGAGGACGTCCTTTTTCTTTTTGCCGAAAAGCTCTGTTGTCGTGTCATACGTGCTTGAACATCCGGCAAGAATCAAAGCCGCCATCAATAGTAACGAAATGGATAATCGGGTTTTCATAGGTACTCCCTTTCCATGTTGTTTTGGATACACTTCCGTGTCACAGGCTCTTATTATACGCAATTACGGCGGCCAGACAAGAGGTTTATTCTTGCAAGAATCCGGAGTTTGGCTACAATCTTGTCGCGTATGACGACGGAGATGACCCAGCCGCAGAGTATTCCGCTGACACGGATACAAAAGCTGATTGGCCGATTGATGCTGCAATCCAAGCAGAGCAAGGCCAGCGGGTATTTGTCCATCCATGCGGATTTGACGGAGCTGACGGGGATGCGGCGGGAGTACTGCCGGAAGGCCGGGGTTCGCGCGACGACCAATGATTTTTTCTTTCTGGCGATTGCCCGTGCGATAAAGAAACATCCGCTGCTTGCGGCGACGATTGACGCGGCGCGGGAGAATTTGGTCCTGAGCGAGAAAATCGGGGTTGGGTTTGCGGTGGCCGCGCCGCAGGGGCTGGTGGTGCCGGTTCTGCGGGATGTCGGGCATAAAAGCCTGATAGAAATTGCCGCCGCCAGCGAGATTCTGGTGGTCAAGTCGCGGTCTAACAAGCTGACATTGGAGGATTTTGACGGAGCCAACGTGGTGCTGACGGGGCTGGGGATGTATGGGATTCACCAGTTTTATGCCATCGCGCCGCCATCGGCGACGGCGATTGTCTCTATCGGTCTGATTGAAGATGCGGTTGTGCCGATGAAGGGTGAACTTTGCGTACGCAAGAGGATGGATGTGTCGCTGGCTTATGACGGGCAGATTGTGGATGAATTTTACGCGGGGGCGTTTCTGCGGCATATTGTTGACCAGCTTGAAGACCCATGGTCGCTGACAAAATAATATAACATCCTTAAATTGAACAACTTACAACTGTTTTTTTCACAATTAAGTTGACAGTCCATAGCGCTTATTGTTATAATGCTATTCACTTTGTAAGGAATGGAAACAATCGGGCGGTTTGAATCAAAGGAGGTGTTTCATGAAAAAGATGCCATGCGTTATGCTGTATCTGGTATGGGTGCTTTTTTTTCACTTTTTACCTATGCGGGTGAAATTACTATCGGGACACGTACAGCATATTGGCCTTGGCCGCTAAATACCGATTATCACGATGCACGATCTCAGACGATCTACCTTGCCTCAGGAATAGGCGGGGCAAAGACATTTGATTCGTTTTCCCTGAATGTTGTCGGCAAACCGGGGCAGACGATGAATAATTTTACCATTCGGCTCAAACACACGGATTTATCCAGTTATGGCAACAAACCGGTATGGGAATCTTCCGGCTGGACGACAGTCTATCAGGCCAACAAGATGGTCTCCACAACCGGCTGGGTAGCGTTTGTTTTTACGACACCTTTTGTGTATAATGGAACCCAGAATCTGATGGTGGACATATCATTTAATAACTCTTCTTATACTACCTGTGGATTGTGTTATTGTACTTCATCCAGTGTCAATCCTTCCATTCATTACGAGACAAACAGTAGTTATGGCGACCCATTAAGCTGGTCCAGCCGAACTCCTGTGCCGTATAGAGCGACTTATTTTACTGATATAAAATTGGGTTTTGGAAATCTAAATGTTCTATTTAGACCAGATGGCGGCATCTATAACACAGAACAGAATGTGGTCATTACCTGTACCACGCCAGGGGCAACGATTCGTTATACCCTTGATGGCAGCGATCCAAATGAAGGAATTGTTTATGAACCTAATTCCATTATTCTTGTGGACCACACCCTGACCCTCAAGGCCAAAGCGTGGAAAGGGGATATGCCTCCCAGCAGTGTCGCTTCAGCAATCTATAATTTGGATGTTTCGACGCCAACTTTCTCTGTTGACGGCGGTACTTACAACAACGAATTCAATGTGGTGATTTCCTGTGCCACGCCCGGAGCGACGATTCACTATACAACCAATGGTCTTAATCCGACCGAAAGCGATCCGGTTATTGCTTCCGGTTCAAGCGTGTTGGTAAATCAAAGCACGACTCTTAAGGCCAGGGCATGGAAGGGATCCATGACGCCCAGCAATGTCAAGTCCGCCACCTATCAATTAGTGGTTGCGACGCCGGCGTTTTCAGTCTCGGGCGGCACATATAATACCGAAAAATATGTTACCATCACCTGTGCCACACCGGGGGCGACCATTCATTATACAATCAACGGGGTCGATCCGACCGAAAACGATCCGGTCATTGCTTCCGGCGGCAGTATCTATGTAGATCGTAGTATGACTCTCAAGGCCAAAGCGTGGAAAGGAAACATGACATCCAGCAGCATCAAATCCGCGACATACAGTTTGGTCGTTTCCAAACCAACGTTTTCGGTGACTGGGGGGACTTACAGCACCGAAAAATATGTCATCATCACCTGCGCTACACCGGGGGCAACCATCCGCTACACCACCGACGGCAGCGACCCCAATACGGGAGCTATTTATGACCCCAATATTCCTGTTGTCATTGACCACTCCCTGACACTGAAGGCCAAAGCGTGGAAAGGAAATATGACACCCAGCAGCATCCAATCCGCGACCTATCAACTCTTTGTCGCCACCCCCGTCTTTACCCCCGACGGCGGGGGGTATGAAATGGATCAAACAGTAGTGATTACCTGTGCCACTCCCGGAACGACCATTCGTTATACAACTGACGGCAGCAATCCAAATAACGGGATGGTTATCGAAAACGGCGGCAGTGTTATTGTTTCCTCCGACCCACCGACAACTTTAAAGGCAAAAGCCTTTAAAACAGGTTGGCCTGATAGTGCAATTAAATCCTCCATTTATTATGCCGCAAGAATCATTTATGTCAATCATACGGCAACCGGCGACGCCGATGGAACCAGTTGGCAAAATGCTTATCCAGACTTGCCCCTTGCATTGGCCGATGCTGTAAATGGCGATGAAATCTGGGTGGCGATGGGAACTTATTATTCCCCGGCCAACACATTTCAATTAAAAAACAACATGGCTCTCTACGGCGGCTTTGCGGGCTTTGAAACACTTCGCACCCAGCGTGACTGGAAGACCAATAAGACCATTCTGAGCGGCAACAATATACGGCGTGTATTTTATCACCCCGCGTCCCTGCAGCTTAACATATCCGCAATTCTGGATGGCTTTACGATTGCCGATGGTAATGTTTATGTAGAGTGGCAGGCATGGGCATGGCCTTGGCCAGACAGAAAAGAAGCCGCAGGCGGAGGGATACTTAATGAGAACTGCAGCCCTACGATTCGAAATTGTATTTTCTTAAATAATACAGCTTATGGATATGTTTATGATACCGGTGGAATATCTCCCATCCAAGATGCAGCAATGGACATGTATATCCTGCATTGTTTGGGTTATGGTGGAGGAATTTATAACCTAAACAGTAATCCTGTCATAGAAAATTGCATGTTTATCGGTAACTCTGCCATTGTCGGAGGTGCTGGAATAGAAAATGTTTCCAGCAGTCCGACAATAACCAATTGCGTCTTCTACGGCAACACAGCCCAAGAATACTTTTATTCTAGAATTGATTATGATGATTATTTGGATTGCAGTATAGCCTGCGGTATTGGTAATAATACCAACAGTTTCCCGGTAATTACCAATTGCACCATTGCCAATAATATTAATGAAATCTCTGTAACCAATGTAAGCGGCAGTCATCCCATTATCGTTAACAGTATCCTATGGGATCGTGGATGGTCGATTAACAATATGGAAAACGCCTCTTGTACTGTTTCCTATTCAAACATGCGCGGCGGCTCAAATCCCACCGGAACCGGCAATATCAATCTGGATCCAAAATTCCATCATGTTCCTTCTTCGGATCCCATGAATACGCCTGACTGGGATGCTTTATCGCTTCAGGCCAGTTCACCCTGTATTGACGCAGGTAACAACGCCGCCGTGCCTGCTGCTATCACAACTGATATTACAGGTGACCCTCGTTTCTTTGATGCCCCCAATACATTGGATACCGGCGTCGGTACGCCGCCCATCGTGGACATGGGGGCTTATGAATACTCTCCTCCGGTTAAACTAAGTGTATTTAATCTTCTGTCCCAATACTGGTTAATGACCGGCTGTACCACAGGCCAGCCCTGTGCCGCGGCGGACTGGTATGTTGACGGTACTATCGACATCCTTGACCTTGACGTACTGGCCGAATTCTGGCTGGCCGGCGCTATCCAAAAACAATATCCGCCGGAACCCAAAGTTCTGACAGCCCATTGGCCGATGGATGAATCCGCAGGCTCTTCAACCGTTTCCGACACCGCCGGCGGCCACACCGGGCAATTAGTCAACATGGACCCCAACACCTGCTGGACCACAGGATATTATAACAACGCTCTGCAATTGGACGGCATTAATGATTATGTCCGAATCACCGGCTACAAAGGCATTGGCGGCTCTCATGCCCGCACCTGCACCGCCTGGATCAAAGCCGTCGGCAGCGGCCAGCACCAAATCGCCATCGGCTGGGGAAGTACGGATCCCGCCCAGACGTTTTATATCGGAGGCATCTATACCGCCGCCGGCAACATCACTGAATTTGCAGTGGGTATTGGCTATAATTCTTACATCAAATCTTACGCCCGGCCCTTTGATAATCAGTGGCATCATCTGGCTGTCGTTGTACCTGATGATGGGACGCCGACAACCAATGAAATCAAATTATATCTGGACGGCCAGCGAAGAACTGATACGTATGTGTATAACAGTTTGGCCATCAATACCTCCGGAACCAGTGATGTCCTGCTGGGGGCTTATTCAGGTCATACTCCGCCGGACTTATTCTTCAAAGGCCTGCTCGACGATGTCAGAATATACAACTATGCCCTGTCCGATGCCGAAATCACCGCCCTGGCACAGTAAAGCAGCTTAAAATGACCCATCTGATATCAGAGCCTGTCGGGAAGAGTACAGCCCGCTGGATTTGAAATAAAAATTCCAGGCACATCTTGAGATATACAGGCTGTAAGTAGAAACACTTACAGTCTTTTTTTTGCAATATTTAATTTGCGGCTTTTTTTGAAATGATCGAATAACTGCGAGGATAATCGATTGGGGTTGCGGCGGTTTTCGCGATGGAAATCAAATGGAATTTCCCTTCCGTATCCGGCAAAGAATAACTCCAAATTATGTCGGACTCCCCTCCGAGCGTTTTTATTATCGTGACAGCTCCTGTCAATTCTTTTTCGATATCACGACTTTTAAAAGCGAGCATCAGGCCGCCAATTTTCACAAACGGCAGCGATAATTCCGCCAGGATACGCAAGTCCGCCACGGCGCGGGCGACGGCGATATCGAATTGCTCACGATATAATTTTTCGTGCGCTAATTCCTCAGCGCGGGCGTGGATGACGGTTATGTTTTTCAGGCCCAGTTCAGCAATGGCTTTTTTCTGGAAATTAACTTTTTTGCCTGTGGCTTCGATGGATGTAAATTGCCAGTCCGGACGGACGATGGCTAAGGGTAATACAGGGAATCCTGCCCCGGAGCCGACATCTGCAATTCTTAAGGATGATTTATTTCCAGCAAGTTGGTCCAGCACGGGCAGCGCGGCCAGTGAATCAAGAAAATGACGTGAGCGGATTTGTTCGGGGTCGGTGATGCGGGTCAGATTGGTATGTTTGTTTTCCTCAATCAGCCGATGCGCGAGGGTATCGAAGGTCTGCTGATGCTGTGTGAGCAGGACGGGAAGGGCGGAGATGTCGAGATTTTGTTTTTGGGTCATTTTTTTCGTGCCGCGATAGTGTAAGTCTTGCGGCCTTCTTTCCTGTATTTGCGTTCATAATTGGTGCCGACGATTTCATCGGCGGCGGCGCCGGCGGGGCGGATGAAGTCTATGGGTTCCATTGTCCCGGCCGTGAAGGCGCGATTAAGAACGTCCGACATCTGCCGGAAATAATCCTCGTGGTCCGTGGCCAGATTGATGATTCCTTCGGGAACAAGGCATCGCAAAAGCTGTACCAGAATTTCATCACGGAAAAATCGGCGCTTGTGATGATGTTTCTTGGGCCAGGGGTCGGGGAAATAAATGTGGAAACAGTCTATCGAGGCATCCGGGAAGAAATCCTCCACCAGTTCGACGGCGTCGGTGCGGATAAGCCGGACGTTTTTGATATCCCAGCGGCCCATTCGATCCACGGCGTATCGGTAATACCTGTTGGTCCACTCGATGCCGAGGTAGTTAATTTCCGGATAAGCCCGGGCCTGGGCCAGCAAAAAAGTCCCTTTGCCGGAGCCGATTTCGATGTGTACCGGCCCTGAACGTCCGAAAAGATGTGTAAAATCAATTCGGCCGTCAAGATTTTCAAACGGCACGGCAATATCCGTGTATTCCTGCAGGGTTTTCAGCCGCATAGGCCCTCAAATCAATTTCCTTAGAGCATCTAACAAAATGCCTTTGCATTCAAGCGGCTTATTTTGCGTCCGGCGGCGTTGGCCGGGCCAAAATCGTCCTCGACGTAGTATTCCGCTACGCCTGCGGCAATTTTGCCCCGTCCGCCTTGCCGGCCACAAAATCGCTCGCTTTCGGTGCGACAATTCATTTTGTTAGAGGCTCTTAAAATAAAAAATAAGCATGAATCGGCATTTTGGCATTAAAAATTAGTAAAGTCAAGGGCAAGATAGTTCGATACGACGAAAGAGAGAACCCTATGTACGATCCGGACGTAAAAGATAGAAGATACGGGGTTTCAATGGAAGGGCGATAATGATTAGGCCCATGCTGACATTACGGCGAAGGCGAATACTGGTGGATGTGGATGTCCAGCGGGATTTGTTTTTGGGTGATGGGAAACATTGCGTGCGAAATCATCGGCGTGTGTTGGCCAACGTCCGGCGGGTGATGGCGTGGGCTCGTCGTCAGCGTATCCATCAGATTTCCCTGATGACGGTACGAGATTCAAGCCGCCACGGCCATAATGGGGATTTTTGCCTGGCGGGTACAAAAGGGGCAGAAAAGGTGCATTATACCCTGCGCAGCCGGCACGCGGATTTTGGAGACAACGCCGGGACCGACCTGCCGCGACAGATTCTGCAGGACTATGACCAGGTTATTTTGTATCGGCACACGGAAGACCCGTTTGAACAGCCGCGCATCGACCGGCTGCTGAGCGAAACTCGCGCGACGGAATTTATTGTCATCGGCGGTCTGGCCGAAGGGGCCGTCAGGTCGCTGGTACTGGGGCTTCTGGTTCGAAAAAGAATGGTGATGATTATTACCGACGCCCTTGGATTTTATGACAAAGCCGCGGCGGATGTGGCGTTGCGGCAAGTCCATGCCAAAGGCGCCAAACTAATTGAAAGCAAAAGCCTGCTTGGAACATCTCATTTGCAGACGGTTTGTACATGCCCTTGTGAACGCTGCCGGGCAAAAGAGCAGAAAAACAGTCTCGAAGAAAGCACCTTATAAGCATCTTGTTTTTCATTCCTGATAATGCTGCAAATCACAAACGGCGGGTAATCGCCGCGCTCAATGGTTTTTGATGGAATTTATCTGAATTTTTTCTATTCCGACAAAAAATAGAACCGCTCCAATTGAATATCCGATATAATTGGAAATGATGGAACTCAAGGACAGAATAAAAGAAAAGGCGCTGGCGCTGGGGTTTGATTTGGCGGGGGTTACTACGGCTGCGCTGTTGGATGAAAATTCCCGCCGACATTTCGAGAACTGGCTGGGTCAGGGCTGTGCCGGGGGGATGGATTATCTGGGCCGGAATATCGAGAAACGATTTAATCCGGCCGGGCTGCTGGATGCGGCAAGGTCGGTGGTTTGTGTCGCGCTGAATTATAAGCCGTCGCGGGATATTCCGGCCGGGGCGGCAAGGGTCGCTGATTATGCTTTGTACGAGGACTACCACGAATTTATTAAGCGGCGTTTGTCGGCACTGGCGGATTTTATTGCGCAGACGATGGCGGGGAAAAATATTCGATTCAAAATCTGTGTCGATTCCGTGCCGGTGGCCGAGCGGGCACTGGCGCAGCGGGCGGGGCTGGGGTGGATCAGCAAACACCACGGGCTGATTCATCCGACGCTTGGCGGACAATTGCTTTTAGGCGAATTGATTACGACGCTCGAACTGCCGGCCGATGCGCCGTTTGAAAAAAACCTGTGCGGCGATTGCGATAACTGTCTGCGGGCGTGTCCGACCGGGGCATTAAGCGAAACAGGAAATTTTGACGGCCGAAAGTGTATCAGCTATTTGACGATTGAAGAAAAGGGCGATATTCCGCAAGGCCTTACGGTCAAAATCGGCAATCGGCTGTTCGGCTGTGACGAATGTGTTTCGGCGTGTCCGTACCAGGCCGCGGCGCCGGTTTGTGCGAATAAAGAGTTTCGTTTTTTCCCGCAGCGATATATTTTGCAGCCGGGGGGGATTCTAAACTGGACGCAGGCTGAGTTTGAAAAAATTTTCAAAGATTCCGCTGTCGAGCGTCTGGGGCTGGACCGATTGAAGCGCAACGCCCATGTCTGTCTGCAAAATCAATCAAGCTGATTTATTGATTTGTTCCGCCTCCAAATCCGCCGCCGCTCATCCCGCCGCCCATTCCGCCAAAGGATTGCGGCGGGGTTTGTTCTTCCGGTCCGGCGATGGTCGGCTTTATCAGAATCAGAAGGCGTCTGTTGGCGGTTATGTTTTCATCGGGCAAGGCTGAAAGATCAAAAAAACCCTGCGGAGCGAGGAGCCAGAAAGATGTTTCATTGGGTACAGTCGTTTGATACGGGATATCCAGCACCTGCGCCTGCGGTACGGATGCCGGGGTCTGCTTCATGTCAGGCTTGAGAAGGTCAGATATAAGGACGCGGAGCCTGACGGCGATGTTTTTGCCGGCGTCATCGGCCTGCGGGCAAATCGTCAATTGAGTTTCTTTTTCAAACGTTTTTTTCTGATGGCCGGCATCTGCGTATTCCGTAATCGCGGCGACTTTTATTGTCGCGTCTTCCATGTTTCGCACAAGGACTTTTGGAGCAGCAAGCATTTTGCTGTTCTTGTCGCTGCGAACTGACTCCATCAGCTTTTTTAGCTGCGGTTCGACAAGCAGGTTTGGCTCGATGGGTTCAAGGGTCATATTTTCGAGCGAATTGTTTTTTAACAAATTCACGATGTCATTGGAATCGGCGGGCATGGTGGTCACAGTTCCCACCGTTTTATTTGTATCAATGCCGGCCTGTTTGAGTACGGCTTCATCGGCCAGAATAAACCGTGCCTCGATAGCAATTTGTGCCGATAGCTTACGTTTTTCATTATCCAGGTATACACGGATTTGCTCGTGAATTTCCGGCGTTTGCACAATGATCAATGTTGTCTCGGTAAACATCAGTCTTCCGACGCCGCCGACGATATCCCAGCTTTGCGGCGCAATCTGTTTTTCGATTTCCTGAACAAATTGTTCCATTGCTTTCATCCGCTGCTTACGCGTGTTGGCCGGCGGCTGCGGCATCGCCTCCAGCAGCGATTTGCAGTCGTACACCACCTGTTTCAAGTCAGGTTGAGGCGGAGTCGGCGGATTCAGTTGTTCGGCGGACAAGCCGAGCGTCTTTCCAAGCTGACGCAGTTGATCCGCTTGTTCGTCCGTGAGTTTCAGATATTGCGTATTTGTACTGCCTCGCCTTCCATATACGACGCGAATATTGCCGTGATGTCCTTCCCGAATCATTCCTCCGGATTTAGGCTCCGGCTTGGTATGGATTCGCAGGATTTCCGCAATCATTTCTTTAAGATTGCTGACTTGTTTATTGCCAATCATCCAGAAGTAATAACCCGGCTTCAGTTCGCCGATATTCAGGATGGCAAAGTTTTTACCAGGGTCGAGAATTACAACTCCTTTATCGCCAAAAAGATCAAACTGTTTTTGCAGCTGCGGTGTGACATCTGCCACCTTCATTCCCAGCAGGTCGAATGATACGGTGGGTTTGTCATCGCACGGCTCCAGTCGCAAAACAGTGTCATTGTAGTTCCGATCAAACGGCGACAGCGTTTGAATTGCCTTGTACTTAAAATCCTCTGTATAGGCAGTCAGAATAAGACGGTCGTTTTTTTTGAGGCCTGCCAGTTCGAATCGTCCCTCCATATCCGTCAGGCAATCTCTGGATACTGCCCCGGCTTCCACTTTGATGCCGGTCGCGGGATTGCCCGAGGCATCGAGGACTTTGCCGGCGGCGGTCAGCCCTTTTGGCAAAACGATCTCCAGCGAGGATGTCTTATCCGTGCTTAGCTGATACAGATCGCCGAATTCAACCTTTTCAAACTGCGGATGAATGAATATCAACTCGCCTTTCTCGTTGGCTTCCTTAACGAGGGGAAAATCAAATATTTCAAACCGGCCGTTCGCATCGGTTTTGGTACTGGCAATACAACTGTATCCATTGTCAATTCGCATCTGTCCGTTAACGGTTACCCCGGCGATGGGATTTTTTTGTTCATCCACGACCCGGCCCCTGACAAACAGCGACTTTGATAATGGAATGTCCAATGGTTCGTTCACCGACATCGGCCATTTTTTCATATCCGTATCCATTACAATTCGGCCAAGCAATGGATTGCCGCCGGAACGATACGTCCCGGCCGCCGTGCTGAAACCGGCCGCCAGCACATCGACTGACACAAACTGTCCTTTCTGATACGGCAGTGCAATATGAAAAGAACCATCGCTGTCGGTTCGCGTCTCAAGAATTTTATGTTCGGATGGTTTACGCAGATTTCGCATGTCCGTCGCCGGGATCGCCACCCGCACTAAAGCGTTCGGGATCGGTTTTTCCGTGTCTTCATCTATCACCCGGCCGGACAATGTTTTGGTTTGCGCGGCATCGGCGGAATCAATGTTCTGTCCTCGTGCTGCCGCCAAAGCGGCGAATCCAGACGGGATTTCGATTTTCGCATCCGTTTTTTGGCCGGGTTTGAGGGAGACGTTTTTGAAGGTGATCCATTGATATTTCCTTGTCTGAACACGGAAAGTCGCAAGCGAATCTAAGCGTTGTTCAAATCGGACAGTTGTTTGTATAGCTTTCCCAACACCACCGCCTTCAGTTCGTATGGCATTTATTTCATTGCCTGCGCTGTCAACCGCAACAATCCGCACGTCATATTGATTTCTATCAACGGTATCCGTTACAGTCATTACAGTGTTGCTGTCGGCCTCAAAAGGCATGCCAAACACTACTCCGCCCTGGATTTCGGTATGTCCCGAAGTTCCCCATGTACCGTTATATTTTGGCTTATCGGCTTCAAAATCTGCCTGCCATGGACCGTGAGCAATGCCCACCTTAACCGTGCAGGTGACTTGTTTTTTATCAAAAACTGCGGCTAAATGTGACATCGTTTCTATCGTTTTGCCATGATCCTTTTTTCGAACATCTTTGCCATTTTTACTAACGGAGCAGTACAACGATCCGCCTGCGAAGTTGCTGGATGGTTCGGCTCGAATGATCGCATCAAGGCCATTTGGAATATTGCGAAACATCACCGCAAAATCATAGACCTTGTCGTTATTGCGAGCATGGACACGGTCGCCGCTCTCGTCGAAAGGCACATCTTGCAAAGGCCGCCCATCCGGCCGCCACCACGGCTTATCTTTAACCGGATGTTCACAAATGCCCACCAATTCCACCGTCACGCCGTTGGGCAGTGCAGCGATAAAAGGTCTATTGGAATCAGCAACTTGTGCCTTTAATTCTTCCCCCTTTCTCTGGCGGTTATTGTGATGTAATATCTTGATTACTCCAGAACCTCTATTGATTACCTCGATGCGCTGACCCGCTTTTACCATAACCTCGCCGAATTGAATCTCGGAGTTATAGTCAAAATAACCGGTCCCGTTTTGACCCAATAATAATTTTTTCTCTGACGTGTTTGTTTTGATTTCAATCACATCGGATCCCGTGTTTAATACCTCGATACGCGGATTTAATTTGATTATAATATTGTCGATTTGAATCTCGGCGTTGCGGTCAAAGTAACCTGTCCCATTGGGGCCCAGTAATAATGTTTTCTTTGAACCGTCAGTTTCGGTTTCAATAATATCAGAGCCGGGAAATTTATAAGTGGCCGACCCCTGCCTCTTATTCACGTTTTCGTCCTGTTGCAGCGAGATTGAGGCAAAAGGAGTTGTTTCGATTTTCACATCTGTTTTTTGGCCGGGCTGGAGGGAGACGTTTTCTTCCTTGCGATTCTTCTTGTATTGCTCCATCACTATTTTATTTCTTTCCTCTTGCAATTCCTTAAACTGCCGGGGGAGTTGGTCATCCGGTTTCTGCTCGAATGCGTCAGCAAAATCGGTGTTCTTTAACTGAATCCAGCCAATCGTCCCTTTCTGTACCGCAGGATAAGAGTTGCTTAACACCTCTACTTTTACAATGGGAGTTGAAAACTGATTGTAATACACAGCATTGTCCATCAGCTTCACTTCTTGGCCGTTCTTGACCACGCCAAGATACATTAAAGATGAATACTCTTTTTTACTACCGTATATCGCATCAACATATTTATTGATAAATTTCCCTTTTGTTCCGATGGGTAGATTAATTCTACCAATACTCTCTGTCTTGACAGTCATTTGTCCTGAATGCGTTAGTTTTTCCTGTTGCTCTCCCGCCTGGAGTTTGAAGTTCAGGCTTTTGGAATTATCAAACGGCGCGGTCTTAAAGACGATTGTCTGCTGCTGGTAGCCATCCGCTTTGGCTGTGACGTTGTGTTCCTCGTTCCAGCTTTTGTATTCGAATTTGCCGGTTTCGTCGGTAATGCCTTTCTGGTACGGCTGCGGGCCGTAGCCGTCGTCAAAGACAATCGCTCCGGCAATTGGTCTGTCATTGGCGTCTGTCACTATCCCGCTAAGCATGTAATCCGGCGGCGTGATTTTTTGTGTCAGGGCAATGGTTGTCGGAATTGTGACCAACGCCAGCAAACCGATAATCAGCAGCGCAATCATTGAGGGTCTTTGGAAAAAGCGTTTTCCCGGCTGCATGATGGTTTTGATGCGGTCTTCGATATTTTTAACAGGCCCGGCCACGGCCAGCGTCGGGATGGCAAGTCCGGCCTTGGCTTCCTGTAACAGTGTATCCACAATGGCATGGCCGTATTCTTTGGGTGCAGTTCCCAATCTTGCCACGGCGATTTCATCGCAGCATTTTTCGCGTTCCTGCCGAATGAAACGATTGGCCAGCCAAACAAATGGATGAAACCAGAAGACGCCCTGTATCAGTATTTGTATGAGATTGACAAAGGCATCGAATCGAACCACATGCGCCATTTCATGCAGGACAATGGCCTTCTGTTTGTCACCCTCGATGCTCTGAAACCGGGTCGGCAGATAAATCGCCCCCCGCCACAGGCCCCAGACAAATGGCTGAGTGATTCCATCCACCAGCCAGACGTTAAAGCCGCCCGGGTAATTCCACAACTTTGCCAGCTTTTCAATCTGCTCGATCATCAATTGGGCCGGCAGGGGCTTGCGGATCCTCCTTAGACGCACCGCAAGCCGTACCGCCTTACCCAAAGCCCATAATAAATAACACATTGCTCCCGCTGCCCACACGGAGAGAAGAACGCCGGTTGAAGTTATTATATTTATGATTTTCGGTTTTCGATCCCTGGGGGACAAATTTTCGATTTTCGAGGTTCGATTTTCGATTGAGTTTGAAAAAGTCTTTTGAGAGTTGTCGAGTACTGTGACGGTCTCTGTGCTTTTGGGTTGTTCAGTAATAATCGGCGCGGCCTGAGGTTCAATGGTTGAGTTTTGATGGGGGACAATCACAGGGATTGTTTCTGCCGGCAGCACGGGTACCGAAAAAATCACCAATGGCGGCGTCAGGCATTTAATTGCCACGACCAGCCACAGCAGGTACCGAATGTGCGCGCTGCGATTTCGCAAAAGCCACGTCAGTATCAGTACCGCGATGAAAACAACGGCCACCTGAAAGCTTTGCCCTTTGAGATAGTCAAGTATTTTTGCGGTTAAGGTTTCCATAGCAGTATGCCCTTCTTCTTATTTTTTGGAGTGAGGTTCATTGAGTAAAGTCTTAAGCTGTTCGACGTCGTCGGCGGTGATGTGTTTATTTTCGGCCAGGTACTGCACCAGCGGCACAGCGTTCCCGCCGAAGAGTTTATCCAGAAACGACCGCACCGCAGAACCCAGCACCTGGTCTTTGCGTACGGCCGGGATAAAGACGTGCGCTTTGCCGCGGCTTTCGTGCCGCAGGTAGCCTTTTTTTTCGAGCCGGCGAAGCATCGTCTGCACGGTGGCGTAGGTAATTTGCCGTCCCGTTGGCAGGGTGTCGCAGACCTGCTGGACGGTCGGGCCGTTCAATTGCCAGACGAGACGCAGGATTTCCGTTTCAGCCGGGCTTAACGGTGTTAGTATTTTTTTCGCAGTCATACTTCACTCCTTGTATGAGGGGTTTTCTATCCTTTTAGGACGCACAAGCCGCCGGCGTGTGACACAAAATCGCCGGCTTTTTGTACATTTGTACAATATCATATCGTACAAATGTACAACTTGTCAATAGGGTTTCTGATAAATTTTTAAAATTGTGTTGCCGAGAGTGCAATTTTGACAGAAAAATCTGCAAAATTGACAGCCTCCGGGCGTGGCAGTGATTGTCTCTGTGCAGATATAAGCTATTTTTAATAAATAACTTACGGTTCAATCAGAAAGTCTGGCACGGCGTTTGTAAAATCTTTAAGTGGAAGCGTTTTTTGAACAAGCGTAAATGGTGAACGTAAAGAGTAAATGTTAACAAAGGAAGGTGGATTATGGTACTGCGAGATATAATGCCCTTTAAGAAACCCGGCCGGGCGATTCGTGTTCGGTCGAATGCGGAGGACTATCCTCTGCAGGGACTTCAGAGCCGTATGAACCGACTTTTTGAGGATTTTTTCGGCGACTGGGGTTTGGAGCCTTTGGGCGGGCCGGCTCAACTGGAGCGGGAATTTCTGCCCAGTATTGACGTGGCGCAAACGGACAAGGAAATCACGGTGACTGCGGAACTTGCCGGGATGGACCAGAAAGATATTGAACTGACGCTTGACGACGATATTCTGACCATTCGCGGCGAGAAGAAGCAGCAGAACGAACACACGGACGCCAAGAGCTTTCACCGGGAATGCAGTTATGGTTCGTTCGTACGGTCCATTCAACTGCCTGTCCAGGTCGAACAGGGCAAAATCAAAGCCGAGTTTAAGAAAGGTGTTTTGACGGTGCATCTGCCCAAGAGTGCAACGGAAACACCCCGTGCTAAAAAAATTGATATCCAAAGCGATTAACTTGTAGTAATCTGGTAGCGAAAGCGGGTCTGACGGCAAATCAGACCCCTTTCGTTTTTATTAAAAAATGAGATAAAAAAGAGAAAAAGCACAGAAAGGGTTTTTCGATGAAAACAATGGTTCGCTGGGCGGCGGTAATGATGGTGACAATGGTCTGGATGGTTTCGGCTGCGGAAGATAACGGGATTGAGACACTGCGAAAGACGTCCAAGGCGTTCACCGCGGTCGCCAAAAAGGCCGTTCCCGCCGTGGTGGCCGTGAAGGTGGAAAAAACCGTGAAATCGAATATGCAGGATATGTTCGGGAATTCACCGTTTGACGACGAATTTTTCCGCCGGTTTTTTGGTCCGCAGTTTTCGCCGCCCAGCCAGCCCCGCAGTCAGAAAAAAGAAGGGCAGGCTTCCGGATTCATCATTTCGCCGGACGGCTATATCCTGACGAACAATCACGTCGTGGCGGATGTCGATAAAATCACCGTGATTTTCAAGGACGGGCGCAAGCTTGACGCCAAAGTCATCGGCACCGACGACAAATCGGAAGTGGCGCTGATTAAAGTGGAGGCCAAGGATTTGCCGGTTATTGAACTGGGTGATTCGGATGAACTGGAGGTCGGCGAATGGGTCATCGCAGTCGGCAACCCGTTCGGGCTGGCTGAAACCGTCACTGTGGGCGTCGTCAGCGCTCTGGGGCGGCAAACCGGCATCACTGACGGCGGTTATGAAGACTTTATTCAGACCGATGCGGCCATCAACCCCGGCAATTCCGGCGGGCCGCTGCTGAATCTTGACGGCAAGGCTGTCGGCATCAACACCGCCATCATAACTCAATCCGGCGGATATATGGGCGTTGGTCTTGCGATTCCGATCAATATGGCCAAGGCGATCAAAGACCAGTTTCTGGCCAATAACGGCAAGGTCGAACGCAGTTATATCGGCATTACAATGAACCGTGAGGGGCTGACGCCGGAACTGGCTGAGAGCTTCGGGCTGGATAAAAACGCCGGCGTGCTGGTGACGGACGTGGAGCCGGGTTCTCCGGCGGACAAGGCCGGGCTGAAACAGGGCGATATTATTATTAAACTCAACGGCAAAGAAATCCATGCCAATGAATCGTTCCGCAACACCGTTTCATTAATGACTCCGGGGACGAAAATCAACCTGACGATTTTCCGCGACGGCAAGGAAAAAGAATTCACCGTCGAAGTCGGCTCCCTATCGAAGAGCAAGTTTGCAATGGAAGTTTCCGAGGCCGGCAAAAAGCTGGGAGTCAAGGTGGCGCCGATGGATTCCGATGCGTCGCGTAAGTTTAACGTCAAAGGCGACAAGGGCGTTGTGATTGTCGAGGTGGACCCTGACAGTCCCGCCGGCGAAGCGGGCATTGAACCGGGAATGATTATTCTCAGCGTCAACAGCGCGGAGGTCAACACAATTGCAGAGTTCAATCAGGCGATGGAGCAATCGGCAAAAACCAAAAAGGTTCGTCTGCTGATCAAGAGCGGCCGATTCTCGCAATACCTCATTTTGCCGCTGAAAGACTAAGAGCATTGGATATGAATTATTCGAGTCCCGCCGCGGTATGGGCGGGACTTTTTTATGCGCTGAAAGTAAAGGTTTTGACTGTTATGAATGGTCATACAATATTTTCAAACCTTGAAAAATATATGGAAGAGTTAATTAACGACGAGTATAATATCTGGCTGCAGAAACAGAAAGGTAATTAGGGCTCAGGGAAGGAGAAAGAACCTTGGGGCAAGAAAAAGAAATCAAAGGGAATTACGCGTTTATCGACGGTCAGAATTTATATCAGGCACTTCTGGAATTGGGCTGGAAGATGGATTACGGCCGATTCCGGCAATACCTCAAAGACAAATACGGTGTCGAAAAAGCCTTTTATTGCATCGGGTACCTGCCGACCAATACCGAACCTTTATACCCATCTTCAAAATGTTGGGTTCGTACTGATATTCAAACCCACGCTTGAGATTAGAGGCAAGATCAAAGGCAATGTCGATGCGGAACTGGTCTTGCAGGTGATGATCGAATACGGCCATTTCAATCAGGCCATTATCGTCTCGGGAGACGGTGATTTTCATTGCCTCGTGAAATATCTGATGGGGAAAAATAAACTGGCGAAACTACTGGTGCCAAATGACTGTAAGTTTTCTTCTTTATATAAGAATTACAGGTCTATTATGGCGGGTATTAATAAACTGAAAGAAAAACTTGAATTGCGATAAAAACCAATAAAAAAGAGGCATAGCCGCAGGACGAAACCTTTTGGATAGCCTCTTATCGTAATTCTCATTCTTTATATATATATTTTACGTTTTCTTTCGGCATAATTCAAGTTAAATTTTACGAAAAATACCGTGACGACGGTATTACTCCACCCTGACTTTGACGACGATTTTTTTGACGCGGGCGGGCTTGTCGAACATTCGGCCGGGCATGTGGGCTTCGTGCGGCCAGAGGATAGCAAACGTCCCGGCTTCCATATCAATATGCGTCATCGGTTCGGCTCGGTGATAAAATTCGATATCCTTTGCTGCGTCGTAAGGTGTTTCTGTTTTCAATCCTTCGATTTCGCGGCAGCCGATCCATTCCCGGCCGCTGATGATATATTGAATGTCAAGATATTTGCGGTGCGATTCGAGCCGGCCCTGGTCTTCGGGCTTGCTGTCGTACTCATCCGCCATAAAATACAAATTTTCGCCATCGACCTCATGGCGTCCCTTCGCAGCGTTCAGCACGGCGGGGTTTTTCAGCAGTGCCAGACCCTGCGCGATGCATTTGCCCAGACCATAGTAAATTTCAGCATTTTCGATTTTGTCGGAAATCATAGTTCCCCCTTTAATATCAGGGTTTTGTTTTAAGGTTTTTTGGGCCGAACACCCGACGAAAATACAAACACAAAGCAAAAGAACGAGATACGCTGCAATTTCAAGTTTCATTTTGTCGCGCCGCATTTTGATTTTACAGTCCTAATTTGTCCCGCAGATAATTTTTCAACTGCGCGGTGTTGACGCGGTCCTGTTTGAGGCTGTCGCGGTCGCGGACGGTGACGGTCTGGTCTTCCTTGGACTGGCCGTCCACGGTGATGCAGCAGGGCGTCCCCGCCTCATCCTGCCGGCGATAGCGTCTGCCGACGGCGCCTTTTTCGTCGTAGAAGCAGGCGAAGCAGCCTTTCAGTTCATCGTAAATATTGCGGGCGATTTCGGGCAGGCCGTCTTTTTTGACCAGCGGGAAGATGCCGGTCTTGATGGGAGCCAGTGACGGGTGAAACCGCAGGACGTTGCGCTGTTCGCCGTTGATTTCATCTTCGTCATAAGCATCCACGAGAAACGCCAGGCAGCTTCGGTCAATGCCCGCCGACGGCTCGATGACATACGGCACAAAACGTTCCTTGCTTTCTTCGTCGAAATACGACAGCGGCCCCTTAATCCAGTCTTCGGCCTCGTCTTTCAATTGCAGTTTGGTGACGTCGCGCGTTTCGTACCATGCGTTCATAGTCCGCATGCCGCGCTGATGCTGGCGGAGGTCGAAATCCTGACGATTGGCGATGCCTTCGAGTTCCTGCCAGTCGCCGGAGCCGAAGGGGAATTTGTATTCGACATCGACGCAGGCCTTGGCATAATGCGCCAGTTCGTCTTTGTCGTGGTCGCGGAACCGCAGGTTTTCTTTTTTCATCCCGAGGTTGAGATACCAGTTGAAGCGGAAGTCTTTCCAATGCTTGTACCATTCTTCGTCGGTGCCGGGCTTGCAGAAAAATTCGATTTCCGCCTGCTCGAATTCGCGCGTGCGGAAGATGAAGGCCTTGGTTGTCACTTCGTTGCGGAAGCTCTTGCCGATCTGCGCGATGCCGAAGGGCACTTTGACGCGGGTGCTGTCCAGCACGTTGCGGAAGTTGGCGAAAATGCCCTGCGCTGTTTCGGGCCTCAGCCACAGCGTCATCGTATCATCGACATTGGCGCCCATCTGCGTCTCGAACATCAGCTTGAAGGCCATCGGTTTATTGAATTGCCCGACGGTGCCGCAGGAGGGGCAGACTTTTTTGGACAGGTTATGTTCTTTGGCCTCTTCGGCGTCGATAGCGACGTGTTCGGTATGTTCCTGCTGGCCGCCGGGCTTTTCCTGCAGGTGGTCAACGCGGGTGCGCGTGCTGCATTTTTTGCAGACGGTGACGAGGTCGGCGAATTTGTCGGCATGGCCGCTGGCCTTCCAGACCATCGGGTGCATCAAGATGGAGCAATCGAGGCCGACGATGTCGTCGCGCATCTGGACGACGGTTTTCCACCAGGCGTTGCGGACGTTGCGTTTGAGTTCGGCGCCGAGCGGGCCGTAGTCATAGCAGCTTGCCAGCCCGCCGTAGATTTCGCTCGATTGATAGATAAAGCCCCGTCGTTTGCACAGGGCGACAATGTCGTCCAATTTCGTCAATTTGGCCATAAACGCTTTTCCTGCAAAGTATTATGAGATTTTCACATAGCTGCACAAGGCACCTATTGTACCGGCGTCGGCGAAAATTACAAGAATGGATTGACGGTAAATTAAGGACAACTCTGTTGGTGGCTTCGATTGATGCTTCTGAATTCCGGCTTTCGCTAGGGTAAGCTTTGGGCGGAGTTAATTAACACTGGATTTTCCAATTTGTAGTGGTACTATAAAGAGGAAGGCCAGTATAAATAAAATTTATGCATTCGAATAGAGATTGTCGGCTTCAGAAAATGGAGCGCAAAATGGAAAGAAATGGGCAGATTTTGAATCAAACAGCTTCTTACATATATCCCCAAAAAACTTCCAGTTTAGCAATTGTGAGTTTGATTTTGGGTATTATTGGATTTACGATTCCTATAATCACAAGTGTTTTTGGTCTGACTTTTGGAATTATAGGATTGGTAAATATTAGTAAAAGTAGCGGACAAATGAAAGGTGAAAAATTGGCTATCGCAGGAATAGCCATTTCGTGTATTACGTTACTATGGTCAATAATGGCATTATTACTATTGTGTGTGTATTTTCATATATTTACTCAATCATTTGAAAAAACGGGTGGTTACAAAATTATGTGTGAAGTAAGTTCTGGTGAAAAACTTGACCAGAATATATTTAATGAAACATGCTATATACTAAGAAAACGTATAGATCCAACACGAACGCAAGGAGTGTTAATTTCCCAAAAAGAGAATAACTTTATAGAAATATGTGTCCCTGTTCGTATAGACATACGCAAAAAACGCGAGGCGTATGAAGATGCGATGCTGAAGCTTGAAGCGGAAAATATCAACCTGCTGCAGGTCAAGCGGGCATTGTCTTTGGATATGGCCCAGCGGCAGGCGATTTTGTCGGACTTCTGCAAAGACTCACCCGAGCGCAAGGCAATTATTGACAATCTGACCGAGGCGTATGATCTGTGCGCCACAAAACAAAAAATGCGAGATGAGTTGTCCGCGACGATGGATAAATTCAAACAGCAGCTTTCCGACCTGGGACTTAAGACGGAGGGATTAACTTCCGCCGCCGCCTGGAGCAAGCTGGCTGGGGAGCAGCAGAAGGAGGCGATTGAAGATTTTGTTAAAGCTAATCTTTTCGACGAGGCCAAAGGGAAAGCCGAAACAATAGTTCCTGTCGTGCAGGAATACGTGCAGGCGTTCGGCCAATGGTTGGTGGTGATGAATGAATTGACCGACCCGGAAAAAGGCCTTAATGTTCGCTGGAACAAGGCGATAGCCGAACTATCCAATATCAATCTGAACATCGACACGCTGCGGCAGGTTCTGGAGATGTCGCAAAAATCGGCGCAGCGGACCGAGATGCTCAAGGCGATGAAAGATAAATTTCCGTCCCGTGCCGCTCAAATTGAAACGGTGGTTTCGTCTTACGATGCCTACGCCAAAGTCGGCGGCAGACTCGACGACCCGGAAGACCTCAAGCGAATGCTCAAAGGTTCCGGCGTACTGGAATTCCGCATTCTGCCCGCGGCCGGGAATGTCGATGCCGCAGCGTATCTCGAAGCGCTGGCTGCCAAAGGTCCCAAAGGCGCTTCAGACAGCCGATATATCTGGTGTGAGATCAAAACTCCCAACGCTGCCGGGTGGCAGGGGCGAATTATAGGACGGTTCGGTGATAAGCTTTATGTCCTGGCCAGTGATCAGGACAATGAAAAAATGGTCCCCGGCGCCAAGGCGTGGAAACTCAAACGCGCCTATCCGACGCAGGACTGTGAAGGGCGTCGCGCCATCGGATTTACGTTTGATGATGTCGCCGCCAATCTGTTTTTCAAACTGACCAGCGCCAGCATTGGAAAACCGCTGTGCATTATGCTGGATAATATCGCCATTTCGGCGCCCAACATTGAAAGCGCCATTAGTTCTTCGGGCGTGATCACCAGTCCGAGAGGATTTCCTCAAACCGAAGTCGAGGATATAGTTAACATGCTGAATGCTGGAACATTACCTGTGCCTGTGCGACCAATTGAAAGTTCAGTAGAATGGGTGAGTTCCACCACACAGTAATGTAATCTACATATCTATTGGCGGATGGTACAATTATCGAGATGCATATTTCCGAAGAAAATTCTACGCGATATCCGTCTTTGTAATCTCGCGCAAGAGGATTGTGGCATAGCAGCCGCTGTCGAGCGTGAAGGCCAGTTCGAGGAAATCACCGTAGGCGTCCTTGTCGCCGCGAATCGACACATCTTTCGGTAAAAACCGCAGGGGTCTTCGTCCGCCGCGGGCGCCGAAATTTTTAATCCGCCGGAGGTGGTCTTCGGTCAGGTTCCGCCGGTCGAGAATCGGATTTTCGATTTCGCCCGCCGCGTCGGTCAGGCGAGTCATCCGCAGCCCGTATAAAGGCCCGGTCGGGCTGATTTCAAAATGTTCACATCGCGGCTGTTCAGTCTCGGCATTTTCGACGTGGAAACAGGCGCCGTTGTCATGCTTCATCGCCATATCGCCGACAAGCACCTTGTCGATATTCGGCATCCGCGCCGCCAGCACCTCGTTAAAAATCTCCGATTGCCATGCTGAGACTAATAAGCCTTTGAATGAGTCGTCGAGGTCGCGTGTGGCACGTTTGAAGTTGCCGTTGGATTTGACCAGCCCCGTCAGCATCCGGCGGTGGTCGTGAAATGACTTTGGCCAGCAATCGAGCGCCTGCTGATATTCGCCGCGTTCGCAGAGTATCCGGGCTTCGATAAATCGCTTATCGGTTTCGTTGGCGGGGTCGCCGAGAAACAGCCGGCAAAATTCCTGCGCGTTGTTGTCAATCAGTGCCCAACCTAATTCGCCGCTGTTGCCCCGTCCGCCGAACCGCTGCGGGCCGAAATAATTCGGCACGCCGCGACGCATCAGCACATCCATAATTGTCTGTGCGGCTTTCTCGGCTTGCTTTGCGGGCATCGATAAATTGCGCATCCGAACGAAGAATTTATTGCCCGTCAGATGGCCGACCTTGAGCTTGTTGCCGTGGCGGGCGATTTTGAGGACTTTCAACTGCGGCTTGTCCAGCGCGGCCAGCTTGTCGGGGTCGATATGCTCAATGGAAATCCACTGGCGTGCGACGGCCTGGGCATCTTTGCGGCCCGCGTAGCCGACATCGACCCTGCGGACGCCCATCGCCGCCGCCAGACGCGCAATCGCGTCGTGCGTTGTCAATTGCGTCTTTTCAATCAGCGCATAAATATGCGTGCCTTCACCGGAAGGCTGGTACAGCGGTATTTCTTCCACGATAAAATCCTGGGGCCGCTGCTTAATTACGCCTTTGACCGCGCCCAGCTCGGCGGTCAAAAAAGGCATTTTGGGTGTTGGCTCTGCTGTCATTTTACTATTCACCATTCCCTAATACTACAACGCTATTTGGCATCGGATGATGCTTCTTTAAAAATCCATACAAAATCCAAAACATCCATAAAACAGCAGCCTGAGGCGCAAGCGACAGGATTTTTTATCCTCTGGGGCACAGCAAAATCGGCTCGCTTGCGGTTGCCGCTGCTGTTATGCTATAAACCGGCAGCTGTCCCCGCCTTCCTAAATGTAAACGCTTATTCCACAAACGGTTATATCATTCAATATCATACATAAGTATCGTAGTAGCACTCACAACTATGCGTTGTAAAAAACTTATTCTGTTATATATCGTCCCTCCGGGGCTCAAAGAATTCTTAAGCCTGCCCACGCAAGCGTGGGCAGGGCACCCAGTTTTTTTGTTCTGTTGTCATGTTGTTGATTTTATTGAATTCCGTCATTTTATCCAAGGGCAGATACGGGGGTCTGCCCCTGCAAATTATATCGCCGCGAAATCACACAGCACTTTGTCGGCGATGGGCAGAGCCGCCCGCGTCAGACGCAAGCGGCCTTCGTGCCATTCCAAAAGACCGGCGTTCAAATGCCGCATTACGGGCGCGGCAAATAATTTTTGTATATCATACCCGGTCTGCCGTTCAAACGCCACAGGCTCAATTCCGAATCGTGTCCGCAGATTCAGCACGGCCGTCTCACAGGCGATGTCTTCGGCAGACAAGGATTGTTGGGTCTCATACGCGAATCGCCCCGCGTCGATAGCTTCCAGCCATCGCTGCACGTCCGCGACATTCTCGGTGCGCTTGCCGTCATAGCAGCCGGCCGCGGCAGGCCCCAGGCCGATATAAGATTTGTTTAGCCAATACCGCAGATTATGCCGGCATTCAAAGCCGGCTTTGGCGAAATTGGAAATCTCATATTGTACGAGTCCCGCCGTTTCGAGTGTATCCATCGCCGACTCGTACATCACCGCGTCGGTTTCTTCGTCTATTATTTCGATTTGCCCGGCAGCGAGCGCCCGCACCAGCGGCGTATCGCCTTCATACGTCAGGCTGTAGGCGGAGATATGCGGCGGTGCAAGTCGGACCGCCTCATCGAGACTGTGTTTCCAGTCTGTCGTCGTTTGGCCGGGGATGGCGAATATCAAGTCGATACTGATGTTTTCAAATCCTGCCTTGCGGGCGTCTTCGACGCAGCGAACAATATCCGCGACATTATGGATCCGCCCGAGAAATTCCAATTCTTTATCATTAAACGACTGTGCACCGATGGAGATGCGATTGACGCCGGTGGTTTTTAATTTTTTGAAAAGCTCTGCATTCGTCTGGCCCGGGTTGACTTCGATGGTGAACTCATTTCCGCTTTTTATTTTCGCCCCGGCCCACATTGCCAACTCCAAAAGCAGTGATTCAGTCATTGCCGTCGGTGACCCTCCGCCCAGAAAAATCGTATCGAATGATTGTTTATACGCGGTCATCGCCAGTTCGCGTTTGACCGCCGATACATACTGCCGCTGAATTTCAACAGAGGCCGGGATGGAATAAAACGCACAATAGCGGCACTTGCGAACGCAAAATGGGATGTGAATGTACAGCGAGCAATCGCGCCGGGTTGATTTTGAAGATATGTCGCGGTTATTCACTGCTTATTCGCCGATGATTTTAACGAGTACGCGCTTGTCGCGTTTGCCATCGAACTCGCCGTAAAAAATCTGTTCCCACGGGCCGAAATCCAGCCGGCCTTCCGTGACGGCGACGACGACCTCCCGACCCATCACCGTGCGCTTCAAGTGAGCGTCGGCGTTGTCTTCGGCGGTGTTGTGGCGATATTGCGAATACGGTTTTTCCGGCGCCAGCTTTTCCAGCCACGTCTCGAAATCCTGATGCAGTCCCGCCTCGTCGTCATTGATAAAAACACTGGCGGTAATGTGCATCGCATTGACTAAGCACAAGCCTTCCTGAATGCCCGACTCGGCCAGACATTGCTCCACCCCCGGCGTGATATTGATCAACTGCCGCCGTCGGGGCGTATGGAACACAAATTCTTTGCGAAAGGATTTCATTCTTTTTTTGTACCTGCCGGCCGGGCTTGTGTCAAATGTTTCTCCTCGTTATCGGAAGCAAAACCGCGAAGCGTGATTTTGACGTGGCAAAAGGGGGAAACGCATGCTCTGTAGAAAAGCTGAACATGTGCCGCCCCTTCGGGGCTCAAAAAAGGGAAGGAAGCCATTCTTTCCGGGGGTTTCCACCCCCGGCTATTTTATTTGACCCCTTCGGGGTTCCAAAACACAGGTTTTCTACAGAGCAGGAAACACATGATTTCTGGGAAATTTGCGATTTTTGGGCAGTACTGTCCCATTATAAGTCAAATAATGACAATTGGTTATCTTTTTGTTGCTCTTTGAAATCACAGTAATTTTCCGTAAGTGCTTGTTTTAGCGTGGTTTTCTCGAAAAGTAAGATGCTTATAAT